>NZ_WUBV01000063.1:185084-575157 GCF_009807105.1 Natrialba sp. INN-245 | reverse complement strand
CCCCCCCCCCCCCACCCCTTCGTTTCGAGTGGAAACCGTCGAAGAGGTCGGTGGGAACGACAGGATCTAGTCTGGGAAGTTTTATTTAGGTAGGGTAGAAACAGCATCCGCAGAACTAGCAAAATAGAGTTATTACTAGAGTGCATTGGTTTTATTACTAGAGAGAACTAGATTTGCTCGGTTTCAGCCGATGAATTACTAGAAATCCTGAAACCGTCAAAATCACTCCAGAGACGTCCAATCACTTCCGATCGACGCCGCTTCGTCCACCTCACCGTCCTCGAACACCGTCTCGAGAGTGACGGGTTCGGTGGTCTCCACTCGAAACGAAGGGGTGGGGGTGTGTTCCCCAGCCTCGACTCCACTCGTACTCTCTCCTCTTATGGGCCGTGGCAACACCTCACATTCTCGTGTTGTCCTCTCTTAGTTCCGTGCTATCTCCTCTCACAGTTTACTCAGCACGTCCGACATCCCATCCGGACTCCTCGTCTTAGTTCACCTGTAGTAACACGTTATTATGTTCGGACCAGCGACAACCGACCGAGTATCGCTCGAGTGATCGATACCAAGCTCGGTACTTCCCGCAAAACCCACACTCAAATATCTCGAAGGTCTTACACTCTCTTCTATCCGAGAGTCAACTCGTTTGACGTAGGCTTAAGTGAGTTCGGTTCAGTAGTACGCGCAGACACACCCCGTGTGCTGGAGGCCCTAACGATGGGACTGTTCACAGAACTCAAAGATAGTATCT
Organism: Natrialba sp. INN-245; assembly: GCF_009807105.1. Classification (NCBI taxonomy): domain Archaea; kingdom Methanobacteriati; phylum Methanobacteriota; class Halobacteria; order Halobacteriales; family Natrialbaceae; genus Natrialba; species Natrialba sp. INN-245. Next base: position 574,406 of record NZ_WUBV01000063.1, on the reverse strand, counting down.
CTCGGGCTACGGACCGCCTGTTCTCCGAACAGGAACCCAAACGAATCGGTATCTATGGTCCACCGAACGCCGGAAAGACGACACTCGCAAATCGCATCGCCCGAGACTGGACGGGCGATGCGATCGGGACGGAGAGTCACATCCCCCACGAGACTCGTCGCGCGCGTAGGAAAGAAAACGTCGAGATCGAACGGAACGGAAAGTCGGTAACGATCGACATCGTCGACACGCCTGGCGTGACGACGAAAGTGGATTACGAGGAGTTCACCGACGAGATGGAAGAAGACGACGCGATTCGTCGCTCTCGTGAGGCGACCGAAGGGGTCGCCGAAGCCATGCACTGGCTTCGCGAGGACGTCGACGGCGTCATCTACGTCCTCGACAGCGCGGAGGATCCGATCACGCAGGTCAACACGATGTTGATCGGTATCATCGAATCTCGTGATCTCCCGGTTCTCATCTTCGCAAACAAGATCGACTTAGACGACTCGAGCGTCAAACGCATCGAGGACGCCTTCCCACAGCACAAGACCGTTCCGCTCTCGGCGAAGGAAGGCGAGAACATGGACGAAGTGTACGAGAACATCGCGGAGTACTTCGGGTGAACCTGGATGCCAACAGCAACTAACGCCGACGACTCCGATCCCGCAGACGGAATCCAGATCGACCTGATCAGCGGTGAGCGCATGGAGAACATGGCGACGATGGAGAAGATCCGGATGATCTTAGACGGCGTCCACGACGGAAACATCGTCATCCTAGAAGAAGGTCTGACGCCGGACGAAGAGAGTAGGCTCATCGAGACGACGATGGCCGAAATCAATCCCGAGGACTTCAACGGGATCGAGATCGAGACGTATCCGAAGTCGGATAGCAAGGACTCGTCGCTTCTCGGTCGGATTATGGGTGGCGACGGATCGGAGGCGAAACTGACCGTGATCGGACCGGCGAACCGGATCGAGACGCTTCATAAAGACGAGACGCTCATCAGCGCCCTCGTCTCTCGAAGCTAACACTTACACTACTCCGAACTAATGCCCCACGAATGCACGAACTGCGGCCGGACGTTCCCCGACGGATCGAAAGAGATGCTGTCGGGCTGTCCAAACTGCGGCGGAAACAAGTTCCAGTTCACGCCGTCGACGTCAGCTGGAGCCGACTCCTCGGCCTCGGCTGAACCCGATTCCGAAGCCGACTCCCGGTCGACCGACGCCGTAGACGGAGCTCGATCACCGACCGACCCGGACAGAACTGGTTCGTCCGCTGTCGACACGGACGAATCTTCGTCGCACCCTCCCGACTCCGACTGGGTTCCGGCAACGGAGGCGACTGAATCGACCTCGTCTTCGTCTCGAGAGCCCGACCCAACCTCGTCTTCGTCTCGAGAGCCGTCACCCTCGAACCATCTCGAGAAGTCGGATGTCTCCGATCAGGCCTGGCCGGATACGGCTCGTCGTCCGGAGGACCGATCCGGCCGCGAGTCAGATCCCTCGTCCGCACAACCGGATCAACCTTCGTCCTCGAACACGTCCTGGACCGACGACGGTTCGACTCCGCCAAGCGATTCGAACCGATCCGAGGATCAGAGAGCGACGCTCGCGGAGTCCGAGGAATCTGCGCAGGCGGATGCACGGAGCGAAATCGTTTCGAGGAACGATCTACCGCCTGTTTCCGAACGTTCGTCTGCTGATCGATGGGACACAGCACAAAACCATCACGTGTCTGACACCCCGGCGGATTCGACATCGACTGGTGGGGGCGACCGCCCCACCGCAAACTCCGAGGGAGCCGTCGACGACGCTGCGAACAAGGAGACGGCGTCTGGATCCGACGAGGACCCCGACCACGGGCGTGTCGTGAGCGAACCATCCGGTGATCAGCCATCGATCGAGGAACTTCGAGCAGAACTCAACGAGCAATTCGAGAGCATCAAGATCCTCAACCCGGGACAGTACGAACTCAACCTGATGGAACTGTACAACCGAGAGGAGTACATCATCTCCCTCCAGGAAGACGGTCGGTACGTCATCGACGTTCCGGACTCGTGGCGCGACGCGGAAGACTGATCGATCCGCGGAATCGGTGTCTCTCCGAGAGATCGACCCGTGTTTCCCGACCACCTTCGTTTCTTCTCGAGACGATCCGATTTGTTCAACCTTTCGAGAGCTAGAGCATGTAACAATTCCACGTGAACTGGTGGGGGTTTCTCCGAAGCCTCTGTAGACCGAACGAAATCCGCAGTGACCCACGGTCGACGATGAAGGGTATCACGACGTGATCTTCGCCACACCCGTCCGATCGCGCCTCGAGACGGAGAATGATGGATTTAAGCGACGGTAACGGAAAGATGGATTTAAGCGGCGGCAACGACTGGGATCGAGTATGAGTACACCCACCAAGATCGTCGTCGGCACCGTTGCCGTCTCGGCTATCCTCTCGCTTTTGCTCGTTTTCCAGACCGTCTTCGTCTGATGTTCGAGAGCCGCGAACTCTCGGGACGTCTCGCGGACGTTCGAGACGAGCACGCGCCGAACACGCTCGTCTTCGACTGCGAGCGCGATTTCGAGACACTGCGACCGGCGGTCGCGGAGGACCTCGGAGTGATCGTCGACGGCTTCGAGCCGACCAGCTATCCGTCGGAGTGGCTTCCGGAGGACGCGCCGACGTTGCTCCGGCGGTACGCCGGTTCGGACCTCACGATCGGGATGCCCGGCGACGGGAGCATCGCCTGGACCAAACAGACCGATCCGGCGGTCGTTCTCGTCAAACCGCGAGTCGAAGGCTCACCCGAGCCGTTTCTCGAGTTTCTGATTGCCGAGGCGTTCGTCGAACTCGGCCTCGACGTTCCCGAACACTTTCTCGGCTTCTTCGAGGAAGCCTACCGCGAGTTCGATCGGGTGGTTCCGCTCGGTCCGAACGATACTTACCAGGTGGCAACGGCGTTGTACGACGGCTGGGTCGGCCTCCAGGCGCGGGACGTGTTCGCCGACTGGCGGGACGACCAGCCCGACCTCGCGGACGCCTGGCAGGACGCCGGAACTCGCCTCGAGGGACGCGTTTCCGGGCTTTCGCGGGCGGTCGCCCGGGGCGAGACGGAGTTCGCGGATGCGACGGAACTTGCGTGTGCGACGATCAAACACGCGCTCGAGCTTCCACCACCCTTTGCCGCACTCGAGACCGGAGCATACCGCGACCACGGTCCCGAGTACGCGATTACGTGGGCCGAAAAGACGTTCGACGCCCTCTCTGAGTAAATTCGACCTGGAGTTATTCCTCGACGCACTCGAGGACGATTCCGTCCGCGAACCCACCTCGCTCCGACTGTTTCTCGCGACGAACCGCCTCGAGGTCCTCGAGCGTTCGCTCTCGGTGGTCGAGGATCGCGTAGACGACCTCGAGGACGTCGGCCAACTCCTCGAACTCACCGGAGTCTGCAAACTCTCGGCTCTCTTCGCGGAGTTTCGCGGCGAGGCGATCGGTGTACTCCTCGGCGTCGGCGACGTGGATCTCCGGTCGTTGGTCGTTTTTCTCCACGATCTCGGGAATCCGGTCGCGGACGAGTTTGTCGTACTCTGGCATGTGGCTCGTTCGGTGTGGATCCGCGTCTCGTTCGTAGATCGATCAGGGTCTCGCTCGAAAGGCGATTAGAGTCTTGTTCGAAAGTCGGTTCGAACCTTGCTCAGAAGTCAGCTTCGACGTTCCCGTCCTCGTTGAGGTCGATCACGCCGTCGAAGCGGCTACGAAAGTCGTCGACGACCGAGCGGTCGTGGGGTTCTTCCGAGAGGTGAAAGAGGCCGACCGCGTCGTGGTTCGCGAGTAGCTCGAGGATGCGGTCGACCGCCTCGAGGGCGTCATCGTCGCCGGCGTAGTAGGCGAGTTCGGTGACGGAGTCGAAACTGAGCCGAAGTTTGCCGTCGTGGTTCTCGAGGAAGCCGTCGATGTGCTCGACGATGCCGTCGACGTCGTCGGGTGCGGCGACGTAGTGTACCGTGTCCGTCTTGCGTCGGGAGTAACCGCGTTCGATGCTGAGCGTGTCGAGGATCTCGGCGCGTTCTTCGTCGACGTCGTAGTACTCGAGTTTCTGTCTGACTTCGCGGGCAGTGGTTCGGGTGGAGACGACGAGGAAGTGGTCGGTGTCGGTTTTCAGAAAGTCGGTGTCGATTCGGTCCGTTTCCCCGGTGCTCGGATGAAGTAAGAGAACGCCGGTGCCACCGGGAATCGTTGCCGGTGTTCCGTCGATTTCGAGCCGATAATCCATGTTGAACTGAACAACTTCCGGAATCGACTTAATAGTGCGGATTCCCGGTCTCGAGTGGGACATTGGACTGCTGCGGATCGCTGCCCGGGATTGGACTACTGCGAACCGGTATCCGAACCCGGCACCGTTAGCTCAGGTCGCCCCCTTCCTGTCGCAACAGGACCAGCATCGAGAGCCCCGAGATGAGGACGAGAAACAGCGCCGGGACGGCCGCGTACCGGTAGGCCAGCGCGTCCTGGGCGTCCCAGATGATGATGACGAGCGTGTCCAGTCCGACGGGCCCGACCATCAGTGTCACCGGCAGTTCCTTCATCGTGGTCAGGAACACGAGGACGCCGCCGGCGATCACGCCAGGCATGATCAACGGGAGGGTCACGCGCCGAAACGTCTCGAGTCGACCGGCGTTGAGCGTCCGGGCGGCCTCGATCGTCTTGCTGTCGACCTGTAGCACGGACGACCGGACGGTACCGACCGCCTGCGGGAGAAATCGAATCACGTACGCGAACACGAGCAGCCAGACTCCCTGTCTGTACAACGACGGCAGGGTCCGGGTTCCGAGAAACACCAGCGCGAGCCCGATCACGACGCCAGGTACGGCGAAGCCGATGTAGGTTGCCCGCTCGAGTATCCGAGAGACGACGGAGTTCGTTCGCCCGGAGTAGTACGCGACCGGTAAGGCGAACGCACACGCGACCACTGCGGCGAGCACGGCGAGTCGAACCGAGTTGAACGCAAACTCCCACTGGAACTCGAGGGAGGGGATCCGGTCGCCCTCACTGCGGAACAGCCAGCTCGTAAAGATCGCGACCGGGACGACGAGCGTGAGAACGCCCAGCAGCGAGACGAATCCCATCGCGGGCCACTTCCAGGTTCCGAGGCGTATCACACTCCCGCTTCCGTCCGCGCCGCCGCTTGCGTCTTCGTCGCGTCCGATCCCGGCTTCGATGACGAGGACGACGGCCACGATCGCGACTAACTGTAACGCGAGCAACGCGGCGTACTCGGGAGCGAACCCGCTGAACTCCCAGTATATCGTGCTCGTAAACACGCTCGCCTGCATAAACGCCGGCGTCCCGAAGTCCGATATCGCGTAGAGTCCGGCGAGCAACGCCCCGGCGGCGATTCCTGGCCTGATCCGGGGGAACGTAACCCGTCGGAACGCCTCGAGCGGGCCAGCGTTGAGCGTCCGCGCGGCATCGACGAGCGAACTGTCCATCGAGAGCAGCGCCGCCCTGGTGGTCAAGAACACGTACGGGTACGTGTACAGCGTGATGATGAAAATCGATCCCCGGAGACCGTGGACGCGGGGGAGAGTAACGCCGAGGAGCGAATCAACCTCGCCGCCCGAGCCGAACATCGAGACGAACGCGATCGCACCGATGTAGCTCGGAATGACCAGTGGGAGCGCAGCCACGACGGTCCAAAAACGCGGGTACGGAAGATCCGTTCGAGTCGTCAGAACCGCGAGTGGAACGCCGAGCAGGATCGAAAACAGCGTGACGGACAGCATCAACGCGATACTGTTTGCCGTAACCAACGCGGTCTGTGAGGAGACGACGAGGTCGGTGGCACGGGAGAAATCGACCGTGGAGGCTTGCCAGACCACCCAGAACATCGGGGTGACGACGAGAAACGCGATGATCGCACTCACCGCTCCCAACGCGACCATCCATGGGTCGATACGTTTGATCCGGTCACCGATCGAATCGGATCGGTGTGCGGGATCTGCGTCGTTCGTTGTCGATTTCATCGTGTGTTCCGCGCACCAATCGGATCAGTTCGCGTCGTCGATTGGTCGGCGCTCGACGCTCTTGAAACTCTTGATTGGCTCGTTGGCTGGCTCTGGCTGCTCGGGCTCAAAAACGGTGTCTCCGACCGATAATCGAACCAGCAGATCGGCGTTATAGCGGCATCATATCTTCCTCTTCTAGGAGCTCGCTTGCTCCCTGTAGTTCCATGTCGAACTCACTGAGGTCGAACGTCGGCGAGTTGAGTTCGTCCGGGTTCGGCAGCGGGCCGACGTAATCGACGCCGTCGATGACGGGGAACTCGCCGTTTGCATCTATCATGAACTCCTGTCCGTCCACGGCGACGAGGTGACGGGTAAACTCGGCGACAAGTTCGGGATCCTCGACATCGTTCGTGACGGCGATCCCCGCGACGCTGAATAGACAGCCAGGATCGTCTTCCGTGAACGTCACGCGGATCGGCGAATCGGGATCCTCGTTGACGAGTCGTGCGGCGTAGTAGCTGTTGCCCAGCCCGATGATCGGATCGTCGTCACCGCCCTGTTCGATGGCTGCAGCCTGACTGCTGCCACCGGAGAACAGTTGTGGGTCCTGGTCCATGAAGTCGCGGACCCACTGTCGCGTCGCGTCTTCGCCCTCGAGTTCGACCATCGCCTGGATGAACCCGCGGAACGTTCCGGAGTTCGGACGCGTCGAGATGATTCCCTCGAACCGGTCGTCGGTCGCGTACTCGAAGATATCCGTCGGAAGCTCGTCCCAGCTATCGAACGGCGTCTCGTCCAATCGATCCTCGTTGTACATGATCGACCGAACGCGGCCGCTGACCCCGGTCCAGTGCCCGCCGGGCTCGCGGTAGCTCTCGGGGACGGTGTCGACGACGTCTGCCGGAAGCTCCTGAACGAGTCCCTCGTCGTGGACTGCACCGAGCGCCCCAGGGTCCTGGGAGTAGAAGACGTCCGCCGGCGTTGCGTCGCCTTCCTGGACCAACTGGTTAACCTGGACGTCGTTGTCGTCGTAATCACGGTGGATCTCGAACCCGTCGTACTCTGCCTCGAGTTCTTCGAACACCAGATCGATCTGGTCGCGCGTCCGGCCGGAGTACACCGTGATCTCGCCCTCGAGATCGCCGAGATCGTCCCAGCTCACGCCGCTTGAGTCGACCGGAGTGGCGAGTGGTTCGGCGTCGGCGACCGATGCGGCCCCGTCGCTGACGCCGTTTCCGTCGTCATCACCGTTTCCATTACCGCCGTTCCCACCGTTACCGCCGTTTCCACCGTTGCCACCCTCGTCGCTCGTACAGCCTGCGAGTGCTGCGAGTCCGACCACGGACAGGCCCGCGGAGGCGAGGAATGGTCGTCGTCCAGTCGTCCTGTCCGTGCGATTGCTGTCGCGCTGTTGCATATCTTGTTTTAGGCCGACCTAAAACACATATAGCTTCCGATTATCGTCGAGAGAAGGGTCGAGAGGAGGGGACAGCATTGGCTGTCTCGTTCGACCGAGACCGATGCCCACGGTGTTTCGGTCGACCTAAACCTCTCCACCCATACTTTTTAGGCGGTCCTAAAGAGTCTGTCGGTCGTCACGGAGCGACCGACACACCGTCGAGGCGGCGGGCGCGCCAGGCGTCGATACCGCCGGTCGCCGACGACATCCCCGTCGCGGATGTCGATGACTCGAGTCGAAGGCGAACGGATTTTGGTGTGGGGAGTCGACCGCTGTGTATGAGCGTTCGCGAGGAGTTCGATGAGTGGGCCGCAAGCGGCCGAGACAGGGGAATGGAGGACCGACACTGGCACACCGCGAAATACGCGCTGGCGCGGATGCCGGTCGAAGCCGGCGACGTGGTTCTCGATCTCGGCTGTGGCAGCGGCTACGCCGGTCGTGCACTCCGGGAGACAAAGAACGCGGGACGGATCTACGGGCTCGATGGCTCGCCCGAGATGACGCGAAACGCGGCGGGGTACACCGACTATTCCAGCGTCGGTTATGTCGTCGGCGACTTCGGTTCGCTTCCGTTCGCGACCGACTCGATCGACCACGTCTGGTCGATGGAGGCCTTCTACTACGCTGCCGATCCCCACCACACTCTCGAGGAGATCGCCAGAGTACTGCGGCCGGGCGGGACCGTCTACTGTGCGGTCGACTACTACGAGGAGAACGTCCACTCCCACGAGTGGCAGGAATCCATTTCGGTGGAGATGACCCGCTGGGACCGGGCGCAGTACCGCGAGGCGTTTCGCGAAGCGGGACTCCACGTCGCCGAGCAGGACAACCTTCCCAACCACGAGATCGAGATCCCGCCCGAATCCGAGTTTCCAACCGATAACTGGGACACCCGCCAGGCGATGCTCGAGCGCTACCGCGAGTTCGGCACGTTGCTCACGGTTGGTGTCGCCCCGTAGCGATTACGATTCGAACCGTTCGCCGGCCGGAATCGTTACCTCGAGCCAGTTTTCCTCCGGTGGGAGCGGACAGTCGTAGCTGTCACTGTACGCACAAAACGGCGTGTACGCCAGGTTGAAATCGAGGAGGATCTCGTCGCCGACCGTGAGCTCTCGGTCGGGCGACAGCTCCATGTACCGGCCGCCGCCGTAGCTTTGCTGGCCGGTCGTCTTGTCACGGAAGGGGACGAAAAGCGGCTGATCGCCCGGGCTCTCGAGACGGTAGGCCGCGAGTTCGAACGTACCGTCCGCGAGGTCGGGCTCCTCACGATCGAGCGTGAACTCGAGGGTCGTAACCCGCAGGTACCGCATCTCTCCGCCGGCGGTCGTTTCCATCAGGACGACCTCAGGATCGTCGTGGGTCTCGACCGTCGCCGTCACTCGGTAGGTCGGGTCCGGTTCGAAGTACGAGAGCCCGTCGAACGCGTCGCGGTCGTCCGACGGGATCGGCGACTGGGGATGGGTGCCGAAGAACTCGTCTTTCTCGGCCCGTTTCTCCTCGAGTTCGGTCCGCCACCGATCTACGTCCACGTCGTCACCCGTGCCGTCACCGGAGTCGCTCATAGCGGGACTACCGTCCGAGGACGGGAGTGAGTTGCGCTTTGGCACTGATCACTCGAGGACCGATCGGAACCGGACAGACTCGGAGAGCGTATCGAGGATCGCGACGGTCCGGTGGTCGTCTGGGATCGTCGGGAACTGTCCGCCAGGATTGAGCACTGTCGTTCGACCCCGTTCCGTCCGCTCTCGCTCGTGGTGGTGGCCGTAACAGACGACGTCGTACGTCTCGGCATCGGCGAGTGCCTCGACCTCCGCCTTCGACTCGCCGTGGAGAACGGCAACGGAGAGCCCGTCGAACTCGAGGCTCGCGAACCGGCCGTGGAGTTCGCTCTCCGACCCGAGGTCATCGAAGGCCGCCTCGAGGCCCGATATCTCGCCGTCGTTGTTCCCGAGGACGCCGTGGACCTCGAACCCCTCGAGGGCGGACAGCAGCGGCGGGGCTATGAAATCGCCACAGTGGACGACGATCTCGACGCCTTCCTCCGCAAATATCTCGGCGGCTCGCTCGGCGGCGTCAACGTTGTCGTGGGTATCTGAGATGATCCCGATGTTCATACGGGTATCCGTGCGGGCGAACCACAAAGGCGTTCGGGAGCCGACGGAGTCGCGTCCGGGATCGACCGACTCGAGTTGAGTGTTGCGCTCGTTTTTGCCACGTCAGTTACGACGAACGTATCACGTCGGTTACGACGAATGCATCACGTTGGATCTTGACGAGATTACCACGCGCTGAGTTCGTCGGATTTCGTCGTCCAGCACCCGACGAATTCCGGGGGCGAACTGCCGAGTTCAGCCCGTCTCGAGCGCTCACTGGGCAAAACGTCCCACATCTATAATTGTTTTCAACACGCTGGTCAGTGTGAGATCGGGATGACGAGCGCAGAACAGTCGCTGACCTTCTTTATGCTGATCTGTGCCGTCCCCATCGCCGGAGTGGCGGCCTACGCGTTCCGCAAACGCGACGAGCCGGGTGCTCGTGGCCTCTTCCTCTGTGAACTCGGAATGGTCGGCTGGTCGATTCAGCTCGCGTTGATCACCTGGCCGACCGCGGTCATGCCGGTGTTTCTCAACACGACGATTCGGCACGTCTTCCAGATCCTCGTCATCTTCGGCTGGCCGCTTCTCGTCCTCGAGTACACGAGACGGGGACAGGTAACGGTCAAACGGCCGTGGCTGGTCGCGCTCCTGGTGGTCCCGGTCGTGACGGTCGTCCTCACCGCGACGAACCCGTGGCACCATCTCGTCCTCGCGCCGGAGACCCCGGCGGATCCCTCCGGAATCGCCGAGTTCGTCCTCGGACCGTGGTACATCGTCCACATCGGGTTCGCGGTAGCGATGGTGATGCTTCCCGCCGGTCTCCTCGCACAGGACCTCCGGTCGGCAGTCGGGGATCACCGCAGACAGCTCCTGTTGCTCATCGCCGGCTGGGCCATCGGCTTTCCCGGCGCGCTCAACACGTACGTGTTCAGAAACGTCGACGCCGTTCCGCCCTACGTCGATCTGACGCCACTTCTGTTCCTCGTTACGACCGTGCTGTGGGGGCTCGCGCTCTTTCGATACCAGCTCTTTGCCCTCGCGCCTGTCAGCCGTCGGAAAGCCGTCGAGACGATGTCCGATGCGCTGCTCTCCGTCGATACCGAGGGCGTCATCGTCGACAGCAATCCGGCCGCACGAGCGCTGTTCGACGTCGACGGGAACTGTACCGGGGACGATCTCGAGGCGGTCTGTGGTGGCTATCCCCAAATCATCGAGCAGTACGACCGCGGTGTCACGGCCGGGACCGAAGTCAGCCTCGAATCCGAGGGGGAGGTTCGTCACTTCTCGATGGACGTCCGACCGATCGAGCAGGGGGCGACGGCGACCGGCACGTTGCTGCTCTTGCGCGATATTACGGAACTCAAAGAGCGCGAACAGGAACTCGACTTGCTCAAGCAGGTGCTCTCTCGCGTGTTCAGACACAACATCAGAAACGAGTTGACGATCCTGCGTGGACACGCAGAGATCATTCAGGAGCGGGCCGACGACGGCCGGTTCGACGATCACATCGACGAAATCGTCGCCAACACCGATCGCATCCTGAGCCACAGCGAGAACGCCAAAGACCTCGAGACGATCATCGACGCCGAGACGGCCGACGAACGGATCCCGCTCGAGCCCGTCGTTCGGCGGTGTGCTCGAGCGTACGCCGACGACCACCCGGGCGTCGAGATCGATATCGACGTCCCTTCGGAAGTGGTCGTTTCGGCACACCCGAGCATCGAGCGGGCGCTCGAGGAACTCGTCCAGAACGCCGTCGCTCACCACGACGACACCGATTCGATCCGAATCGCCGTTCGTGCCCGACCGACGGATGGCACTGTCCGTCTCGTCGTCGCGGACGACGGCCCCGGTATCGATTCTCACGAGATCGAGACGCTACAGGCCGGGGAGGAAACCGACCTCCAGCACGGCTCCGGGATCGGACTCTGGATGGTCGACCTCGTCGTCCGCAAGTCCGGTGGCTCGCTCCGGATCGACGACGACTCCGAACTCGGCGGCACGCGAGTGTGTATCGACCTTCCACGGGCCGACTGATACGGGGTCAGTCTCGAGACGGATCCGGCTCCGGCGTCGTGACGAACTCGAGCAGTTCGTCGGGATCGGTCTCGAGTCCCTGCCGGGAGAAGAAACTCGCGACGTTCTCACAGTCTCGCTCGAGGAAGTCGCGGCTGTTGGGGTGGTGGACGGTGACGGCCTGCCCGACGTCGATGATCACCAGTTGTCCCTCGTCGAAGACGACGTTGTACTCGCTCAGGTCGCCGTGGATGATCCCAGCCGAGTAGAGCCGGCGCATGTACTCGCGCATGACCTCGTAGGCGGTCTCGGGGTTCTCGATGTGGACCTCGCCGAGCCGTTTTGCGCGCCCCTCCTCGTTGCCGATGTACTCCATGACGAGGACGTTGCGTTCGGCGGCGATCGGTTCCGGAACGCGGACGCCCGCCTTCCGGGCGCGCCGGAGGTTCGCCAGTTCCTTTTTGGTCCAGGCGAGGACGACGTCTTTCTTCTTGCCACCCAGCCCCTCGAATCGAGGGTCGCCCTCGAGATAGTCACGCATCTGGCGGAAGTTCGAGGCGTTGATCCGGTAGACCTTCACGGCGACCTCGCGGCCATCGCCCTGTGCGTGGTAGACGTTGGCCTCCTTGCCCGTCGAGAGCGGGCCGCCGAAGGCCTCGACGTAGCCGTCCTGGACGAGCTTGTAGAGCGCCGCCAGGGTCGCGTCGTCGAACACTGACTGTTCGACCTTGAACTGGTCGGCGTCTTTGATCCGCTCTTCGAACTGCTCGAACTTTCGGTCGCGCTTGCGGGCGATGCGATCGGCCTCAGTATCCGAGACGTCGATCTCCTCCCACTCGTCGCCTGGAACCTCCGTCTCCTCGAGGTCGACCAGTCCGTACTCCGTTCCCGTTTCCATCTACCGTGGTATACTCTCCCAGCAGGGTAAAGTGCTGGGTCTTGCCACGGGGAGATCAGCGGTTGGCGGTCGACGACGAGACGAACGACCTGACCCGATCGAACAGTCGGTCGTCGCCGCCGGTCGCCTCCACGCGGTACTCACTCGAGAGGTCCCCTCCCGTCGCGCTCACCATCGTGACGTCTTCTGCGTCGAGTAACTCCGCGACGCGTTCGTCGACCGAGCCGTTCGTCGAGAGCACGATCGGTCGAGCGTCCACCTCCCGCGAAATCTCGACGAGTCGGCGGACGTCGTCGGAGTCGGGAGAGTTGTGGACGCCCGCGACGATCCGATCGTCGAGAAGGTCGTCTTCCGCGTACACGTGCACGGGCAACTCCGTCTCCGCCGCGGGCGGAGACACGTCGACGCTCGTCTCGTATCCGCGACTCTCGAGGGCTTGCGCGAGCGATCGCCGCGCGTCCTGTTGGTCGGCGAGCCACCGCTCTCCGGCGGACGTCAGGTAGTACCTGTTGAGCGGCTGTTCGCGAGCCTCAGCCGGTGGGTACGTGCGCGGACACTCCCGACACCACAGTCGGTGGACCGGCGAGTTGGTCCAGGAATCACAATCGTGACACCGATAGCGCCGCTCGCGCTCGAGGCCGTCTGGGGGAACCTCCGCGTCGCAATCCGGGCAGTACGACGCGTCCGTGTCCTCCGCGTCGTCGTCCGGCTCCTCGAGCGGTTCGCCACACTCTGGGTGGACGACCGTCGTCTCCCACGTCCCGTGAACCGAGCTACAGCTCGGACAGCCGGTGCTGTATTGCATCCCTTCGGCGGCGCAGTTCGGACAGACGTACACTTTGTGCTCGAACGACGACGAGAGGACGTCGCTGTCGGCCATCGCCTCGAGAACGTCGCTGGCCGTCCCGTCCCGCTCGTCGAGGTGTCGCTCGACTGTGGGGTAGGCGACGTCCCCGGTTTCGTCGATCGACGGCTCGAACGCGTCGCGGTCGTCACGGTGCAGTTCGCTCACGGCCCGGAGCTTGCCTGGTGATACCATGGACGGATACGCTCGTCCGCTCCGACGGCTCCGGTCGGCTTTAGTATGAGCCGATTTATCCGAATCGGCGTGGGAGCGGCGCTCTCGTCGCATCTGACCGCGAGAATCCGACGAAGTAGAAGACGAGTACACGAAATTCGTGTGACACGATTGGCGACCGGTCGATCCGAGTCGTCGACACGTGCTCGAGAACGGTGACCCGTGGCCGTTCGCTCGAGAATAGCATCCCCCGAGTCGAGTCACCGTCTTTAGGAGGTGATGGTTCGAACCCTCGAGCGAGAGCCATGTCCGCCGCCGACGAATCCGAGGAAGTCAATCCGTACCTTCGGGATCCGCCGACCGAGTTCGACCCGCTCGAGGACCTCTCGGAGGCCGAGGCCCGCGAGCACGTCGAGTTGCTCCGCGAGGCGATCCGCGAACACGATCGCCGGTACTACGTCGAGAACGATCCGATCGTCGCCGACCGCACCTACGACGCGCTGTTCGCGCGCCTCCGGAAACTCGAGGAGGCGTTCGACCTCGCCCATCCCGACAGCCCCACGCGGAGCGTCGGCGGCGAACCCGTAGAGGAGTTCGAGACCGTCGAGCACGTCGCGCCGATGCTCTCGATCGACCAGAGCGGCGAGGCTGACGACGTCCGGGAGTTCGACGAGCGCGTGCGACGGGAGGTGGGGGACGTCGAGTACGTCTGCGAACCGAAGTTCGACGGTGTCTCGATGGAGTTCGTCTACGAGGACGGCTCGCTCGAGCGCGCCGTGACCCGCGGCGACGGCCGCGAGGGCGACGACGTGACCCGAAACGCCCGGACGATCGGCTCCGTTCCCCAGACACTTCACGGCGACTATCCCGACTTCCTCGCCGTCCGCGGCGAGGTCTACATGCCGAAAGACGCCTTCCAGGAACACAACCGCGAACGGATCGAACGCGGCGAAGAGTCCTTCGCCAACCCTCGAAACGCGACCGCGGGGACGATCCGTCAGCTCGACCCCTCCGTCGTCGCCGACCGCCCGCTCGAGGTCTTTTACTTCGACGTCCTCGAGGCCAGCGATCTGGAGGACAGCCACCGCGAGGAACTCGAGCGCTTCCCCGAGTGGGGGCTGCGGGTCAACTACCGCGTCGAGGTCGCCGGCGGCTCCGGCGAACGGTCAGCGATCGAGGCGGCGATCGACTACCGCGATCGGATGCTCGAGGCTCGAGACGACCTTCCCTACGAGATCGACGGCGTCGTCATCAAAGTCGACGATCGCGACGCCCGCGAGCAACTCGGGCAAACCGCTCGCCACGATCGCTACGCGTTCGCCTACAAGTTCCCCGCCCGCGCGGAGGTGACGCCGATCGTCGACGTCGCGGTCCAGATCGGCCGCACAGGACGGGTAACGCCAGTCGCCTTGCTCGAGCCGGTCGACGTCGGCGGCGTTACCGTCTCCCGGGCGAGCCTGCACAACCCCGAGGAGATCGAGGCGAAGAACGTCGCTGTCGGTGATACGGTCCGTGTCCAGCGGGCGGGCGACGTCATCCCCTACGTGGAGGAAGTGGTCGAGAAGAGCGACGAGAACGAACCAGAGAGCCACTACGAACTCCCCGATCGCTGTCCAGTCTGTGACAGCGCCATCGAGCGCGACGGGCCGATGGCCTACTGTACGGGCGGGCTAGCATGTAACGCACAGCTTCGACGCTCAATCGAGTACTACGCCAGCGACGACGGCCTCGACCTCGAGGGGGTAGGCGAGAAGACCGTGCGCCAGCTCGTCGGCGAAGGACTGCTCGAATCGATCGCGGATCTCTACGAACTCGAGGGCGAGGACCTCCCCGACCTCGAGGGCTGGGGGGAGACGAGCGCCGAGAACCTGCTCTCGGAGATCGACGCGAGCCGCGAGCCGCCGCTTCCTGACTTCCTCTCGGCGCTCGGCGTCCCACACGTCGGGCCGGCGACGGCCCGGGAACTCGCCTGCGAGTTCGGAACGTTCGAGGCGATCCGCGAAACGGCCGAGACCGAACCCGACCGACTCGAGGGTGTCGACGACGTGGGCGAGACGGTCGCCGAACAGATCCACGACTTCTTCGCGAGCGAGGCCAACGCCGCCGCGGTCGACACCATCCTCGAGCACGTCTCGCCCCAGGAAGTCGATCTCGAGACCGGCGGCGACGAACTCGAGGGCCTCACCTTCGTCTTCACCGGCTCGCTCGAGGGGATGACCCGAGGCGACGCACAGGAACTCGTCAAGGCCCACGGCGCCAACGCCACCTCGAGCGTCTCGGGCAACACGGACTACCTCGTCGTCGGCGACAACCCCGGACAGACCAAACGCGACGACGCCGCCGAAAACGACGTCCCGATCGTCGACGAGGAGGCGTTCCGGGAGTTGCTCGGGGAGCGCGGGATCGACCTCGAGTAGGCCCGGACGAGAGGTGGAACGACTTCGAGGGTGTGGCCGGCGGGGAACTGTCCTCGATCGCCACGTCGTACTCGAGAAAGCGACAGCTACATGCTCCTACTCGGTGTACCACCGGGACGAACCCGTGATCGATCGTCGTTCGCTGTCGATCTTCTTCGGCTCGCTCGTGGCGCTCTCGAGTGGCTTCGTTGCCGTCTCGAGACTCACAGGCGTGAGCATGATCGTCCTCGCCCCGGCGTACATGTTCACCCCGATGTTCGCGGGGATCGTCACCTGTATCGTCGGGCGCCCGTCGTTCGAACGTGCGGGGCTTCGGTTCCCGTCGAACCGACTCGTCTGGCTCGGCGTCGCCGCCGTCGTGCCGATCGCGTTGCTCCTGGTCGGTACCGGCGTTTCGTTACTCCTTCCTGGCGTTGAGTTCGTCCCAGACGCCGATCCGCTCACCGGTGAGGGGACCGAGTTCGCGCCGGCGGAGGAACCGGCCGGGCCGTCGCTGCCGGGCTGGCCGCTCAACCTCCTGTTCGCGGTCGTCTTCGCCATCGCGGTCGGCGCGACGATCAACGCGGTCTTCGCGTTCGGCGAGGAGTTCGGCTGGCGGGGTGTCCTCCTCACCGAACTCGCACCGCTTGGCTTCTGGGGCGCGTCGGCCGTGATCGGGGTCGTCTGGGGGCTCTGGCACGCTCCGGTCGTCCTCGCGGGCTACAACTTCCCGTCCAACCCCGTTCTCGGCGTCGGCGTGATGACCCTGGCCTGTCTCGCGATGTCGCCGGTGTATACGTATCTCACCGTCACGGCGCGGTCGGTACTCGCGCCGTCGGTCTTCCACGGCGTCTTCAACGCCTTCGCCGCGACGATGTTCGTCTTCGCACAGGGCGGTTCCGAACTCCTCGTCAACCCCGTCGGCGGGGTCGGCATCCTCGTCTTCGCCGTCGCCGCCCTCCTGGTCGCCGTCTCCGGGCCACCCACGCTCGACCGCGACTGGGCGCTCGAGGGTGATGTCGCGGACGGGCCTCGAGCGGATTCCGACGCCGAATCCGCAGACGCGTAGCCCCGGGATCGACGGTCTTGGGGCTACCAGTGGTTGAGAACACAGTTATTTTATTCAGCAGAGTGGCTGAAACGACTGTTCGATACAGGCGAAGAAGTGTGCACTCACCGCGAGCGAACGACGTGAGCGAGCGAGCCGACGACCGACCCGAAGGGGAGGGAGGAGTGCTTTTTATCAACGTTTTGCCGAGTGCGGTCGCTCTGCGACCGCACGCAGAGCAAAAGGTTGGCACACGTAGTTATCGCACTCTATTCAATTACAGAAATACAGTGGAATGAAGAATTCGAACTGCTATTGGTGAACTTCCAGCAATTCCTGGGCTATGTACCAAAGTCCATAGGATTATGGCGATGGAGCTAATAACATAGGATAGCGGATGGCGTCCTACATCACTATCGTAGACTGGAAGGATGTCGAAGACGGATACGTCGTTGATGTCACCATCCGACAGACGGAGGATGAGAAGTATCCGAGCGGGTGGGACTACGGTCTTCACCTTGGAGAAGTCGGCGGGGATACCATCCTTCGCTACGACAATGCCCACGAACGGACGAAGGGTCACGAGCACCACACCCATGACGGTGTCGAAATCATCGAATTCCCTGGGATGCTGACGCTCTACGACCAGTTCAAACGAGAGACTGAAGCAATATCGTCTGTTTCGTGGGATTGGCCGGAGTAGGACGCCTCTAGGAGGTACAAACAATGCCCACGCTCAAAGTCACAGTCGGCAAACGCGACCGCCTCGACCAGCACACGCGCAGCCGTATCAAGGCCGCCCAGGAGGGTGAAGAACTCGACGACGCCCAGCCGGTATTGAACTTCGGATCGTATACAGAACTCAGTCGCCTGCTCAGCCCGAAGAATCTGGAATTGTTGGAGGCAATATCCAAACACGACCCCGAGAGTATCCGCGAAGCCGCTGCCTTGGTGGAGCGAGACTACAAGCAGGTCCATCGGAACCTTTCCGAACTCGAGGACATCGGTGTCCTCGAGTTCGAAGGCGGTGGATCGGGCCAGGCGAAGCAGCCGAAGTTAGCCTACGATGGTCTCGAAATCGACATCCCGTTTGCAAGGTCGAACGGGAATTTCGGTGCAGCCGCACCTTGAAGGGCCCTATCGCTCTTGTACAGCACATTGTTGACTCGTATCATCAGCTGAGTATCACCATCCCAAATTTGACACTCTCACCGCCCTGAACAGTAGTTGTGAAGGGCAACATCTGTGCACGGCAAATTTTCACCTCGATATTGTAGAATTGAGCGGTCGGTATAGGCTGTGTAGTTGCCGTTCCGCGTCTGGCCAACCACATGCGGAGGCGCGCGCTGTCGAGCGGCCGACCGAACGGGAGGGCGCTCGATCGAAATCGTGCGAGGGATGAGCGGAGTGAAACGGAGCGAATCGGCTGGGGAGGACGTGGCTACTCATCGTGGCCACGATAGCAGGATGCTTCGTTTCAGCGACCTCCCCGACGAGCACCGTGATAAATCCACACACGTCGTTACCGAATCATCCAATCCAGTTCCAACCGTATTCTTAATACAGAAATCGCGTTACCAACTACTCCAATGCGACGATACCAGTCAGTACCCTAACGTTCTTTACGTTGGTTGAACAACGAATAGGAGCGCATGAAAGTGCGTCGAGCCGGAGTGTGTGCTTCCAGGCTGCACTCCGGCTCGTACACCACTCCCGCGTAGCGGGAGCAACTCACGATTGACGTCGGTGAAATAAAGACCTGCCGACGTGTCGCCGAACCAATCCCACGCGTCCCACTGGAGCGGCCTCACGTGTTCCGGCCTCACGTGTTCGCCTCACTGGATCATCTCGCGCGATTTTGGTTCCCCGGCCGGGTTGTGTCCGCTACGTCGGGTCTCGAGATAGAGCTACACATGACACAACTCACCATCCACTGCGACTGTGGTACCGACGTACGGACGGAGCCGACCGGCGGCGCGATCGCCGCTGAGAGCGCGATCGTCTGTCCCGACTGCGAATCGGTGTTCGCCGCGAGGATCGTCGAACTCGAGACCGATCACGATGCACCCAGCACTCGCCACGGCACTCGCTCGAATCGCGGCCCGTGAGGGCTGTCGCGGGACAACGCTCCCGCCGCTGTACGAGCACGTGGACACCGAGGCGCTGACGGCGGTGCTCGAGTCTCCCGCCGACGTGACGGTTCGGTTCGAGTACGAGGGGTACGAGGTTGTGATCGGACCGGGGCCGCTCGAGGTGGCGGTAATCGACGGCGGCGGGTGACGAATCGTCGGTCGCCATCACGCCCTCTCGCTTTGGTGCTGTTCAGATCACGCGGAAAAGGGCGTCGTAGAAGTCTTCCTCGAGTAGTGACCACACTGACTTCTTCGGCGAATATCCTGACACATAGCTCTGTGTATTGATGGCTCGCTCACCGGAGTTGACGTGACGAAGAACCGTTCTGCCATCGTGGCAACGGGGAGTAGCCATGTCCTCCCCAGCCGATTCGCTCCCTCCGGTCACTCATCCCTCGCGCAGCTTCGTCGAGCGGTCTCGTCGTCACTCGACCGCTCGACAGCGCGCGCCACCGCAGGTTGGGGATGCACTGGGACCAGTACTGTCTCTGGCCGTACTGGCCGTCCGTTGGATAATCACGGAGAGGGTATGCGAACTGTTCTACGACACCCTTCGGGAGTCAACTGAAGCTGTGGGATCGCCATGGCGGCCCTGACTCGCTCGACGCCCGGGCTCGCCGTCGTTCGAACGGCGCTCGCGCTCGAGCCGACAGTTTATACCCGATGCCGAGGCACGACTCCGTCAACGCTATGGCCGACCGACGATGAGTACGGGGAGAGTCATGGACTGGCGTCCGATCTTCGGCCACGACGAGCCCTACGACGCGCAGGTCGACGGCATCGAGACGGCCGTCGACACCGCTCGAGAGGGCGGCTTTTCGGTCGTCGAGGGCGCCTGTGGCACCGGAAAGACGATGATCGCGCTCACCGCCGGAATCTCGCTCGTCCGCGATCCAGACACCGACTACGAGCGCGTCCTCGTCCTCACGAGCGTCAAACAGCAACTGCGCCAGTTCGAGACGGATCTCGAGACGATCAACGAGAACCTGCCCGACGACGCCGAACCCGTCTCGGGGCTCACGCTCGTCGGGAAGGCCGACGTCTGTCCGTACAACCGCGAGCGAGCGGCCGGCATCGACGACGGCAACGTCTACGACCGGTGTGAGACCCTGCGCGATCGAACCCGTGATCTGACCGGCGAGGGCGGTGAGACGACTGCCGCCAGCCTGGCCGCCCAGGCTCGAAGCCAGCAGATCGGCCTCGCGGACAGCGGGAGCCGCGGGGGTGGCGCGACGTTCCTCGAGACCGCCGGAGAGGCGACGCCGTATCCGCCCGATCTCCCCAGCTACGGCGAGGGCGGCCCCGTCGGCGCCGAAACCGAGTACTGCCCGTTCTACGCGCGCTATCTCGAGGATCTTCCCGACGAGGGAAGCGACGGCGACGCGGCCGAGGTCGTCCCCTACGACTTCACCGGAGCGGGGATGGTCACGCCCGAGGACCTCGTCGCCCGGTCGGCCCGTCACGGCACCTGCCCGCACTCGGTGATGGGGGCGGCTCTCGGCCACGTCGAGGTCGTCGTCGGCAACTACTACCACGCGTTCGACCCCCGGACCGTCGGCTCTTTCACCGGGGCGTTAGTCGACGAGTCGACGTTCGTCGTCTGCGACGAAGCGCATATGTTAGAGCCACGCGTGCGCGATCTGGTCAGCGACGGGGTCGCCGACGCCACCCTGCGGGACGCAGAGACCGAACTCTCGCGAGTCATCCAGCCGGTAAAGTTCGAACGCGAGGGCCGCCAGGCGGAAGGCGGCTCGCAGACCGCCGACGCCGACCTCGTCCGCGCCGAACTCAACGACAGCGACGTCTCCTACGAGGAACTCAATCGCACCCTCGAGTTCCTCCGGGATCTGCGTGGCGAACTCGACCGGCGGGTGACCGCCTACCTCGACCGCACCCACCGGGGCTGGAAATCCAACCTGACCGACCTCGCAGACGCCGAAATCCCGCTTCGCGACCCGGCCGAACCCGCCGAGGACGAACTCACCGAGTGGGCGCGCGAGGCGGGCTACGGCGACGCCGACTGGGTCCGCGCGGAGGCCGTCGGGGCCGTCGTCGCACGCATTCTGAACGAGGCCGAAGACGAAGAGCGAACCCGCGCGGCCCCCGCAGTCGGTCGCGTCCTCGGTGAGTGGTACCGTCGTGGCCACACCGACTACTTCCGCGAGATCGAACTCGAGCGAACCTGGAACGAGGTCGAACCCGTAGACTCCTGGCGTCGGGCCTACACCGCCCGCCTCGCGTTGCACAACTGCGTGCCCAGCGACGCCATCGGCTCGCGACTCGCGGCTTTCGGTGGGGGGGTTCTGATGAGTGCGACCCTCGAGCCGATCGAGGCCTTTACCGAGGTGACGGGTCTCGAGTATCTCGAGCGCGAGGAGGATCGCCCGGTCGTCGAACGCCGGTACGGCCTCCACTTCCCCGAGGAGAACCGCGAGAGCTTCGCGGTCGCCGCGCCGAAGTTCACCTACGACAACCGGGGTCGTCCGGGCGAGGAGAACCCGACACGGGAGCACTACGCCGATGCGATCGAACGGATCGGCCGCCTCCCCGGCAACGTCCTCGTGGGGATGCCCAGCTACGCCGAGGCCGACTGGACCGCGGGCGTCCTCGAGGACCGACTCTCGAAACCCGTCTTGCTCGACGCCGCGAGCGACGACGAGACGACCGAGTCGCTCAAAACTGAGTTCTTCGCTGGCGAGGGGAAGGTGCTCGTGACGAGTCTCCGGGGAACGCTCACCGAGGGCGTCGACTACAGCGGCGATCGGCTCTCGGCCGCCGTGGTCTGTGGCGTTCCGATCGTCAACACCTCGAGCCCCCGAACGAAGGCGGTTCGGCGGGCCTACGACGACGAGTTCGAGGACGGCTTCACGTACGCGCTCACCATCCCCGCCGTCCGCAAGGGCCGCCAGGCGATCGGCCGGGTGATCCGCTCGCCCGAGGACGTCGGCGTCCGGGTCCTCCTCGACGAACGCTACGCCCGCGAGAGCTGGGACTCCGTCCGCCCGTACCTGCCCGACGACGGCGAGTTCCAGCCCGTTAGCCCCGACATGCTCGAACTCGGCCTCGAGCGATTTCGATCGAAACTCGAGTCGGACTCTTCCGTCTAGTTACCGGACCGAGACGGTTCTCGTCTTCGTCTCATGCGCGAGTCACCTCGAGGAACTCGCGGTGAACGTTTGCGCTGTGGTCGTCTCGACGTACAGCGAGTACAGCAGGATGGCGAACCCGCCCGCAACGAACGAACTTTGGATCGCGACGCCGAGAGCCACATTCCCGCCGAGGAGGTGGGCGACGCCGCCGAAAACGGATCCGACGACGATGAAGGCGAACCCGGTTGCGACCGCGCGAAGCGCCCGTGAACCGGTTCGACGGAACGCCTTGAACGCGAGCGTCGCGACGGCACCCCCAGTCAGAAGCGTCGCCGCGTTCGCGACTGCGATGACGAGTGTGTATTCGTTCATTGGCCGTCTCGAGTCGGTCGACTCGTCGTTCGAGTGTTCACGAATATCGTTCTTGAGTTAGGTTCACCCTTCCCAGCCGGGAAGAATCGTGACGAATACGTTCGGCGAACGTCGGTCCTGTCGGAATCGCTATCTCCGTGATTGTGCGGTCACGACGCCACGATATCGCTGTTCGTCGATCGGCTCGATCGAGAAGCCGAGCGCCTCGTAGAACGGGCGGACGTCGTCGTCGAAGCGCACCGTAAGCCGTCCCTCGCGCTCGAGTGCCCGTTCGATCAGTGTGGTGCCGATCCCTCGTCCCCGGTGGCGACGACGGACGCCGATCGCCGAGACGTGTGCGCCGCCGCCGTCGTCGGCTTCGAGGACGGTGGTGCCGAGAATTCGCTCCGCACCGTCTCCGGTCGCTCGCTGCTCCGTGCTCGTGTCGGCCGTTCCACCGTTCGTTTTCGGTCCCCGGCGATCCCCGGCCACCAGGACGTCGCCGACCGCGATCCGCGCTTCGACGTCGCCCGGCTCGAGCATCGCGGCGTCGAGGATGCGTCTCACCTCGAGTGTGTCGTCGTCGCTCGCGATCCGGACGTGTGGTGACATCCCGGAGACGGCTACGCGACGCGATGATAAAACGACCGACCTTTCGCCAGCGCGGTTGTGCCCCCGTCCCTGCCGGGGGGTTCCCCGACCCGTCCCGGCGGATGGGGCCGATTCCAGCGTCATCCGCCTTTGATCAGCCGCAAGACGGTGACGTGCTCGCTCTCGATCGGTTGATCCTCGGGGACCGGGCGACCGTCGACGAGGACGCTCACCTCGTGGGGGCTGAGATCGACCTCGCCGAGGAGGTCGGCGTACGTCGGCCTCCCGTCGGCGGCCTCGAGTTCGACCTCGTGGGTGTCTTCGCCCTTCACGTCGACGGTGACGTGCATACGCGCAGTTGGGCGAGGCCGAACTTGAGCGCGTCGCTCGAGAGATATCAATCCGCCGCCGGGCCGTCCGTGCCGACCCCTTCCTGAGATCGCGACTCTCGCTGGCGAACCGTACGCCGGTGGGCGACGATCCCCCGAGCGAGTGCGCCGAGACCGAGCAGGAGGACGAGCAGGTCGACCAGGCCGCCGAGATACGGTATCGGGCTGACGAGCGCTCCGGCGACTACTCCGACGAGGAGCGCGACCCACCGGTTGTGGACGTCGACGAGCGAGAGGAGCCAGGCGGCGACGGCGTAGCGTCCGTAGACGACGGCAATCCAGATCGCGAGGGCGAACGCGAACCCGCCGAAGACGGACACCGGGATCCCGACGATCGTGATCGCGAGCGCGACGAGCAGGATGGGAACCCCCACGAGCACACCGAGCCCGACGAGTCCGGTTCGGAGGGGATCGGTCCCGATCCGTCCGGCAACGCCGCTGGAAAACCGGGGAAACACGAGCAACAACGCCGTGCCGAGCAGCAGGTTCAGTCCCAGCGTATAGAGTGCGAACAGCCAGGTGGCGATCGGCTCGAGGATGGGCTCGAACTCCCAGCCGGTCGACTCTTGGATGATCTCGCCTGCGACCGCGTCGGTGTTGCCGACGAGTTCGCCGCCGTAGCGGAGATCGCCCGCGATCGCCGCGTCGCCGCCGAGCCGGATCGTCTCCGCACCGGCTGCCACGTTCCCGTCGACGCTCCCGTCGATTACGACGGTTCCCGCGCCCGCCGAGACGTCGCCGCCGACGGTTCCACCCTCGCTCACCCTGAGCCCGCCTGCGGCGGCGTCGACGTCACCGTCGACGCTGCCGTCGATCGTGACGCTTCCGCCCGCGGCCTCGAGGTCGCCACCGACGTCGCCCTCGATTCGGACGTCGCCCGCGACGGCGCTCACGTCCCCGGTGACGGTTCCCTCGACGATAACCGCTCCTGCGAAGGTCTCGAGTTCGTCGACCGTCTCCCCGTCCTCGACGACGACCGTCCCGCCGGTCTGGGACTCCGACTGGGCGGCGACCGTCCCCGGGAGCGCCCCACAGAGGACGACCGCGAGCGCGAGGAGGCGGACGACCGTTCGCAATGGTGTGTTATTCATACCCATACACGAACTCCCTCGAGCACGATCAAAAAAGTGTCACACATGCGTCAGATGTATGGAGAATCACAGGGGACGTCTCGTCTCCCGTACGGTCGACGCGATGGATTTCTTCGGGCGATTTATTTCCTGGCGATTCCTTGGTCGGGTATGAGCGAGGCCGACGCCGAGGCGGTGGAGCCGACCCCCGGCAAGACCGAAGTCTGGATCGAGAAGTACCGGCCGGAGCGCCTCGACGAGATCAAGGGCCACGAGAATATCGTCCCCCGACTACGGCGGTACGTCGAACAGGACGACCTGCCCCACCTCATGTTCGCGGGGCCGGCCGGGACGGGAAAATGCGTGACAGGGGAGACTCCAGTACTAACCAACGAGGGTATTTCGCCCATTTCGACTGTCGTCGGTGGCGTCGACGGATTCGGCGACCCGGATGACGATCTCGAGATACTCACGTACGACAACGACGGTACGTTCGAATACGTTTCTCCCTCTCACGTTTTCTCGAAGAATGCAACCGATCTTGTCTCGATCGAGACCCGTGACGGCAACGAGTTCACGGTCACACCGGAACACAAGCTACTCATCGCGGACGAGTCGGGACTCGAGTGGCGGGAGGCTGGAAGGCTTTCCGGGGAGGAACGTATCGTTCGACCGCTGAAGACGCCCGTGGCCGACGGCCCGGTTTCTTCACTCGACTGGCTCTCGTCGGTGGACGGCGAGCGAACGTTCGTGACCGTCTCGGAATCTTTCGCTCGCCGACACGAAATCCCGGCCGAAGAGAACTACGTCGGACAGAAAAAAACGGTGATCGGCTGTCTCCGACGCGGCTATTCGATCGACGAGATCGTTTCCGAATACGATACCCGTCGAAAAACCGCCACCGATTACGCTCGGACGGTATCGATCGATCTTCATAAGCCGTCGACGACGTGTTCACTGTCGTATCTTCGGTCGCTCGATGTCGAGAAGTCGGAACTCCGATCCCACGTCGAACGTATCCAGTACGTGACGCGATACAACAAGCGATCCAGCCCGATCACGCCGCCCTGGGAACTTACTCCGGACCTGGCACGCTTCGTCGGTCTCGCCGTGAGCGAAGCACGGATCGAGAATGGGCGGATCAAATTCTACAATACCGATAGGACGCTCTGTGAGACGTTCGAACGGATTGCACAGCAACTGTTCGATGCCGAAACGACTCGTGGTGTCCAGAAGGGCGTTCCGTACGTCAACCTCCGAACCAAGTCCCTCCATCACTTCCTCGAATCCTGTTTTGACGTTTTCGGTGATTCGCACACGCCCGCTATCGGTTCGACGCTGGTCCACGCGTCAGAAGACGCTCGAGCAGCGTTCCTTCAGGCCGTTTTCGATTCGGAGGCGTACGTTGCCACCCAGGGGACGATCGAGCTGACTCAAAAGGACGAATCGCTGATCACGCTCTGTTCTTATCTGCTCGCGTCGTTCGGGATTCCAACCCGGCGCAAGCGGGTCGAAAAGACGGCAACGAATGGATCAGGATCACCTCAGGAGTATCATTCGCTGTATATCTCTGGCATCCCTGCTCTTTCGCGCTTCGAGGATGCCGTCGGATTCACCATCGATCACAAGTCTGACCGACTCGGTGATGCGACGGCCGGCTCTGGAAATCCGAACCACGATACGATCCCTGCACAAGCGGCCGTCGACCACCTGTGTCACACGCTCTCGTTGAAAAAAGAGCCACTGAACACCGAGACGCTGAACCCAGAAAACCCCGGCCGTGAGTCCTATCTCGAGGACATCGACCGTCTCATTCAAGCAGCATCCGATCGCCTCGAGGCGGCACAACAGGTTAAGCACGATATCGATCGAGTCCAGTCGGACATTCGATCGATAAGTGCGATCCCCTCGGTGTGGGCCGGAGAGCGATCCACGTTGGAACCACTCTCGATCAGAAAGGAAATCGAAGCAACGACTGGGGTTCGATCCGATCGACTGCTCGAGTACTCCGATGGACGGCGGTCACCGGTCGCAAGCCGCACGAGCGAACTCCTCGTTACGTTCGGGTCGCGTACTGACGTGCCAGATACTGCATCAATCCAGAATTCACTCGGAAACGCGATCGACGCTCTCGGTGTCTCGGACAATCGAATCGCAGAGGGAACGGCGTTGTCTGGCGGAGACGTCCGTCGACTTATCGAGAACGACGATCACGATCTCGGATCACTGCCGCGGTTCGAAACTGTTGCCGAACGGATTCTCGACGTGGCCGACGAGATGTGCTCGATGGGCGTCGTCGAACGACTAGTCGCGCTCGATCGTCTCTCCCGCGGAACACTCTATTTCGACCGCATAACGGACATCGAATACGTCGAAGACGAGCGCCGTGTCTACGATCTTACGGTGCCCGGAACGCGAAACTACGTCGCAGGTGACGTGCCAACTGTTATGCACAACACAACGGCCGCACAGGCCATCGCCCGCGAAGTGTACGACGACGACTGGCGCGAGAACTTCCTCGAACTCAACGCCTCGGATCAGCGCGGGATCGACGTCGTCCGCGACCGGATCAAGGACTTCGCGCGTTCGTCCTTCGGCGGCTACGACCACCGCATCATCTTCCTGGACGAAGCCGACGCACTCACCTCCGACGCCCAGTCCGCCCTGCGCCGGACGATGGAGCAGTTCTCCAACAACACGCGATTCATCCTCTCGTGTAACTACTCGAGTCAGATCATCGATCCCATTCAATCGCGGTGTGCCGTCTTCCGATTCACCGAACTCGGCGAGGAGGCACTCGAGGCCCAGATCCGCGAAATCGCCGAGACGGAGGGGATCGAGGTGACCGACGACGGCATCGACGCGCTCGTCTACGCCGGTGACGGCGACATGCGAAAGGCGATCAACGGCCTGCAGGCCGCGGCAGTCATGGGCGAGACCGTCGACGAGGAGACGGTCTTCGCGATCACCGCCACCGCCCGGCCCGAGGAGGTCGAGGCAATGGTCGACTACGCCATCGACGGCGACTTCACTGCCGCCCGCGCCGCCCTGGAGAATCTCCTGACCGACCGCGGTCTCGCCGGCGGCGACGTCATCGACCAGCTCCACCGCTCGGCCTGGGAGTTCGACATTCCGGAGGGGGCCACCGTGCGACTGCTCGAGCGCCTCGGCGAAGTCGACTACCGCATCACCGAGGGTGCGAGCGAACGACTCCAACTCGAGGCGATGCTGGCCTCGCTCGCACTCGACGACGAGTAGTCGACGATGGCGGGCGACGTCCGCATTCGAGTCGCCGAGCCCGGAACGATCACCGAGGGGACCGTAACTGGCGGGGACGCGGCTGCCGTTCGCGACATTTACGCGCACTTCTGTGCGTCGACGCCGGTCACCTTCGAGGAGCGAACGCCAGGTGTGCCCGAGTTGGCCGAACGAATCGCGACGACCCTCGAGACGTACCCGTGGCTGGTCTGTGAACGCGACGGCGCGGTGGTCGGCTACGCCTACGCGAGTCGGCTGCGGAAACGACGCGCCTACCAGTGGGTCGTCGAACTTTCGGTCTACGTCGCCGCCGACGCCCGCCGGTCGGGAGTCGGGCGCGGGCTCTACGAGTCGGTGTTCGCGATTCTCGAGCGCCAGGGTGTTCGCGACGCCTACGCGGTGACGACCGTTCCGAACCCCGAGACGGTCCGGTTTCACGAACGGATGGGATTCGAACGGCTGGGCGAGTTCCCCGCGATCGGTTACAGCCACGACGACTGGCGGGACGTCGCCTGGTGGCGTCGCCCGATCGGCCCGAAGACGGCCGACCCCGATCCCATCGCACCGTTTCCCGAGGTCCGCGAATCCCCCGACTGGGAGTCGCTGGTCGCGACCGGTGAACCCTCTCTCGAGCTCTGACGGAAGCGATCGCACAGGTTCGGCTCCGCACACTGGGCGATCGGTTACCTCGTCGCTGATTCGCGCCGATCACGTTCGCCGTCCTCAAGTGCGAGACCGTCGCCGGCGACGGGTTCGGTCGCTCGAGCGATCGCGACCAGACGATCGAGCAGTTCCCGTTGCTGTCGTTGGGCGTCGGCGATTTCCACGAAGTGTTCTCTGTCCCCGGTTTCTTCGGCGATATCGAGGAACCCGCGGGCGACGTTCAGCAGCGTCCGCACGTCGTCGTCGACCAGTTCGGCGACGGTCGAAAGACGCCGCTCGGCCGCGGCCAGATCGCGTTCGCGTCGCCTCGTCTCCGTGACGTCGTCGTAGACGACCAGTCCACGGGGAGTTCGTTTGCCTTCCCGCGCGTCGCCGTCGTCGCCTGTCTCGAGTGGAACCACCGCGAGGCGGTATTCGCGGATCTCGTCACCGATCTCGATCCGACTGACGAACCGTCGTCGTTCGCCCGCTCGAATCGCCTCGCGCAGCGTCGACTCTCGACGTCCGACGCCCGGCAGGACGGCCTCGACCTCGATGGGGACGTCGACGACCGTCTCTGGGTCGACGCCGAAGACGTCCGCGTAGGCTTCGGTGACGGCTCGGACGATGACCTCTCCGTCGTCGATCTCGTAGCGGGCCGCCGGCTCCGGGAACCGCTCGAACAGCGATCGGAGACGGTCGCGTTCCGTGGCGGCGTGATCCCGTTCGGCGAGGAGTTCGTCGTGGTCGTCGGTGAGTCGATCCCGTTCGACGAGGAGTTTCTTTTGCTCCGTCCGAACGCGATCCCGCTCTTCCCGGAGACGGTCGTTCTCGTCGGCGAGTCTCGACTCGGTCTCGAGACGCTCGAGGACGGCGCGGGCGACCCGACAGTACGACGCGAGCGCCTCGCAGTCGCGTTCGTCGAACGCGGTTCGCTCCGCCGTTGCGGCGTGTAAGACGCCGACGTCGCCGACGGGGACACAACAGATCGATCGCAGTTCGTCGACGGCGTCGAACGGGTAATCCGGCTGATCCTCGTCGCGCTCGTCAAGTATCACGGGGTCGCCGCTCCGGAGAACCTCGTCGAGGACTCCGTCGCGGGCCACCCCGTCGAGGTCCGATTCGGGAACGGCCGTCGTCGCCGCCCGCAGCGTGAACTCGCCAAACTGGACCGTCGAGAGCCAGCAGTAGTCGACCTCGAGTGCGGTCGCCGCGTGGACGACCAGCAGTTCGAACAGTCGCTCGCGATCCCGTCGGGTGATCACGTCGACGAGCGACTCGAGGAGTCGGTCGGCGAGGTCGTCGCTCGTCGCCGACCGTTTGCCGGGCATGGCGATCGTCTCGGACTCGGCGTCGGATTCGGCTTCGCCGGCACACACCCACTCGATCTCGTCGGCGAGGTGGACGATCGCGTCGTCGGCGTCTCGCCGAACGTATCCCGCGAGTCCGTCCGTCGCCCGTGCCGCCGTCGGGGCGTACGACGCCTCCGAGAAGAGCACGATCGGCGTCGACTCGCAGGTTTCGATCGCCTCGAGGAGCGCCGACCCCGCGACAGTCGGGGTCTCGGCGAAGACGATGCAGTCGACGTCCGACTCCCACGCCCGTAACTGTCCGACGTCCTCGGTCGACATCGGGTGGACGTATCTGTCGGGCCCCGAGCGAACCGCTTCCAGCGCGGCCGCGCCCTCGCGGGCCGAACCAGTGGTTTCGGCGAGGTAGAGAACCGTACGCTGTCGTGATCGCGACGAGAAAGTCATTCCGAAGTGATCGTCTCTGTCCCCGTGTGATTCTCTATCCAGATAAAGGTACACTCCAGTTCATCACGTAGAGAACGGTATTCGAGTCCGTATCACGAACCGATTTTCTAGCCGACACTCGATCCCGCGGTCGATCGCTCGGCGATTCGTCTTTGGCCCCGACCCGCCTCGCCGACCGAAGCCGCTTAGTGTCTCACTGCCGCCGTATCCGCCATGGAACCCTCGAACTGGCGGACCTACCTCGTCACCCAGGAGTCGCTCTCGAGCGGTCGGTCGACCGTCGAGATCGTCCGCGAGGCGATCGACGGCGGGATCGACGCCGTCCAACTTCGCGAGAAAGACACCGATACGCGCTGGCGGTACGAACTCGGCCTCGAGTTGCGCGAACTCACCGCCGCGGCGGGCGTCGATCTGATCGTCAACGACCGGGTCGACGTCGCGACGGCGATCGACGCCGACGGCGTCCACGTCGGTCAGTCCGATCTCCCGGTCGCGGTCGCCCGCGACCTGCTCGGTCCCGACGCGATCGTCGGCTGTTCGACCTCGACCGTCGAGCAAGCCGAGCGCGCCGAGGCCGACGGTGCGGACTACCTCGGTGTCGGGACGATCTACGGCACCACCTCGAAGGACGTCGCAGTGGAGAAAGACGGCGTCGGGCCCGAACGCGTCGCCGAGATCGCCGACGCCGTCTCGATCCCGATCGTCGGCATCGGCGGCGTGACGGCCGACAACGCCGAGCTGGTCGCCGAGGCGGGTGCCGCCGGCGTCGCCGTCATCTCGGAGATAACGACGGCGACGGATCCGAGCCGGGCGACCGCGAGACTGGCAGCAGCCGTCGAAAGCGCCAAGAGCACCGAGAGCGGAGAACCGACGAATGAGTGACTCGATCGACGTTACGACGGCGGAACTCGCATCGTCGCTTCGGACGATCCGCGAGGGTGAACCGCTGGTTCAGTCACTGACCAACGAGGTGACGATGAACGACGTCGCGAACCTGATCCTCCACTGGGGGGCACTGCCGGTGATGGCCGACTCGCCCGGTGACGCCGGCGAGATGGCCGACCTCGCGAACGCGGTCCTGATCAACACCGGGCAGATTCCGGCACCGAAAGTCGAGGCTGCCCGCGAGGCCGGTCGTCGGGCGAACGAACGCGGCGTTCCGGTCGTCCTCGACCCCGTCGGCGTGGGCTCGACGCCCTCCCGGGAAGCGGTCGCCGAGTCGCTGCTCTCGGAGCTCGAGTTCTCGATCATCAAGGGCAACTACGGCGAAGTGAGTGCCCTCGCTGGCGTCGAATCCGAAGTGAAAGGCGTCGAGTCCGTCGGCGACTACGAGGAGATCGAACGCACGGCTCGCTCGCTTGCCGACTCGACCGGCGCGACCGTCGTCGCCTCCGGCGTCGAGGACGTCGTCGCCGACGCCGACAGCGCCTACCGACTCTCGGCCGGTCACGACCGGCTCGGCGACGTCGTCGGCACCGGCTGTATGCTCGGTGCCACCCTCGCTGTCTTTGCGGGCGCACTCGAGGACGGCCACGCGGCTGCCGTCCACGGAACGCTCGCGTTCGGCGTCGCTGGCGAGCACGCCGCCGAGATGGACCACAACGGCCCGGCGAGCTACCGGACGAACTTCCACGACACCGTCGCTGGCCTCGGTCCCGACGCCGAACACGTCACCGATCTCGAGCTCGCCGACCGAATTTCCAGAGTCGTGTAGCTCCTGAAACAGTTTTATCGGCCCCCCTCGAACGCTCGTCCATGACGCGTGACCGACTCGCGGACGCGGCCGACTCACTCGAACGTGCGGCGAGCGCGGCGGACGGCGACGCCCGCGACCGACTGTCCGACCAGTCCGAACAGTTCGAGACTCTCGCGGACGCCGATCGAGGCCCCGATCACGGTAAACTCGCCCGTCACGAACACGTTTTGAACGAGATCGCCGACGACGCGGGCGGGGAGGTCGCCGACCACGTCGACGACGCACTCGAGTCGATCCACGCGTTCCGAGAGACGCTCGAGGGCGTCTGATCGACACGAGCGCGCTCAACAGACTGGTTTCGGGTTCGCACCCATCGCCTCGAGGTTCTCGACGTACTCCTCGTAGGCGGCCTCGATCGCACCCGTCGCGGCTTCCTGGGCGCGCTCGCGGTCGTCCGCGTCGGCACAGACCGCCTCGAGCAGCGTCTCGGCGCGCTCGAGTTGGTCGTCTAAGTCGTCGCCGAACTCGCGGAAGACGCCGGCGGTCTGGGGGTCGGCGTCGCCGACGAAGTAGCCGACGACCTGATCTTTCGAGCGCGTGCTCGCGAGGGTGCGTCCGACGAACGCGCCGACGCGGTCGACCGTCGACTCGAGTCCGCGGAGGTACTCGTGGAGCGCCGGCACCTCCTGGGGGTCGTAGCCCTCGTCACCGAGGTGCTCGAGGACGGTCTCGAAGTGGGCTCGCTCCTCCTCGGCGGTGGTCGCGAACGCCTTGCTCGCGGCCGAATCGTCCTCGTCGTCTGCCCACTCCTCGAAGGTCTGCCAGGCGGCGTGTTCGGCGTCCGCGGTCGCCTCGAGCACGGGTTCGGTGTCGATGTCGCCACCGGTGTCGGCGTACAGCGACTTCGAGGAGCCGAGTCGCGAGAGGGGGGTCTGGTTTTCCTCCTGGACGGCCTCGACGAAGGCGTCGGAATCGGTCATGCGAATTCGTTCGCGGGGACTCGAGTTAGGCCTGTCGTCGTGTGCTGGATCGCTCGTCGTCGCCGCTCTCGTCAGTCGAACTTGTCCGTGGTCGACAGCAGGTACGCGATGATGATCCCGCTGATGACGACGCCCAGGATGCTCATCGTGGCCAGATTGATCAGGACGTTGAGCCCGTAGAGGACGAGCGCGCCGGTAAGCGCCCAGGACTCGAGTCGTAGGAGGCCGACGAGGACGATCCTGTGGTGTGCGACGGCGGCGAACCGGAGGACGTGGATGGAGGAATTCCGCTCATTGGCTCGGCACACGAAACATCGACATAGATGTTTTTTTACTGATATCTTTCCGAACACCCGTCGCTTCGCTGGACCGAGATACGTGCGATTCGGTATAGTAGCCACTGCACGTCATTGCACACCTGATCGCCAGACGATCGGCGATCAGTGTGTAAACCGTTGCAGTTGTTACTATACGTATTGACTCACAGTAGCTACTCGTCATCGTGCAACTTCTCGAGCCGGCCGTTCACCCACTCGAGCACGCCGAACAGGGCCTCGAGATGGTGGGTTGCGTCCAGCGACGATGGCTCGATCGGTGACCCTGCGTCGGGCGGTGGGTGGAAGTGTTCCTGTGGCGCGTTCGGCTTCGGGTGGCGATCCCAGCGACACTGCCACGGTTCGGATCGATCGTCGTGGATTTCGAGGTAGTGGACGGTATAGTCGCCGCCGATATACCACCGAATATCGACGCGGACCTCAGTAACGATCTCCGGATACTGCGCGTGATCGATCTCGAGTTCGAGCACGCGCGGCGAGATCGTATCCGGCTGGAACGTCCATCCGGACACGAGCGGATGGGACGTACCACGCCGTGCGAGCACCTCGAGCGTCGGTACGTCGAGCGGTCCGCTGGGTTCCTCCGGTCGGTCCGGCATCGATCAGGCGCGGGCTTGCTCGCCGTTTCGTGACTCTGCTCGCTGTACGGCTCGCTGGAGCAGCGTAATATCGCGCCGAATCGTTCGCCACTCGGACAGGTCGCCCCACCGCTCGTGAAGCGTTTCGTGATCCGTCGCGTCGGCGTCGTCGTCGACGGCCACAGCGTCCGGCTCCGGGACACCGTACTTCTCCTGCAACTCCTGATCGTCCTCGAGTAACTCCTCGAGGCGGGCTCGAAGCTCGCTCACGTCGTGGTCGTCTGCGAGACGTTCGATGCGTTTCCACCTGAAATAGGAGGGGTTGCGCCGGTAGGTCGCAGGACGGGTGTCAGTTCGTGTCGCGATTCCCATCTCCACGAGTTGCTCGAGGGCTTGCCGCGCACCGTTTTCAGAACAGTCTGCCCACTCGGCGAATTGTTGTGCGGCGGCGGAATCGGTGGTCCCGACGAGCATGTCGTACACCCGCTGGAAGGTTGTCCGATCGTTCGACCAGTCCGTCGCCGCGCTCCTGGGCGGCTCGGCGGCGTCGGTCATACTCGACCTATGCACGAGAAGTGCATATATCTTTCTTCGAGTACAGATATCTGTGTTCCAGTAGCGTGCACGCCTCACGTTGGCACCCTCGCAGGCGTCGATTTGGTTGGCCTACAGGTAGCAGCGGATACGGACGGTTTCTCGCCGAAAAATCAAACGATTAGTTCGACTACGTTTCGCTTACTCGCCTTTTTCGATCGGTGCGTTCACGAGGTTACCCCACTCGGTCCAGGAGCCGTCGTAGTTGACGGCGTCCTCGTAGCCGAGCAGTTCGTGCAGGGCGAACCACGCGACCGAGGAGCGCTCGCCGATGCGGCAGTAGGCGACGGTGGTCTCGTCGCCGTCGATGTCCTCCTCGGCGTACAGCTCCTCGAGTTCCTCACGGCTCTTGAAGGAGCCGTCGTCGTTCGTGACGGCGGCCCACGAGATGTTCGTCGCGCCGGGGATGTGGCCGCCGCGCTGGGCGGTCTCCTGCAGTCCCGGTGGCGCGAGGATCTCGCCACTGAACTCCTCGGGCGAGCGGACGTCGACGAGGGGAACGCCGCGTTCGATGGCGTTTTCGACGTCTTCGCGATAGGCGCGGATGCTCTCGCGCGGGCCCGCGGCGTCGTACTCGACGGCCGAGAAGTCGGGCTCCTCGTCGGTCGTCGGGTAGTCGTTCTCGAGCCAGTACTCGCGGCCGCCGTCGAGGAGGTAGACGTCCTCGTGGCCGTAGTATTTCAGCTGCCAGTAGGTGTAGGCGGCGAACCAGTTCGAGTTGTCGCCGTAGAGGACGACGGTGTCGTCCTCGCTGATGCCGTGGCTGCCGAGCAGCTCCTCGAAGTCCTCTTTCGAGAGGACGTCACGGGTGGTCTGGTCCTGGAGCTGGGTCTCCCAGTTGAACCCGACCGCACCGGGGGCGTGTTCTTCGTCGTAGGCTTCCGTGTCGACGTCGACCTCGACCAGCCGGAGGTCGGAATCGTCGCTCTGGAACTCCTCGAGGCGCTGGTCGACCCAGTCGGCGGTGACGAGTACGTCGTTGGCGTATTCTGTTGCCATACTCGAGTCCACGCCCGCCAGGGTCATAGTGGCACTCGAACCGGACAATTCGGTCACAGGTCGACCGTCTCGGTGATGGTTGCCGCTACCTCGAACGACGACCGACTACGGACGTCCCGCAGGTGGCCGTTGCCCCCTGGGCGCGAGCACCCCCGTCGTATGACCCGTGAAACGACCACGGAGTATCGGCTGAATCCGGAAACGATTGCCACGACCTCGGTACCCAGGGGAGACGTGCCGGGAGCAGTGGGTTATCGGTGCTCCGAGGCGTCGATACGACCGATGGACGAATCCGTTGTCGTCTCGCCCGACTGGCTGGCATCGCGACTCGAGGAGCCGACCGTCCGCCCCGTCGACGTTCGCGACCCGTGGGAGTACGAGGGGATCGGCCACGTTCCGGGCGCGATCAACGTCCCGTTCGATAGCTACCGCGACGAGTCGGACGTCGACCGCGGAGCGCTTCCCGGCTCCGATGCGTTCGCCGGTCTGCTCTCGGACGCCGGGATCGAACCGACGGACACGATCGTTGCCTACGACGACACCCACGGCGTCTTCGCCGCCCGGTTCGTCCTCACCGCCCTGGAGTACGGCCACGACGACGTTCGTCTCCTCGACGGCGACTACAGCGCCTGGAACCGCGAGTACGAGACGACGACCGCCGAACCGGAGTTCGAGCCGACGGAGTACGAACCCGCCCCACTCGAGCCCGACGACAGTCCACTCGTCGACCTCGAGGCCGTCGAAGACGCACTCGATCGCGACGCGCTGTTCGTCGACACGCGCGAGGCTCACGAGTTCGAGGAGGCCCGCCTGCCCGGTGCGGTCCGCTTCGACTGGCGCGAGGTCGTCGACGACGAGACGCGACGGCTGCAACCCGAAGACGACCTCGAAGACCTGCTCGCGGAGTACGGGATCACGCCCGACCGCGAGATCGTTCTCTACTGTAACACCGCGCGCCGGATCAGCCACACCTACGTCGTGCTCCGGGCGCTTGGCTACGAGAACGTCGCCTTCTACGAGGGGAGTCTGACGGAGTGGCTGGCGAACGACGGCGAGGTAGCGACGGGTGCTGTCGACTCCTGATACGGTTTACTGTAGATCAGTTCCGGTGAGACCGCGACCCGGATGGCGGTCTCACCGGTCCATCGCGACAGTAATTCGTATGACGAGCGAATCTCTTTCCAACAGTCGAGTAACCCGGTGAAACCTGCAATCTCCGGTAGGCGAGTTACTCTCGAGTCGGTCCGAAAACCCGTCTGTGTCGCGACCGGAAGAACCATTCCAGAGTATCGACAAGGTCGGATTCATGCCTCGAGACTCGTTCCCCCGAATCGGCCTCGGGACGTACTCCGACGACGACCGCGAGCAGTGGACCGACAACGTCAGGACGGCCCTCGAGGTCGGCTACCGACATATCGACACGGCGCAGGTGTACGAAAACGAGGAGTACGTCGGTCAGGGGCTCCGTTCGAGCGACGTCGACCGCGAGGACGTCTTCCTCTCGACGAAGACCGTCCACCACGACGTTCCGCCCGACCCGGAGCAGGTTCCCGAAGCGATCGACGGCTGCCTCGAGCGACTGGGCGTCGACGCCGTCGACCTCTGTTACGTTCACTGGCCGACGGGGATCTACGATCACGAGACGATTCTGTCGGCGTTCGACGATGCCTACGAGGCCGGCAAGATCCGCAACGTCGGCCTCTCGAATTTCACGCCGGAACTGCTCGAGGAGGCCCGCGAGATCCTCGAGGCTCCGATCTTTGCCCACCAGGTCGAGATGCATCCGCTGCTCCCCCAGGAGGAGCTGGTCGCCTACGCCCGCGAGCACGATCACTGGCTCGTCGCCTACTCGCCGCTGGCCCGGGGAGAGGTGTTCGATATCCCCGAAATCCGGGAGGTCGCCGAGAAACACGACGCCTCGCCGGCACAGATCTCGCTCGCGTGGCTGCTCTCGCACGATCCCGTCGCCGTCGTCCCGAAGGCCAGCAGCCGCGAACACATGGAACAGAACCTCGCGGCCCGCGAGATCGACCTCGACGACGACGATCTCGAGCTACTCGACTCGATCGATCGCCGCCGCCGGCTGATCGATCCCGACTACGGTCCGTGGAACCGGTAGCGATCCGACGACACCGCGTTTCTGTCCGTTTCACGCGTTCAAGATGTCCGCGTCTCACTCGCCTTCGTCCACCACGACGACGAGCGTCGGCTCCGACCGGGTCACGTCGCAGTCGTCGACGTCGTCGTCGCGTTCGACCGAAAGCGTCGTCTCGTCGACGTCGTCGTCGAGGAGAACGCGTGCCGTGAGTTCGGCGCTGTGTTCGGCGTTGCCGCCGATCGCGTCCGGATGTCGATAGCTCGAGGGCTCGTATCTGATGGGGACTTCGTCCTCGAGGATGTCATCCGTTCCGGCCATACAGCCGTAGATCGCGGGGTGCTCGAGCGGGCGCGCGAAGACGAATCCGTTGGTGGCGGTAGCCGTCCCGACGGAGACCTCCACAGGGGTTCCGTCCCGGTCCGTCGAGACGTCCTCGGGGGCAGTTACGGTGACGGACTCCTCGAGGCTGGTTTCGTAGGTGACGCCGCCGCCGAGGACGTCAGCGCCGACGAGGACGAGACTGAGACAGAGCAACGCGACGACGACGATGCCGGCGGTACGAACGCTGACCGAAATCCCGCGTTCGCGGACGGCGTAGCCCAGTCCGACGAACAGCGCCGCCGAGGCGGTAAGCGCCAGGAAGATTCCCGTCTCGCCGGGGTCGTACCGGCTGACGACGTACCCGATGAACACCGCGTAGCTGATCGCCGCGAGCGCGAACGACACCACGTCGAGGGCACCTCGGTCGATGGCAACGCCGCCGACGAAGAAGCCGGCGAACAGGGCAAACAGCAGGACGGCTCGTACCGTAATCGAGAGCCCGAACACCACGTCCTGGACGAAATACAGGAGCGCGACGAGCGCGAAGACGACGCCCAGCGCGTACAACAGCTTGCCGCCGTCAAGGTCGAAATTCATGGAGGGGACGTCTAGGCGTTTAATGCGTACCAAATAAACACTTTGTACTACTAACGTGTCTATTTCCTTTATTTCACTTCCGTCGATCGGCGGCCTCTGGATCGGATTCACTGTCCCGCACGTTCCAGTGCAGACCGATACTGACGGTGTCGTCGACGAACGGAATCACCGTCTTCCGTCGGTCGGTATCGATCCGATCCGGCGGGGAGATCCGCACGGACTCCCCATCGACGACGACTTCGACGTCGGTTGCCGTTGGGAGGCGCTCGCGAAGGTCGTCGATCGCCCGGATTGGATCGGCGGGTTCGCCGCTGGTCGTCGGTTCCGCAACGTCTTCCTCGAGCGGGATGCCGCCCAGGACGGGGCGGATCGAGACGTCCTCGCTTCGGTTCGAGAGCACGGCGTTGACGGCTGCGCCGACGAGGATGAGAAGTCCGCTGACGTACAGCCACGTCATCAGGACGATGATCCCGGCGAGCAGGCTGTTCTGGGCGCTCGCCGAACTGTACTGGACGTACAGTTGAAACAGCGACTCCGCGGCGACGAGTCCGACGGCGGTGATGGCGACGCCCGGAAGCGCCTCGATGAGTGCCATATCCTCCTCGTCGGGAAACAGGTAGTACATCGGGACCAGCGCGACGCCGACGGCGACGACGAGGAAGAGCCGCTGTCCGAGCCAGCCCACGGGGCCACCGGAGCGGCCGAACCCACCGGGTGCGACGGATTCGATGGCGACGACGGCGGCGACGACCGCCGTCACCGAGATCAACACGACGACCGCGTCGTGTACCTGGTTGAGCAACGTGTTCCGTGCCTGGGACTCGTAGATGTCCGAGAAGGCCATGTCGAGACTTCTGAATATCCGCAACGCTCCCCAGACGAGAGCGACGATACCCAGCGTCGAGGCGGCGGGCGGCGTCGTCTGGAGTTCCGCGACGAGTACGTCCGCCGCACCGGGAGTCAACGCCGCTCGAGTGATCGAGACCAGTCCATCCTCGAGACTCTGGTTCCCCACGGAGCCGATGACCGCGAGCAACAATAGGAGGAGCGGTAACAGCGAGAGAAAGGCGTTGTAGGCGATGCTCCCGGCCATGAAGGTGACTCGCTCGACTCTGAGTTCGTGGACGATCGCCCGCAACACGGTTTCGACGCGATCACGCTGGACGGTCATGGTTGCTGTGTGTCTCAAGGCGGTATAACCACTCTGGTGGCTGATTGATACGGTCTGCTGTACGTTTTTTCCGGCGCAACTGCTATCCGGGTTGCGGTTTCGCCGGGACATCGGGACAGCAAACCGTCCGAACGGACGGCAGATCGATCGAACCGGTTCGTTGCCAGAACGGCTCTTAGAGCCAGTCGTCGCCCGGATCGTCGTCGGTCGCTTCCAGGTAGGATTCGACTGCCGCGGCGAGATTCGAAAGCGCCTCCTCGGGCGTCTGGCCCTGGCTCGAGACGCCTGTCACCTCGTCGTCGGCGATGTGGAGTCCGTGATCGTTCCGGCGCATCGTAACCTCGGCGTCGGCGAGCGCGTCGTACGCGTCGGGATCGACGTCCGCGTTGGAGTCTGCGGTCATACGACTTCTTTCTCGTCGCCGGGATGAATATCCACCGACAGCGGCCCTGCCGGCGTGGGAGCCGAACGAACGCGACCACCATCTGTCAGCGTCCCGCCCGAGAAAAAGCCTTTAACGATGTCGCCTCCTACGGGTAGCAAATGGTACTCGACGATCTCGGAAGCTCTCTGCGGGGCACCCTCGACAAACTCCGCGGGAAGTCACGACTGAGCGAGGAGGACATCGAGGAGATCGTCAAGGAGATCCAGCGCTCCTTGCTGTCGGCCGACGTCGACGTCTCGCTCGTGATGGAGCTCTCGGACAACATCGAAGCGCGGTCGCTCGAGGAGGAACCGCCCGCCGGAACGCCGGCGCGCGATTTCGTCCTCCGGATCGTCTACGAGGAACTGGTCGACCTCATCGGTGAGTCGACGGAGTTACCACTCGAAGAGCAGACGATCCTCCTTGCAGGCCTCCAGGGATCCGGGAAGACCACCTCCGCCGCGAAGATGGCTTGGTGGTTCTCGACGAAGGGCCTGCGCCCGGCGGTCATCCAGACCGACACGTTCCGTCCCGGTGCCTACGAGCAGGCCCAAGAGATGGCTGGCCGCGCTGAGGTCGACTACTACGGCAACCCGGACAGCGAAGATCCCGTCGAAATCGCTCGGAAGGGACTCGAGGAGACCAGCGAGGCCGACGTCCACATCGTGGACACGGCCGGCCGTCACGCGCTGGAAGACGACTTGATCGACGAGATCGAACAGATCGAAGGCGTCGCCGACCCCGACACCTCCCTGCTCGTACTCGACGCCGCGATCGGACAGGGTGCAAAGGAGCAGGCCCAGCAGTTCGACGAGTCGATCGGCATCGACGGCGTCGTCATCACGAAGTTAGACGGGACGGCGAAAGGTGGTGGTGCGCTGACGGCCGTCGACCAGACCGACTCCTCGATCGCGTTCCTCGGGACCGGCGAGGAGGTCCAGGACGTCGAGCGCTTCGAACCCGACGGCTTCATCTCCCGGCTGCTCGGTATGGGCGACCTCGGTCAACTCGCCGAACGCGTCGAGCGTGCGATGGCCGAGACCGACATCGAAGAGGAAGACTGGGACCCCGAGGACATGCTCCAGGGCCAGTTCACCTTAAACGACATGCAAAAACAGATGGAGGCGATGAACAACATGGGGCCGCTGGATCAGGTGATGGACATGATCCCCGGTTTCGGCGGCGGGATCAAAGACCAGCTTCCCGACGACGCGATGGACGTCACCCAGGAGCGGATGCACACGTTCAGCGTCATCATGGACTCGATGACCGACGCCGAAAAGGAGTACCCCAAGGCCATCGGTGCGAGCCAGATCGAACGCATCGCCCGCGGATCGGGCACCAGCGAGGACGAGGTCCGGGAACTCCTCCAGCAGTACAAGATGATGGAACGGACCATCAAGCAGTTCCAGGGAATGGGCTCGGACCAGGAGATGCAGCGGATGATGCAACAGATGCAACAGCAAGGCGGCGGTGGCGGCGGTATGGGCGGAATGGGCCCGTTCTGACCGTCGGGCCAGTTTTCTTTCGACGGTCACGTCTCGTTGTCCCGACCTGCCGGCGCACCCGCCCCAGGGTCGTGCGTGTGTCGGACCTAGCGGGCAGTGAACCGTCTCAGGTGGCTCCGGACGACGCCTCCTCGAGCCTGCGTTATCCGGTGATTGGTAACTCGACGACGAAAACCGACCCGTCGGGATCGTTGTCTTCGATCCGAACCGTGCCACCGTAGCGGTCCACCAGCGTCTGCACGAGGTACAATCCGATTCCGCTCCCGGCGCTTGCAAGCCCTTTCTCGCCCCTCCCGAAAATCGCCGACTTCTGGGAGTCCGGTACCCCTGGTCCGTTGTCCGCGATCCGGACCGCCACTCGATCCTCGAGCGTTTCCGCGCGCACGGTCACGTTCGGCGTGTCCGTGTCGTTGTGCTGGATCGCATTCTGTAAGAGATTTCGAAACACGGCCTCCAGCAACTCGTCGGCATTGACCTGTACCGCCGGAAGCTCTCCTTCGATCGTCACGTCTGCGTCCGGATATCCCGAACGAGTCTCCGCTACTTGCTGGACGATCGTTCGTGCGAGGGGAACGCGTTGATCGTCGACCTCGGTTTGGAGCATCACCCTCGCCAGATCACGCGCAGTCGTCGTGAGGCCGATCGCGTGTCCGGCCTTTTCCTGTATCGTCGTCAGATCCGGATTCGACTCGTCGCCGAGCTGTTCTCGAAGCGACTCCGCGGCACCGCCGATAACCGCGAGATCGTTTCGAATGTCGTGACGGAGGACTTCGTTGAGCAGTTCGAGATCGTCCCGTTGTCGTTCCAACTCCTCCTCGTACCGCTTGCGTTCGGTGATGTCTCGAGCGATACTCAAGATACGCGTCTCACCGTGGTAGGAGACGAGACTCGAACTGATTTCGACGGGGATGGTCGTCCCGTCGTTGGCTTCGTGGACGGTCTCGAACACCTGGTGCCCGTCAGTGGGCATGTTCTCGATGAGTTCCGTGATCTCGTCTGGCTCCAGTCCGTCGTCGATCTCGTGAATCTGCATCGAGAGCAACGTCTCTCGTGAGTATCCGAGCGTCTGGACGGCCGACTCGTTTACGGCTTCGATTCGTCCATCGGGAGCGAGAACCCACGCCGTGTCGTTCATCGCGTCGATCAGGTCCTGGTACTCGCCGTGGGCTCGGTCACGACCAGGATCCCGTTCGTCGCCGCTCATGTGTTTGATTCTCCCCCCGGCGAACAAACGCTGTCGGCCCCCACCCTCGTTACTGGGTGAGTGGTTACTGGTCCCCCATCACAGTAGACCGTACGAAACGGCGTAATCGACGATACCGCCGCCCTCATCCCTCGAGCGGGCGTCCGTCCTCGGTCGGCGGCGCGACGTGGTCGACGTACTCCTCGAGCGTCGGCTCCTCGACGCGGACGCGAACGCTGATCTCGCCGAGTTCGTCGGGTTCGCCGACCGAGAAGTTGACGCGATCCTCGAAGGCCGCCTGTTTTTTCAACGCGAACGAGAAGACGTTCCCATCGCGATTCGAGAAGAACTCACCGCGGGCGGTGTCGAGGATCTCCTGGCGGTGGAGCAGATCGGAGAAGTGATCCATCGAGTGGGTTTCTGCCCTGATCTCGCCGAAGCTCTCCTCGAGTTCGGCGTTCGGGAAGATATTCGTGATCGCGTCGGCGACGCGGCTTGTGACCTCCGTGTCGTAGACGGGCGCGGTGATCTCGACGTCGACGCGGTAGACGTCCGTCACGGCCGGCGCACCTCCGTGGGTTCGTCGTCGGCGTCGTTCATTGCCCCTTCGCGAATGATCGACCGAATCCGCTCGTGAAACGCCTCGAGCGTGTCGGTGTTCTCGACGACGACATCCGCGCGATCCATCGCGTCGTCCATCCCGAAGCCACGCTCGCGCTCGTCGCGGGCGGCCAGTCCCTCGCCACCGTCGGCTTCACCGGCGTCCCGCCCCCGTGTATCGATACGCTCTCGGCGAACGTCGAAGGGGGCCTCGATGCTGACGAGTGTGAAGGCCTCCTCGAAGCGCTCTTCGAAGGCGTCGACCTCGACGTCCGAGCGAATGCCGTCGACCAGCACCGCCTCGTGGCGCTCGAGGCGATCTTCGATCATCGGAAGCGACCGCTCGGCGATCGCCGCCGGGCCGTTCTCCTCGCGAAGCGCCTGTGCGACGGTGCCGTGGTCTTTCGCGGGATCGAGCCCGCGATCCGCGGTCTCCTGGCGGACGACGTCGCCCATCGTCACCACCGGGATTCCCTCCTCGCGTGCGACGGTGGCGGCCTCGCCCTTCCCGCTTCCGGGCAGACCCACCGTTCCGATGACGTGCATCGACTCCCAATAGCGGTGAGAACTGCTTAAGGACTGTGCCTCGCCGCGGCCGTCGCCACTGTGTTCTGGTGTCCGCCAGAATTTCGATTCCCTCGAGTCGGCCGGAATCGAGTGTTCGATGGCGACTCGAGTCGTCGTCTGTCCCGACGGTCGCTCGCCCACCCCGCGGCGTTTTATCCGTGGACGTGGAGAGATCGAGCGTGAGAACGTCCACGAAAGTCATCGCCGTCGGCATCCTCCTGATCGTCATTCCGATTCCGGTCCTGCCGCCGCTGGTCGGGTCGACGATCGGGGTGGTCCTCGTCCTCGTCGGCCTCTTCCTCCGGTTTCTCGGGGTGTAGGGCGGTCGCCGTCG
The DNA here is from genome assembly GCF_009807105.1 of Natrialba sp. INN-245. Lineage (NCBI taxonomy): Archaea > Methanobacteriati > Methanobacteriota > Halobacteria > Halobacteriales > Natrialbaceae > Natrialba > Natrialba sp. INN-245. The sequence goes on along the minus strand of NZ_WUBV01000063.1, from coordinate 530,221 downwards.
AGGGTTGGTTCTCGACGACCTCAGCGACTGGCCAGCGTGACTCGAGGCTACAACCGAGCTCCGTCGTCTGCCCGCTCCTGTGGAGCGGGCTCGGGAAGCAATCGCGTGTAGTAGGCGGCGTGGACGCTGTAGAGATACGCCTGTACCAGTCCGCCGACGACGACGGTGAGGCCGATCGCCCCCGCCCGAAGGACCGTCTCGCTCACCTCGAGTTGGAGTCCCGGTTGGGCCACCGCGAACTCGGTTACGTACACCGGCGTGAACATCGCGACGTTCACCGTTCCCCAGAGGAGGGTGTAGCCGACGACGCTCAGCAGGTTCGACCGGACGACGCCGATGCTCCGGCCGAACGAGTCGAACGCGCGCTCACCCTCGACGACGATCGCCGCGTCGAAAAACTGCAGGAACATGAAGACGACGAAAAACACCAGAAAGACCGCGAGCCCGACGAGCGCGAAGATCCCGATTCCGACCGGGAGCCCCGCCCCGGCGTCGAACTCCATGGCGGCGAACCCGATCCCGAACGCGATCGTCGCGATAGCGGACACGAAGAACGCGGCGATAAACAGGGCGATCATCAGCCCGATGAACAGAAGCTGTGCTCCGAGCATCGAGACGTACCGTTGCTTTCCGACCTCGAGGAACCGATCGAGCGTCGTTGCCCCCTCGAGTCCCTCGAGGGCCATCCCGAGGATGCCGGCGAGGAAAAACGGCCAGACGAAAAGCCAGATTCCGAACCCGACCAGACTGAAGAGGGCGATCAGCGCGAACGAGTCAGTGAAATCACCGAGCGACGACGCCTGACTGATCGCCATCATCGCCAACCCGACGGCGAGGATCACTGGATTTCGCTGGAGGACCGATACACCGTCGCGGAACGCGGAGAGTACTGCCATCAGAACTGATTCGGGGCCATAATGTAAATATGTTCAGAAGAATCAAACTCAGTTTTGAGTTACGACGGCCGAATAGAAGTATCGTCGGGAGCTGTCGGACGAGTGAGCCGGTGAATCAGCCCGTACGGCAGTGAAAACGGAGAATCGATGCTCGAGTAGTTACTCGAGATAGCCAAGCGCGTCTTCGATCCGGCCCAGCTCCGGTCCGGTGGTATCCTCGCCGACGACGTAGCCGGATTCGTTGGCGACCAGCCCCGATCCGACGAGGGGCGCGCCGTAGTTGACGGTGCCGACGTCCGCCCGGACGTCGAGTGCCTCCTCGAGGTAATCGAGTTCCTCGTCGGTCGCCTTCGGGTGACAGAGCACGCCCGAGTTCGTCGCGACGGCGGCGGTGCCGACCGTCCGCACGCCGGCGAGGTCGCCACGCTCGACGGGTACGCCGAGGGTGTCCTCGACGATTTTGAGCGTCTCTCGAGGGAGGTCGGGGTGGACGTACGCGCCGTAGTCGTTCGCGAGGACGACGTTACCGGCGGCGTTGATTTTTCCCGGCAGTTCGGCGACGGGCACGTCGAGTTCATCCGCTAACCGTTCGCGCTCGTACTCGAGAACGCGCGAACTGACGAGCAGGCCGTTCTCGTTACCCGTCGCAAGGGCACCGACGGTCGAGGAGCCGCCGATCGTCGTGCGGATCGTGGGCACCTCGAGTTCCTCGGAGAGGGTTTCGGCGATGTCGTCGTCGACGTCGTGTCGAACGAGTACGCACGAGTCGGTCGCGCGGGCGAAGACGCCGACGTACGCCGACCCGGCGAAGGCGAGACGCTGCAAGTTTACTCGGCGACCTCGGCCTCGACGACGGCCTCACCCGCCTCGTCGAAGCGAGCCGCGCGAACGCGGAGCTTCCGTGGCGGGTTCGACCGGCCCTGCGACCAGACTTCCTCGTTGATCGAGGGGTCGAGACGGATCGCGTCCTCGTCGACCGCGAACTGCTTTGCGAGGTGTTCGCGGATCAGACGCATCGCGTAGTCGGCGGCCTCGTGGTTCGGTCCCTTCTTGACGTCGCGCAGTGGAACGGTAACGACTCGTTCCTCGAAATCACTTGCACTCATCGTTACTCGTCAGTGTCGTTGCGCCGCCAGTTGCGTCGCTTCGGGTTTCGGGTGACGTTCATGTCCGTTTTCATCATGACCCAGACCGGAACGCGGCTGTTCTGATTCTCGAGTTTGGCAAGACGCTTTTTCTTGCCCTTCGATTTCTTACCCATAGTAGCCACAGGTAGCCCACGCTGGCTTAAAATCTTGTCCATTGAACGCCACGCCCGGCGGCTTCCGAGTAGCCACCGTTACTCGAGCGGGATCGACTCCACCGTCGAGTACACCGGGCCGTCGTTCGTGAGGGTGCTCTCGGTCAGTCGAACCTCCTCTACCCGCGTCTTGCCGACCGCGAACTCCTCGCCGTCCGCGTCCTCCGACGCTCGGACGACGTCCTGGACCAGCTCTTTCCCGCCGGCGTGTTCCATCCGCGCGAGCGTGACGTGGGGGGTAAACTCGTGGTCCTCCGGATCGAACCCCATCGCCGTCGTCCGATCCTCGATCGACTCGTGGAGCCTCGTGAGCCCCTCGCCGCCGGAGTCGACGCCGAGCCAGACGACGCTGATGTACTCGAGACTCGGAAAGACGCCCAGCCCGCCGTAGCGGACGGTAAAGGGGTCGACGCCGCTGTCGTCGACGGCTTTCTCGAGTTCGTCGGTGAGTGCCGGAAGCCGATCCTCGTCGACCTCGCCGAGGAATTTCAGCGTGACGTGGGCCTGTTCGGGGTCGACGAAATTCAGCCCCGACGCGTCCGCGAACTCGGCCTGGAGGTCGGCGACCGGTTCCGCGAGGTCGTCCGGGAGGTCGACGCTGACGAACAGTCGCATACGGGTGCTCGAACGCGAACGGTATTCAACGCGGCGGTCGACGCCATTGCCTATCGATACGGTCTCTCGTCCGTCAGTTTTGCTGGGACCGCGACCCGCTCTGCGGTCGCATCGGCAGATCGGTACAGCGGTCCGTACGAGGGACGGAGTGGGACGCCGCTCACGGAGTCTGTGCGTCGTCCTCGAGACCCTCGAGCCGTTCGGCGAACAGCATCTCGAGCAGTTCGGGGGTGATGTAGGCTTCGACGAACGCCGCGAGGACGAGCATGAGCCAGGCGAAGACGACCAACGCGGTCGTCCGAAGCAGGTACGGCTTCGTCAGGAAGGCGTCGCGATAGCCGATGATCCGTTCGGCGAACCGATAGAGCAGACGGAACCCGACGCCGGCCGCGATAAACAGCGCAGCGAGTTCGAAGACGCCGTGTGGGACGAGCCCCACGATGACGTAATCAATACCGGTCTCGCCGACGAGCGCGCCGACGACGTTCCCGACGATGATTCCGTTGAACAGCATGATGGCTGCAGTGAGCACGCCCACCGAGAGCGCGCCGACGATCGACAGCAAGAACGGCTGGCTGTTGTTCACGATGAAAAAGCTCGCCGTCAACTCGAACTCCTCGTCCTCGAGTTCCGGAAACAGTTCCTCTTCGAGCAGTTCGAGGACGAGTTCGAACAGATTGACCCCCGCGAGCAAGAGCAGGAAACCGAGGACGATTCCGAACGCGAACAGCCCCGTCGAGAACCAGACGTATCGGCGGTGTTCGATCCAGGCCGCGTCGAGCCACTCGAGCAGCCAGGGGGCGCGCTGGACGGAGACGACCGCGATCGCGGCGAACGTGACGCCGACGACGATCGCACCGATCACCGGGAGAACGTCATCGCCCGTCGAGACGGTCACCGCGGCCGTGACGAACGAGACGACAGCCAGTCCAAGCAGGAGCACGGCCCAGTTTCTCACCGCGTTCGGCCCTGGGTCCGGCCCGCTGTCCGGATCGCGGTCGTCCGGATCCGGCGTCGATGGCGGCGGACTCGAGGTGGGCTCGGCATCTGTGTCGGCGTTCGAATCGGCGAGATCGACCGTGATCCGTCGTCTCTCGTCCCGTTCGCCGTCTCGAGTGGCGTGTTCCGTGTCCCATTCGGTTTCCGCCTCGGAGCGGTCGTCGTCGAAGCCGCCACGGCCGCCCGCTTCCCTCTCGTCGCCGTCAGTATCGTCTCCGGCGCCGTTCATGTACGTCCGTTCGACGATCCGGAGGATAAATCCGCCGACTGTTCCTCGCCTCGGTCGGATGCGGTACTCGACGACGCCTCGAGCGCTCGTGATCGCCACCGGCCAAGGGCGTTTCGACACTGCCGGGGCAGCTGCGACGGCCGCGTTCGTCGTCCGCGATCGCGGCGTCGACGATCCATTCGACGGCTCGGGCAGTCATCACTCGAGGTGACGTCGCCCGACGCCGTAGTCGTTGGTCCCGTTCTCGGGCGTCGCGGCGCGGCCGAACGTACAACTGCAGCCACGTCGTGGCACGGAACGACCGTGACCGACGGCGTGATCGAGACGATTCGACGGACGCGTACCGCCGCCGAGTGCCTCGGGAGGCGGGTATACCACCGAATCGCGGCCGTGAACTACGAACGCCGGCTGATCTCGAGACGAAACCGGACGCCAGCCGGGAGCGTTCGCTGTCTCGAGCCGATCAACCGCCACGGAACGGACGAGATGCTCGCCGAGCTAGACGATGTCTGCGGCCCCGACGCGGTCGTCTTCGACGTCGGTGCACACGTCGGAATCTACGCGCTCGCGCTCGCGAGTGGAACGCCGGACCGACGGGTGGTCGCGTTCGAACCGTCCCCGCCCGTCGTCGCTCGCCTCCGGGCAAACGTTCGCCTAAACTCTCTCGAGGACCGGATCGACGTCTACCCGATCGGGATCGGCAACGAGGACGGCGACCGCCCGTTCTATCGCTCATCGAACCCCGAACTCTCGGCGTTCGACCGGGCGAGTGCGACCCGCTGGGGCGGATCGGTGATCGACGTGCGACGAGTCCCGACCCGGACGCTCGACACGCTGGTCCTCGGCTCCGGGACGGCCCCGGAGGAACACGTCGACCTCGAGACGCCGGACTGTCCCGTGCCGGACGCGATCAAAATCGACGTCGAGGGAACGGCCCCTGCAGTCCTCCGCGGCGCTCGAGGCGTCCTCGAGCGCTTCCGTCCAGTCCTGTTCGTCGAGACCCACGACGCGGCGATCGATGGCGACGTTCCAGGGGAAACGAAGGGGGTACTCGAGGCGAACGGGTACGCCGCCGTCGAGCGATCCGGCTACTGGCGATGCGAGCCGAGACGGTGATAATGAACAGAAATCCGACCGTATCCGCCTGCGTGCTGGCCCCTGGGTGCGACCGACGTCGGACGAACCACTCGTCGGAACCGGCCGATAGGCGTCCGAACGGAAGTTGGGCCGGCGATCCTGGCACACCACCCGAGTCGGCGCTTATTCCGGATCCGACGACTCCGACCTCGAGTCGGGGAGTTTGGGGGCGACGCGACAGCCACAGGGATCCGCGACGGCCTCGGTCGGGCCGACGATCGTTCGCCGGACGATGGGTGTTCCACAGACGGGACACGGAGAGAGCGACCTCTCCTCGGGGTCGGGTCGATCTTCGACCACCGATCTCCTGACGCCGTCGCTCATCTGTTCCCCCGCGGACGGACGTGATCGTGACGCCGGCCGCCGTCGGTTGCGTGTCCAGCTGTCGCTACGTCGAGTTCCGGCGGCGTCGACGCTCGAGGGGTACGATGCGCCGGTCGTGCGGGACGTTTGTCTCCCGGTAGAATACACGAAATCATGCTTGCAAATCCCGCGATGGGGATTTGGGCGCCGCGTCTCGGGTTCGCTTTCACCGGGGCATTTCGGCGCGTGCCCCTCGCGACGCGTAGTGAGTGGCTTTCGCCCTAAATTCTGTCCTATATCGACTTATATCTACTGCTAACGAATCAGAATAAGACGTCGTGAGCGCGCTTTGGACGCTCCGTTCCAGTATCGGTCCTCGAGAACGACGTCGAGTCTGTGTGATACGGATTGCTGTACCTGTCTACCGACGCACCCGGAAGACGGGTCCCGGTTCGGCGGTACTGACGGACAGCAGACCGTATGAGGGCTCCGACTGGATGGAATAAGGGTTACTCGTCTTCGAGCGCGATAATCCGACGTCTGTTGACCGCGTAGAGGGTCCCGTCGCCGACGATCGGAGGCGACAGTGGTACCTGTGAGGGTTCGAAGCGAATGCGCTCGTCGCCCGTCGTCGCGTCGAAGCCGACCAGCGTGCGATCCATCTCGACGGCGTACACCATTCCGTCGGCGACGACGGGTTCGGTTTCTCGCTCGAACGGCGCCGACCACAGTTCCTCGCCCGTCTCGAGAGACAGCGCGTAGAACGTCTCGCGGCCGTCGCTCGCGTAGATCGTTCCGTCGGCGACGGCCGCCGTCCCCCCGACCGCGTTCCCCTCGAGGTCGCGGTACCAGATCGTCTCTCCGTCCTCGAGGTCGAGGAGCGCAACGCCGTTGCGGGAGGTGACGACGACGCCCTCGTCGGTCGGGACCGAGCACAGTTGCATCTGGTCGTCGCGTTCGCGTTGCCAGCGCACCGTCCCGTCCTCGCGGTCGTACGCGGTCACCTGGTGGGGCCAGTTGGCGACGTAGAGAGTATCACCGCGGATCGCGGGGCGGCTGTAGGAGACGCTGTAGACGGTGTCTTCCCTGTGGGTGACGCGCCAGCGCTCCGTCCCGTCGTTGGCGTTCAGCGCGACCAGATCGTTCGTGCCGGCTACCGGCGCGTAGATCGTTCCGTCGACTGCGACGGGGTCGACCGAGGGTCTGTGCTCGATCGACGCCGGCCGGGTGCCGTGGCCGGGTCCGTCCCACCGCCTGCCGTCGAGCCAGCGTCCGAGTCCTGGAAGCTGGATCCCGCCGGTACCGAGGCCGAAGATGCCGGCCGTCGACGTCACGGCGAGCGTGGGCGTCCGGTAGACCGACGGGTCGACGCGCGCCGGACTCGAGGTGTAGGGACCGCGATGGGCGAACCGACGCTCGCCGGTATCGGCCTCGAGGGCGAGCAGGCCCTCGCCGACGGCGTAGAGGGTGTCTCCGAGCCGGATCGGCGGTGCGGCCCCGCGGAACCACTCCGTCGACTCGTGGCTCCAGGCGACGCTGACGCCGTCGGTCGGCCCCGACGCGTCGGGATTGTAGCCGGTTCCCGCGGGGTCGTACTGGTACATCGGCCACTCGAGGGCGGCCGTGGCAGATTCCGTCTCCGCGGCGGAGTGCTCGCCGTCGGTGCTCTCCAGAGTGGCGCTCGCGGCTCCAACGCCGCCGACGAGGGCGACTCCCGCGCCAGCGAGAAGCTGTCGTCTGGTGGAGGGCATCGGCTCTCGGTTGAACGTGTCGCTCACGCACACGTTAGTCTACCGATCGGTTCCGCCGCGTCGGGGGAACCACTCTGATGCGTGGGAGCCGAGTTGGACGATCGGTCTCGAGGCCGGCCCAAACCCGGTTCGTGTCTCCCAGCCGGAACGAATGCGCTTTTATCGGTGACCGACCAATCGGTCGTATGGTCAGCCGCCGCCTCATCGCCCTCCTGAGCGTCGTCGCCCTCTTCGCAGTGGTGATCGGAATCGGTGCCGCGACGGGGACGCCCGAACCGATCCTGACGATCGAGAACGAAGACGACGTCGAGTACCACGTCACCGCCTACACCGTCGAGGACATGGACGAGGCGGGCTATCTCAACTTCGAGGTGACGACCGAAGACGGCGACCAACGGCTGGTGAGTTTCGCGGATCTCGTCTGGCCGAACTACGACCGGAACGTAACGCTCGTCGACGACGGCGTCAACAGCCACGAGGTCACCGTCGAGCCCGGCGAGAACGTTACGACGACCGTCGACGGCTGGGAACACGGCGACCAGACGATCTACATCATCGAGGAGGGCGAAGACAGGACCCACGCCTGGACGCTGACGAAGTCCTGTACCAGCCGCGGACAGGATCACACGATCAGCTTTTCGGAAGATTCCGGCCCCAGCAGTTCGACGATCTGTACGGGCGAGTTCGTTTCCTGGATGTTCCGGTAGCTCCGCGCTCTCGACGGTATCCGACTCGAGCAGACGGAATTACCTGATTCGCTCCGAAACTCACGCCGCCTGCGGCGTCGGCCGTTCGTCGATCCGTCGCCAGCCGAACTCGAGCCAGACGACGCTCGCCAGAAACAGCGCCATCCCGAAGACGTCGGCGATCCCGCCCCCGTGTGCGACGGCCGTGATGGGGACGCCGACGAGACCGAACAGGGGAACGAGCGGTGCGCCGGAACGCCGGTAACAGATGCCGATCGCGACGACCGCGACGAGCGACCCGGCGGTGCCGATCAGGGCCGCGCCGCCGACGATCGGATCGGTGACCATCGCGTCGACGGCCGTCGCGACGCCGTCCTGTTGTTCGGCCGGGAGCGTCTGTGTCTCCCTGATCAGAATCCCGGTCGCGATTCCGGCGATCGCTTCGAACCCGAGGTAGAATACGAGATAGATCGCGGCACCGATCCGGCCGATCGTCGCAACTGGCCCGCTGTATCCGTTCAGCAGGACGTAGAGGCTGATACCGAGCAGTCCGAACAGGGGCAACAACACGACGTGGATGTAATACCAGGTGTCGGCCACTGGCGCGAGCGACTCGTACATGTTTTCGCCGCCGTGGGGGTGGATCCACAACACAGCGCCGAGGGCCACCGGCGTCACGAGCAGGACGAGCCACCGACCGAGGAGTCTCGAGGTGGCGAACTCCCCGCCGCTTCCCGCCGTTTCGTCCGAGTATTCACTCACCGTCCACCACCTCCCGTGATCGCCGCCGGTCCTGGTTACAGATCCAAGTACCCTCCCAGGCGTCGACTGTCGGGTCGAACCGACCTATGCCACTGGGTCCGACCCTGTAGTGCAGGCCCGGGACGCCACCAGCAGCCGCCAGTTGTCCCCGTCTCGATACATTTGGTCGACGTTCGGTCGTCACCGGCATGTGCAATCGTGGCGACCTCCGCCGGACGAGCACGTAAGTGTTATCAAAGAATAGACACGTGTTCGGTCGCGTTCAAAACGATCGTTGAGTAGTTTCGGCGGAGTTCGACGGCGACGTCCGATCCACCGACCGATCCACCGGTGATCGCTCAACGATCGTTGAGTCGGGAACGTGATACGATCAGGCGTCGGGCACCGAATCGCGTCGGACGCGTTCGGCCCGGAGCACCGACAGGTCGTCGTCGGCCGTGAGTCGGAGCTCCGCCTCGTCGACGCGGTACGTTATCTCGTACTCGCCTTCCCCAACGCGCTCGCTCTGCCAGTCGCCGGACTCGAGTCGTCCCATCAGGTCGCGGAATTCGAGCGTTCGGACGTCGACCCCGTTGTCCCAGTGAAATCCCATCGACGCGGGGTGAGTCGCGAGCCAGATCGACGGCGGTCCGTGGACGACCCGCCAGCACTGGCGACAGCGCCCGCGGACGGACCACTCGAGGACGCTGTCGTCAGATCTGTCCTGAAACTCCAGGTCGACGGCCCCGCCACACTCGTCACAGACGTTCTCGCGAAACTGCCAGAACAGCGCCATTCTGCTCGCGTTCGCACTCGCCAACAACGACTCCGGATCGCGGTCTCGGATCTGTGCCGGCGTCACCTGCATCCCGTCCATCCGCCGGCCACAGTCGCCACACTCGCGAAGCAAGGCGAGGTCGTCGACGGTCACCCTGAGCGCATCGGCGTCACAGAACGGACACTGCCCGTCGACGTCGACCGGCTCGAACGCTACGTCCCCGGCGTACGCCCCCGACAGGAAGAGTCGGACGATGGATTCGCCCGCGAACGTGAACTGCCACCCCTCCTCGGTGTGGCGGAGGTACGTCCCGTCGAGTTTCTCTAGGTGGTAGGACAGCTGTGACGTCGAGTCGATGTCGACTCGCTCGTAGACGTCGGAAAAGGAGAGCACCGGCATCGGTTCGTCGGTGCCGAGTTCGACCCGATCGAGCGCCTCCGCGAACGCCCGGAGGATCGCGATGCGCGTCGGGTCCGCGAGGACGCCGAAGGCGTCGGCGGCTTCTTCCTCGTTCGGCATACAGCCGTGTTCCGTGGGGAGACCTATTATACCGTCGGACAGAACTATTTGAAGACTGGTCGCTCTACTTCGGCCGTCACCGCCCGCTCTGACGATCCGTCGACAGTCGACCGACAGTATAAGGCTTCCCGCTCGAGAACGGCTACGCGATGACGACGCTCTCGATCACCGGCGGACGGGTGTTGGGCCCGGACGCGACAGTAACGCGTGCCGACGTGCTTGTCGACCAGGATACCGGCGAGATCGTCGCGATCGGGGACGACCTCTCCGGCGAGGAGACCCTCGACGCGTCGAACGCGCTCGTGACGCCCGGATTCGTCAACGGCCACTCTCACGTCGCGATGACGCTCTTGCGAGGACACGCCGACGACAAACCCCTCGATTCCTGGCTCCGCGAGGACATCTGGCCCGTCGAGGCCGAACTCACCGCTGAGGACATCCGTATCGGTGCCGAACTCGGCGTCCTCGAGATGATCAAGTCAGGGACGACGGCGTTTTCGGACATGTACTTCGAGGTCGAGGAGATCGCCGACGTCGTCGACCAAGCGGGCGTTCGAGCGCTGCTCGGCTTTACCGCGATCACCGTCGGGAAAGACGACGAGGGGGCACGCGCCGACATGGAAGAGAGCCTCGAGATCGCTCGGAAACTCGACGGGAGGGCGGACGGCCGGATCAACACGACGTTCCAGCCCCACTCGCTGACGACCGTGAGCGAGGCGTACCTCGACGAGTTCGTTCCCAAAGCTCGCGAGGCCGGCGTCCCGATCCACTTCCACGCGAACGAGACGGTAAACGAGGTCGAGCCGATCGTCGACGAACACGGCGTCCGCCCGCTCGAGTATGCCACAGAGAAGGGGCTGCTCGAGCCCGAGGACTTCATCGCCCACGGCGTCCACGTCGACGAGCGCGAGATCGAGTTGTTAGCCGAGACCGACGCGAGCGTGATCCACTGCCCGGCCTCGAACATGAAGCTAGCGAGCGGAATGGCCCCCGTCCAGAAGCTCCTGGATGCGGGCGTGACCGTCGGGCTGGGAACCGACGGTGCGGCGTCGAACAACGACCTCTCGATGTTAGACGAGGCTCGTGACGCGGCGATGCTCGGCAAACTCGCCGCCGACGATGCGACCGCGGTCACCGCCGAGACCGTCGTTCGGATGATGACGCAGGGAAGCGCCGACGCGCTCGGACTCGACTCCGGCCAACTCGAGGAGGGCGCACCCGCCGACCTCGCCGTGATCGACCTCGAGTCGCCACACCTGACGCCACGTCACGATCTCGTGAGCCACCTCGTCTACGCGGCCGCGGCGTCGGACGTCAGACACACCGTCTGCGACGGGCAGGTGCTCATGCGCGACCGTGACGTTCTCACACTCGAGGAGTCGGCGGTACTCGAGCGAGCACAGGAGGCGGCGGTGGCGCTGGTGGGTCGGGCCGACGGCTGAGACGGATTGCTGTCTCGATCTTCCGGCACACCCGCCCTACGGCTCGTGGTTGTGTCGGCGCTGACGGACAGGAAACCACACGAGGGTAAACCGCCTCGAGTGAGAGCCTTGATCGTCCGATCCGATCGGCTACAGCTGTACTTCGTCGACGGCGTGAATCTCGTCGATATCTAGCAGATCCTCGTACGTTTCCGGTGTGGGCTCCGTGTCGATTACGATCACCATGATCGCTTGACCACCGATCGTCTCCCGGCTGTTGTACATGCCGGCGATGTTGATACTGTGCTGGCTGAGGATCGATCCGACGTGGCCGATAACGCCTGGCTCGTCGCTCCCTTTAAACAGGAGCATGTGTGACTCGAGGGGAACGTCGACGCGATGCTGTCCGATCCGAACGAGCGTCGGCGTCGACTCTCCGAAGACGGTCCCGGCGACGACCTGCTCGTCGCCGTTTCCGGTCCGGCCCGTGATTTTTATCAGGGAAGTGAAATCGTAGTCGACGTTCGTCGACTGTTCGACGACCTGGACGTTCCGTTTCTCCATGAGCCGCGAGGCGTTGACGATGTTTACCTGTCTGCCGAGGATTGGCGACAGATAGCCGGTCTGAACGGCCCTAGTGATCGGCTCAGTGTCTGCATCGGCGACCTCCCCGCTGTACGCGATCTCGAGTTCCTCGACGCGTTCGTCGACGATCTGGGTGAGCACCTGCCCCAGTTTCTCCGAGAGATCGACGTACGGCCGGATGTGCTCGGATTCGAGTGACGGGGCGTTCAGTGCGGTCGACGCCATCTCGCCGTTCAACACGGCGAGCACCTGATCTGCGATCGTCGTCGCGACCCCCCGCTGGGCTTCCGTCGTCGACGCACCGAGATGGGGTGTCGTGAGTACGTCGTCTGACTGCACGAGGGGATTATCCGGATCGGGGGGCTCCCGTTCGAATACGTCGATCGCTGCCCCGCCGATTTCGCCCGATTCGACGGCTGCCGCCAGTGCGTCTTCGTCGATGACGCCACCGCGAGAGGCGTTTACGACGTGTGTCGTCTCTTTCATCGCTTCGAACTCCGACGCACCGAGCAGATGGTGGGTTTCGTCGGTGTGTGGCGTGTGAACCGTTATGAAGTCCGCTCGTTCGACGACGTCGTCGAACGAACAGAGCTCACCACCGACGCTTTCGACGGGTTCCGGGCCGACGAACGGATCGTACGCGACGATGTCCATGCCGAGTGCGTTCGCGCGTCTCGCGACTTCGCTGCCGATTCGACCGAACCCGACGACACCGAGCGTCTTTCCTCGGATCTCCGTTCCGACGTACTCCGATTTGTTCCAGTCTCCCTCTGAGAGGTCGCTATCCGCTTGCGAAACGTTTCGTGCACTCGCCAGCAAGAGCGTAAGCGCGTGCTCTGCCGCTGCGACCGTGTTCGCTTCGGGTGCGTTCGCGACGATGACGCCTGCGTCGGTTGCCGCCTCGATATCGATGTTGTCGACGCCGACACCTGCTCGTCCGACGATCTTGAGGTTCCTCGCCGCATCGATAAGCGATGCCGAGACGTCGGTTCCGCTTCGAACGACCATCGCATCGTACTGGTCGATTACCTGGTGTAGTTCGTCCGACGATGCGTCGGTCCGAACGGTGACAGCACACGACTCTCTGAGTTGTTCGAGCCCTGCTTCTGCGATCGGATCGCAGATCAGAACCTGCGGTTGCTCCTGTGATCCCGCGAACTGATCGGTGACTGTGGGGTTTTCTCCCCCTGCCGGTTGATCGGATTGCATAACTGAACTATGCCAGATACTCGTTGGCGATCTTCTCGACGTCTTTGTCGCCTCGTCCGCTCAGGTTCACGAGGAGGACGTCGTCCTCGTCCATATCCTCGGCCACCTGCTTTGCGAGAGCGACGGCGTGACTCGTCTCGAGGGCGGGAACGATACCCTCGTGCTCACAGAGATCCTGGAAGGCCTCGAGTGCGTCTTCGTCGACGACACCGTGGTACGAACATCGGCCGGTTTCGCTGTAGTTCGCGTGTTCCGGTCCAACGCCGGGGTAGTCGAGTCCGGCAGCGACGGAGTGGACTTCGACGTCGTCGTCGATTACCCGGGTCCGCATTCCCTGGTACACCTCCTCTTTTCCGCTCGAAAGCGGTGCGGCGTGCTGGCCGCTGTCGAGACCTTTCCCGGCCGCCTCTGCGCCGTAGAAATCGACCTCTTCGTCGTCGTAGAACGGGTGGAACAGCCCCATGGCGTTCGACCCGCCGCCGACACAGGCGACGGCAGCGTCCGGTAGCGTCCCCTCTTGCTCGAGGATCTGTTCCCGCGCTTCCTCACCGAGTACCGACTGGAAGTCACGGACCATCCGTGGCCACGGGTCCGGACCGACGACCGATCCGACCAGATAGTGAGTGTCGTCGAAGTTCTCGATCAGGTCTTCCAGGGCTGCGTCGACCGCGTCCGCGAGCCCGGCTCCGCCGCGCGTCACTTCGTTGAGGGTTGCCCCCATCTGCTCCATCCGGAAGGCGTTCATCTGCTGACGCTCGACGTCCTTTTTCCCCTGGTAGATCTCGGTTTCGATCCCTGTGAGCGCGCCGACGATCGCGGTCGCCGTTCCGTGCTGGCCGGCACCGGTCTCGGCGATCAGCCGCTCTTTCCCCGCGTGTTTCGCCATCAACGCCTGGCCGATCGCGTTGTTGAGTTTGTGTGCACCGCCATGCATCAGATCCTCTCGTTTGAGGTAGATTTTCGCCCCGTACTTCTCGGACAGGCTTGATGCGTGGTAAAGCGGCGTTGGCCGTCCGGCGAAATCGCGAAGTAGTTCGTCTAGCTCCGCTTGAAATTCGTCATCGTCTTTGACACGGTCGTACTCGTCGGCGAGATCCTCGAGTACATCCTCTAGCGGTTCTGGAACGTATCGTCCACCGAATTGCCCGAACGTCTGCTGGGAGTTATCAAGGGCCATAATATGACTCCATGTGCATATCATATATAAATCTGCGTCAACATTGGTGGATCTTTACTTTCAACAGCGGCCAGAACTGTTCGTTGTTTACCGGAGTCCGGTAAAAGTTGACAACGACCCTACATAGTGCAGCGTCGCTTCGTCAGGTGGGACGTTGCCACGTCGAACTCGTCGATGGGGGCCGCTTGAACGATCGGGCGCTCGCGGGAAGCCCACGCTGGCGGATCAGCAACGATCTCGTCGAACACTGCGCTCTGGGACGTACTCAAGGCGGAGTCGTTGCGGTCTTCACGTCCCACGCCTGCACTGGTGTACGAAATCGACGCCTACTGTGTGGGTTCGCTCACCAGACGACGATTGAGTTGGTACTGAGTAGTGGGTGCCTACTCGAGGGTAGTATTTCATCGTTCTGAGAAATATAGGAAAGATTCCATATTACCCTGGGATATATTACGAATGCTAAGTTATAGCGGGACGCATGTCACGGATCGAAAAATACATGGCTGTCGGCCTTTCGCCGACTGTCTGGGGCGCTGAAGAACGAAGCGACATCCAAAAGAATCTAGATCATATCCATGAAACTCTCTCGGCGGCGACGTGGTTGAGCGGTGTCGATCTCCCGGTCAAACTCGCGGTAATCCCCGAGGGGGGGCTCCAGGGGTTTACCGACGAAATAATGGATATGGATCACACCGAGTATCGCGAGAATATCGCGATCGACATCCCCGGCGAAGAGACGGATACCCTCGGTGAGTACGCAAAGGAGTTCGATATCTACATCGTCGCCTCGGCCAAGGAGAAATCGCCGGAGTACGAGGACAAGTTCGTCAACACTGCGTTCGTCATCGACCCGAACGGGGACGTCATCCTCAAACACCGGAAGAACACGCCACTGCTCCCGGTCGAACGATCGGTAGCGCCCCACGACGTCTGGGACGACTGGGTCGAAGAAAACGGGAAGGACCTCGATTCGTTTTTCCCGGTCGTCGATACCGACATCGGGCGGATCGGCATCTCGCTCGCTATCGAGGGAGCGTACCCCGAATACGCCCGCGGCCTCGCTATGAACGGTGCCGAGGTCGTCTGTCGAATCGCGTGTCCCGAACCGCTCGTCGCGAACGAAGCCTGGGAGATCCAGAACAAGGCCCGGGCTCTCGACAACAGCATGTACGTCGTCGCTCCGAATCTCGGGACCTACTATCTCACCCCCGACACGGAGACGCCGGTCGACACGTTCGGCGGCGGATCGATGATCCTCAACCACAAAGGAAAGACGATCTCCGAACACGATTACGGCGGCGGCTCGTCGTACTGTGCCGGCGTCATCGACATCGAGGGACTTCGCGAGTTCCGGTACCGATCGCCGCTGATGAACTGGATGAAAGATCTCCGGACCGAACTCTGTGAGGTCGTGTACGATCGCGAACTGTACCCCAAGAACCTCTGGCTCGATCGAACGCCGGTCAAACACGACGAATACGAGGAAGAAGTGACCGAAAAGCGAATCGAGGATATGGTCGAGAAAGACATCTGGGTCCCACCCTACTGGGAGCGGTCCGACGAATAGCTGGGACAGTGTCGCGGGAACGATCGGTAATGACGATATACCGATAAAATCTCCGGTTTAGACGAGGATCACGGCGTGACAGATCCGCTCGGTGGATCAGCAGACTATCAATGTAGGTGACGTATTCGATACCCGTGGCTGACGACGTGACCACGGGTGACGAAATCAAGTCCTGTGTGCCAGGAGTTTTCACAGGCGTACATTTGTGTCGGTCAATGAGTTCATGGATTCGGTGAAGCTTTATTGATGATGGTGAGACTGTACCAATACAATGGTTAACAGGAGGCATGTAATCCAGGCGACAGCACTCGCCGGCGTCGGTACCATCGCCGGCTGTATGGGCGGGTTCGACGACGACGAATACCAGCGGACGATCGGAATGCCGACCCCACAGTCGGGACCACTCGCCACCGACGGCGAGGCCGGACTCCGGGCATCGGACGTCGCAATCGCGGAGATCAACGAAGAACTGGACGAGGAAATAACACTCGAGCAACAGGACGGTGAAGCGAACCCGGAGATCGCACTCGGCGTCGCACGTGATCTGAACGACGAGGGGGTGCCAGCCATTACGGGAACGTTCTCGAGTGACGTCTCGATGGCGCTCAGCGACTTCGCCGAGAACGAAGAGATACCGTTCATGACGGCCATCTCCGTCGATCCGGAAATCGTCGAACCGGGCGACGACTACACGTTCCGGATGACCGGAAACACGACACAGAAGCTACGAGGAATGTCGGAGTTTCTCGAGCAAGAGGACGTATCGGGGATCGGTGTCATCGCGGCTGACTACGCGATGGGGCGATCCGCAGTCGAATTCATGGAACAAGAGGCTGGCGACTACGGGATGGATCTGGTGTCCGACGCCGTCGTTCCGATGGCGACCGACGATTTCACCCCGGAGCTACAGGGAATCGACACCGACGAGATAGACGCACTCTTTTGTCCGTTCCCCGGCGGGAACGGCCCGACGCTCGTCCGACAGATGCGCGAGCAGGATATCTTCGAGGAGGTCGATATCGTGATCGGACACGACTCGTACGGAATGGAAGCCTACCGGGACGCGCTCGGCGATAATCTCGTCGATATGTACAACTGGGGGGTTGACCTCGAAAACGAGCGTGCCAGACAGGCATCCGAACGAATGCAAGAGGAGTTCGGCGTTCGCATGGACGCGCTTAGCCTCCCCAACTACGACGCGGTTCACATGTTGGCTCAGGTGATCGACGAGCAGGATTCGCTCGACCCACAGAGCGTCCGGGACGGTCTCGCGGAGATCGAGTACGAATCGGCGTCGGGCTGGGACGTCAGCTTCGACGAGAACGGGGACAACGAGGCCTTCCAGATGATCGTTAGCAGATGGGAGCAAGATGGTGACGAGATGAGGAACGTCGTCCAGTATACGAGCGACGTCGTCGAGCCGTAACTACGAGAGTTCCATGAAGCAGGTACTAACGTTGGAAAATGTAACGAAGACGTTCGGTGGCATCGTCGCGCTCAATGAGTTCGAGGGATCCGTCGAGGAGGGCGAGATCACGGGACTTATCGGGCCAAACGGGGCGGGGAAGACGACACTGTTCAACGTGATTACCGGCGTTCTCAGTCCCGATTCGGGCACGGTCCGCTTTCGAGGCGAGGACGTGACACAGGACAGTCCACATCGGATCTGTCGGAAAGGAATTGCACGAACGTTTCAGACGCCGAAACCCATTGGATCTCTGACAGTTGAAAAGAACCTGCGGGCAGCGTACCGGTTTGGCGAACCCGATCCAGCTGTCAGCGAAGAGGAACGGTACCAGCAGACGCTCGATCTCTTCGACCTCCGGGAGAACGAGGACGTCCGCGCCGAGAATCTGCAGCTGATCGAACAGAAACACGTTGACGTGGGCCGAGCGTTGATGTCCGACCCCGCGTTGTTGTTGCTCGACGAGATAATGGCAGGCCTCACGCCGACGGAGAAAGTCAACATGTGTGAGACGATCGAACGGATCAACAGCGAGTTCGACATTTCAGTACTGCTCATCGAACACGATCTGAAACGGATCCGGTCGATTTCGGACACGATCATCGCGATGAACGATGGAACGCACCTGCTTACCGGCACTCCAACGGAGGTGTTAGCAAACGATGGGCTCCGAGAAGCATACATCGGAACGTAACGTCCTCGAGGCGAACGGGATCTCGGCCGGATACGGTGAAGCACAGGTGCTTCGAGATCTCTCTTTCGAGTTACAAGAGGGGGAAATACTGTCGATCGTCGGTCCGAACGGCGCTGGCAAAACGACGCTGATGCGCGTTCTCATGGGACTGATCACACCGACGGACGGATCCGTTCGGCTTTACGGCGATCAGATCACCGGTATACCGGCTCACGAACGTCTCGGTCACGGGTTAGCACTCGTTTCCGAGGAACGAAACTTGTTCCGAGAGATGTCTGTAAAGGAGAATTTAGTTATGGGGTCGTACGCCGAACGCGGGAAGGATCGAGACGAACGAATCGAGCGCGTCTTCGAACTGTTTCCGCGCCTCGAGGAACGCCAGGACCAGCATGCGGGTACCCTCAGTGGTGGCGAGGCACAGATGCTCGCCATCGGGCGAAGTCTGATGACCGACATCCGAATTCTCATGCTCGACGAACCGTCGCTCGGACTCGCACCGAAGCTAGTGCCGGAACTGTTCGATAAGATACGGGAGATCAACGACGACGGAATATCGATCGTTCTCGTCGAACAACGCGCACAGGAGGCGTTACAGCTCGCGGATTCGGGCTGTCTCCTCGAGAACGGGGCGATCGTTCACCGTGGTGCGGCGGCGGAGATGCTTGACGACGAGGACGTGATAGAAAAGTATCTCGGAGGTGCGTGAGATGGTCCTCTCGATCGAACAGCTCGTGTTCATCGTCGGAAACGGGCTGATTTTCGGAAGTATCCTCGCTCTGGTTGCAGTCGGCCTCTCGCTGATCTTCGGCGTTCTCGACGTTCCGAACTTCGCCCAGGGGGAGTTTGCCAGCGTAACCGGGTTCGTGATCGTCGGACTGGTCGGGTTGGGTATCGGGCTGGTTCCGAGTATCATCGCGGGAATCGTCTTTGCCTTCGTCGCGGGCGTCGCAGTCGAGAGATTGGTGATCTCGAAGTTCTACGGCCGTGATGAGTTCCTCCTGTTGACGTTCTTCGCGACGTTCGGTATCACGATAATCTCGGAGAACGTCTTACGTCAGATATTCGGCGGCTTTCGACAGATACCGGGCCCGGACATTGGAAGCATTGTCGTCGCGGGCACGTCGGTGAACTTGCTTCGTCCCGCTGCCGGCGCAATCGCAGTGGGGATGCTCATCGGACTCTACATCTTCACCCGTTACACGTACATGGGGTTGGCGATGCGCGCGGTCGCTGACGACCGCCGCGGTGCCGAGATGATCGGCGTAAACTACGAGCGCATCTACATGCTTACGTTCGGTATCGGAGCCGTCCTCACCGGTATATCGGGCGTTCTCTACGGAATGTTGTTCACCCTCTCGCCGACGTCGGGCGTCGCCTTGACGGCGTTCGCGTTTACGATCGTCGTTGTCGGTGGCGTCGGTAGTTTCTTCGGAACGATTCTCGCGAGTCTGTTGATCGGTCTCGTGGATAGCTTCACCGCGACGATGGTCGGCAGCAGGTGGCGGTTCTTCGCGATCTTTGCCGTTCTGTTCATCGTACTGGTTCTCCGACCCGAGGGACTGC
Source organism: Natrialba sp. INN-245 (assembly GCF_009807105.1). NCBI lineage: Archaea > Methanobacteriati > Methanobacteriota > Halobacteria > Halobacteriales > Natrialbaceae > Natrialba > Natrialba sp. INN-245. The sequence continues at coordinate 510,586 of NZ_WUBV01000063.1, read as the reverse complement.
GAGGTGGTAGCACATGAGCCGCTTCGAAATGCTCGAGCGAATGGTTGACAATCGGTTGTTCGACACGATCAAGGCACACCGGACGACGGTCGGTGCCGTCGTCGTTGCGATCGCAGTGTTGATCCCGTTTTTGGTCCCCTCGGCGCTCCTATTCGACCTGACGCTGGTTTTCATCTACGGGATGCTCGCTTTCTCTGCGATCCTCCCGATCGGGTATGCGGGTCAGTTGATCCTCGCACAGGGCGCGTTCTTCGGCGTCGGTGCGTACTCGTTCGTCAAGCTGACCGAGGCCGGTCTTCCGCCCGTCGTAGCGATACTCATCGCGACGGCGTTCACTGGGGCGGTGGCGTATCTACTGGGGAAGCCCGCCACGCGGGCGAGTGGCATCTACCTCGGCATCATCACCCTGGCGTTCAACGAGCTGTTCGTCAACTTCCTCGAGCTGTTCCCCGACTTCACGGGTGGTAGTACGGGACTCTCCGCGCCCTCGCTGTTCCCCTCGGTTATGACCGCTATGATCCCGGGTGACGTCCTGTACTACTACCTCCTGTTGCTCGTCTACATCGGGACGGTCGTTTTCTTCTACCGGTTACTTCACTCCGAGTTCGGCTGGGCGCTACTGACGATCAAGGAAGATCCCGTCCTGGCCGAGTCGATCGGGATCGACGCACAGCGGTACCGCTTGCTCTCGTTTACGTCGGCTGGACTCATCTGTGGGCTTGCCGGAGGTCTCTTTGCACCGTTCAACGGCTACCTCTCCCCGCCGATGTTCGACTTACACCGCACGATCGACATCATTCTTGCCGGGGTCGCCGGCGGGTTGACCACGCCGATCGGTAGCATCTTCGGTGGGTTGATCGTCGTGCTCGTTCCGGAGTTCCTCCGCTTTATAGCCGAAATCAGACTAATTATCTACGGGGTGTTGCTCATCCTGTTGTTGATGTACCTTCCCGAAGGGATCGGCGGCTGGCTCAGAGAGAAGTGGGAACAGTAGCCGCTCGTTCCGCTTTCGGGCGTATTTCCGAGTTCGCTCTTCCTATCGACTCTGTGCAAACACCGCTTTCGGTGGAATGCTTCGACAACCTCTCTCATCTGGTATTTTGGCGTTTCGCTGGCGTACCAATCGATGGGTTTGTCGACCGATTCCCCGTCGATGGGTTTTGCCAGTCTTCCTAACGCGTCACAGAAACGTCTTCGAGTCGTCGCCGCATCCGCTTCGGTACCGTTTTGGCTCCGGTCTCCGTCTGTCGAGGCATGACCGACACGTACCCGCCGATCAGCGATCAGCTGGACGACCTCGAGTCCGCACAGGAGGAGGGCCGGCGCAAGATGGAGTGGGCCGCCCAACACATGCCGATCCTCGAGGTCGTCCGCGAGGAGTTCGTCGACGACCAGCCCTTCGAGGGCGAACGCATCGCGATGGCGATGCACGTCGAGGCGAAGACTGCCATCCTCGTCGAGACGCTCGCCGACGGCGGCGCGGAGGTGGCCGTCACCGGCTGTAACCCGCTGTCGACCCACGACGACGTGAGCGCGGCACTCGACACCCACGAGAACATCACCTGCTACGCGAAACGCGGCGTCGACGACGAGGAGTACTACGCCGCCATCGAGGCCGTCATCGCCCACGAGCCGACGATCACGGTCGACGACGGGATGGACCTCGTCGCCGCGATCCACGAGGACTACCCCGAACTGATCGACGGCATCGTCGGCGGGGCCGAGGAGACCACCACGGGCGTCCACCGCCTGCGCGCGATGGACGAAGATGGGGCGCTCGAGTACCCTGTCTTCGCGGTCAACGACACGCCCATGAAGCGCCTCTTCGACAACGTCCACGGCACCGGCGAGTCCTCGCTGGCCTCGATCGCGATGACGACGAACCTCTCGTGGGCCGGCAAGAACGTCGTCGTCGCCGGCTTCGGCTACTGCGGCAAGGGCGTCGCCCGCAAGGCCACCGGCCAGAACGCGAACGTCATCGTCACTGAGGTCGAGCCCCGCCGCGCGCTGGAAGCACACATGGAAGGCTACGACGTGATGCCCATGTCGGAAGCCGCCGAGGTCGGAGACGTCTTTCTCACCACGACGGGCAACCGCGACGTCATCGTCGAGGAGCACTTCGAGCGGATGCAAGACGGCGTCTTACTCGCCAACGCGGGTCACTTCGACATCGAGATCGACCTCGAGGCGCTTTCGGATCTCGCAGTCGATCGCTACGAGGCCCGCGACGGCGTCGAGGCCTACGAAATGGCGGACGGCCGCCGACTGAACGTCATCGCCGAGGGGCGACTCGTCAACCTCGCCGCGCCCGTCTCGCTCGGCCATCCGGTCGAAGTGATGGACCAGAGCTTCGGCATCCAGGCCGTCTGTGTGCGTGAACTGGTCGAGAGCGGCGACGAGTACGACGCCGGCGTCCACGACGTTCCCGACGACCTCGACAAGGAGATCGCGGAGATCAAACTCGCAGCCGAGGGCGTCGAGTTCGACTCACTCTCCGACACCCAGCGCGAGTACATGGGTAGCTGGGACCACGGAACGTAGCCCCGGCTCCACTGCGAACACACCGAGCGCTCGAGGGCGACGAGCACGTGATTTACGCTCGAGACGGCCGAAGCGCTGAATTTGGTTCGCCGGAATGGGTTGACAATGGCCGATTCGTCGTCGTCCAACTCCGCCTCCGAAACCGGTTTTCCGATCGCCCCGCTGCTCGAGCGATCCCGGATCGAGTCGGGTGGGCACCTCGAGATCGGCGTCTCGGTCTCGGGAACTGCCGCAGTCGAGGAGAACGAACTCGACGTCCTCCTTCGAGACGACCGTCTCGCACCCGGTGAGGCGATCGATCTCGGCATCTTCGTCTCGGGGACCGGGACGGTCAGGGAGAACGAACTCAGCGTCTTCTACGACGGAACCGACCTGATCGACCTCGACGACCCGGGCGTCGTCCGGCGGAGTCTGGCCGCCAGTTCGTCGGGTTCGAACGACGCCACCACCGATGGGGGTGATGGCGGTAGCTGGCCCCGATCGGTCACGGACGCACGTCGAGATCACGCGGCTTCTCTCGAGTGGAAACCGCTCGGCGGTAACGGACGCGACGAACCGGTGTACCTCCTCGAGATCAACACGCGAACGAACGCGCCACCGGGACGCTATGCGATTCCGGTGGTCTGTACGTACCGGTCCGAGTCGGGCATCAGGCAGGTCGAGAGAGTGCCGACGATCCGCGTCGTCGGCTGGCGGGAGCGGTGGGGAACGTGGATCGCCCGTGGTGCGATTGGACTCGCGCTGGTCGTCGCGGTTGCGGTGCTTTTCGTGTATCTGTTACCGATTTAATACAAACTCGCTCCAGGAAGCACCCATTCGACACGACCTCCTGCCCTCAGATACCCGAGGCGCTTCTCGGCCGAACCGTCTCGAGGCAGAACCGAGTTTCGCTACCGGTGCAGGTGACAGGCGGCCTGGTGTGTCTCGGTGCCGTATTGTGGTTCGATCTCGTAGTCGGGTCGTTCCTGGGCACAGATGCTCTCCTCGGCGAACGACTCAAGCAACAGCTCCGTCGCACTGTCCCAGTTCACGCCGTCCTCCAGTTCGGCGTCGTCGCCGTTGTCCCGGTCGGTCGCGACGAGGTCGATCGCCTCGGCGACGATTTCGCCGGCCTCGCTGCGAGGGAGATCGTCGTCGAAGAACTCGGCCCGGGTCTCGGCGGCAGTCATCGGTTCGAACGTCTGTCGTTTGACCGCCCGCATGAACGTTCGCGCGTGCTCCCACTCCTCGTCGGTCCACTCGTAGCTATCGGGCGCGATTAGCCGAGGACAACGCGTCCGGAACCGACAGCCCGACGGCGGATCGAGCGGGCTCGGCACCTCGCCCTCGAGAACGCCGCGGGCACCCCGTTCGCGCGGGTCCGGCACCGGAATCGAGTCGAGCAACGCCTTCGTGTAGGGGTGTTGGGGGTTCTCGAACAGCTCCTCTTTCTCGGCGAGTTCGACGACGTTTCCCAGGTACATCACCGCGACGCGATCTGAGAAATGTCGAATGACGGAGAGGTCGTGGGCGATAAAGAGGTAGGTCAAGCCGAACTCCTCTTGGAGTTCCTCCATCGTGTTCAGCACCTGTGCCTGGATGGAGACGTCGAGTGCGCTTACCGGCTCGTCACAGACGATAAAGTCAGGGTTGACCGACAGCGCACGGGCGAGGTTGACCCGCTGGCGTTGGCCTCCCGAGAACGCGTGTGGATGGCGGTTGTAGTGGTGTGGGTCGAGTCCGACCTTCTCGAGGAGCATCTTCGCCCGCTGTTCGCGGCCGTCGTCGTCTAACATGTCGTGGGCGCGCATCGGCTCCTCGACGATCTGGCCGATCTTCATTCGCGGATCGAGCGAGGACTGGGGGTCCTGAAAGATCATCTGGATCTCCGAGCGTTTCTGCCGGAGTGCCTCGCCGTCGAGTTCCGCCAGATCGTCGTCCTTGAAGGAGATCCGCCCCTCCGTCGGCTCGAGCAGGCGAAGGATCGTCCGGCCGAGCGTACTCTTTCCACAACCCGACTCGCCGACGAGACCGAGCGTCTCGCCGCGTCGAATCTCGAAGCTGACGTCGTCGACGGCTTTGACCTTGCTCCGGTCGACGCTGACCGGCGGAAACTCGTCGGTGTCGACCGAGAGTCCGGAGAGCAGTCCCGACTCCTGGGTGAAGTACTTCTTGAGTCCCTCGACTTCGACGAGGGGATCACCGAAGTCGACGTCCTCACCGGCCATCTCCGAGCCCAGTTCGCTCGCTCGGCTCATCGGTCCTCACCTCCGCCGGGCGTGCCGGCAGTGACCTGTGGCTCTGCCTCGAGCGGGACGCTCTCGTCGTAGCCGGCGTCGAAGACGTCGTGTTTGACGCAGGCCGCTCGATGGGGGTGGCCGTCCGCCTGGTCGACCACCGTCGCCTCGGGATGGACACGCTGACAGACTTCCTTCGCGTCGGGACAGCGTGGGTGGAATCGACAGCCCGACGGCGGGGAGATCGCTTCGGGCATCACGCCCTCGATCGGCTCGAGTTCCTCGACGGTTCGGTCGGGTCGGGGCATGGAGTTCAACAGCGCGTTGGTGTAGGGGTGTTTGGTGGCGTGAAAGAGGTCGTCGGCGGGCGCTTGCTCGACGATCTCTCCGAGATACATCACGTTCACGCGATCACAGATCTCGGCGACGACGCCCATGTCGTGGGTTACCCAGATGAAACTCGTCCCGTACTTCTCCTGGAGGTCGTCGACGAGTTCGATGATCTGTCCCTCGACGGTGACGTCTAAGGCTGTCGTCGGCTCGTCGGCGATGATGAGGCTGGGTTCACAGGCGAGTGCCATCGCGATGAGCACGCGCTGGCGCATCCCGCCGGAGAACTGGTGTGGATACTCCTCGTAGCGCTGTTTGGGGTCGGGGATGCCGACCTCCCGAAGCATGCGAATCGCCTCCCGTTTCGCTTCGCCTTTCGCCAGGTCGCGATTCAGCTCGATGAACTCGCGCAGCTGGCCGCCGACCGTGAAGACGGGGTTCAACGACTCCATCGGATCCTGGAAGATGACGGCGATCTCGTTGCCCCGAATCCGGGTGCGCATCTCCTCGTTCGAGAGCATGTCGTCGCGTCTCTGGAGGTCGCCGTCCGGTCCCTCCTCGAGCCCGAAGATCGTCTCACCCTTGTAGGTGATCTCGCCGCCGACGATCTCGCCGGGGCTCTCGATCAGCCGGAGGAGGCTCATCGACGCGATGCTTTTGCCCGCGCCGCTTTCTCCGACGAGGCCGACGATTTCGCCTTCGTGGACCTCGAAGGAGATGCCGTCGACCGCGCGCACTGTACCGGCGTCCGTAAAGAACTGCGTCTTCAGATTCTCGACGCGAAGTAGTGGTTCAGCCATGGTTAATCGTTAGTTCGTGGATCGAGCGCATCCTGGAGCCCGTCGCCGAAGAGGTTAAAGCCCATAATCGTCACGAGGATGGCCATTCCCGGCCAGATCGACAGCCAGACGTTCGAGTGCATGTATCCGTGCGAGACGTTGAGCATCTGCCCCCAGTCGGGCGTCGGCGGCTGTGCACCGAAGCCGAGAAACGACAGTCCTGCGACGATGAGGATCGTCACGCCGATCTGGAGGGTCGCGTAGACGAGTACGGGCGCGAAGCTGTTCGGGATGACGTGTCTGCGGATGATGTTTCTGTTCTTCACCCCGGAGGCTTTCGCCGCTTCGATGTAGTCCATCTCCCGGACCGACAGCACCTCGCTCCGGATAATCCGGGCAAACACGGGGATGAACGTGATGCCGACGCCGACGATGGCGTAGGTGATGTCCGGCGTTCCCCCGCTGATGAAGACCGTAAAGACGATGATGAGGATCAGCGGTGGGATCGCGTAGACGGTTTCGACCAGCCGCATCAGGACGTCGTCGACGCGGCCGCCGTAGAAGCCGGAAACCGCGCCGACGATCGTCCCGCCGACGAAGCCGATCAGCGTCGAGACGATCCCGACGCTCACCGACACCTGCGCGCCGTAGACGATTCTGGTGAAGTAATCTCGTCCGTCGGGATCGGTCCCGAGCGGGTGCGAGAGCGTTCCGTCTACGTGAAACGCCGGCGGAACGTTCCCTTCGATCTCTCCCGGCGGCGGGATGCGTTCGGGGTGATCGAATATCGGTAACGCCTCCGCCATCGCGAAGTCAGAGACCGCACCGAAGGTGAGCCGCGAGAGGTTGCTGTCGACCATCGTGTACGCCGAGACGAACAGGACGAACGCAACGACGTACAGCCCCCACCGGGCGGTCGTGTCCTGCATGACCTTGCCGAACGTGTACCGCCAGCCGAACTGCGCCTCGACGTCCTCGCTCGGTCCTCCGTCGCCGTCGAGTTGTGATTCTCCAATTGCCATCGTTACTCACGATCTCCGTAGGTGACGCGGGGATCGATGTACGCGTACGAGATGTCGGTGATGATCACGCCGATAACGAACATCGTGCCGATCACGACGGTGATCCCCATGATCAGTTGATAGTCGAGTCCGATGATCGCCTCGAGCAACAGCCGTCCGAGCCCGTTGATGTTGAAGACGTACTCGATGAGGACGGCCCCGCCGAGCGCCGTCGAGAGGTTGAGGCCGACGATCGTGATGATCGGAAGCTGGGCGACCTGGAAGGCGTGTTTCCGGAGGATCGTCCGCTCCGGGACGCCGTAGGCGCGGGCGAGTTTCACGTACTCCCCCTGGAGCGATTCGATCATCTGCGTGCGCTCGACGCGCATCAGCGTCGCCATCTGTAACGTCCCGAGTGCGACCATCGGCAACAGTAGGTGTCTGATCGTCTGGTAGAGCAACTCGGGATAGCCGCTGTAGCCGTAGTGGTCGGGCCCCCACCAGGGGTAGACCAACCCGCTCGAGGGGAGCCATCCCAGCTGTATCGCGAAGACGAGGATCAGCATGATCCCGATCCAGAACGAGGGCGTGCTGACGCCGAGAAGGGCGACGATCCGGGAGATGTGGTCGGCGGGCTCGTTGCGTCGCGTCGCGGCCAGGATGCCGAGTGGAATCGCGGTGAGGAGCGCGAACGCGTACGCCGAGACGACGAGCATCAGCGTCGGTCCGGCGCGCTGGACGACCAGATCCGTCACCGGTCGGTCGCGCTGAATGCTGTGGCCCAGATCCCCCTGGAGGAGATTCGCCATGTACGTAACGTATCGTTCGTGTATCGGCCTGTCGAGGCCGTACTGCTGTTCGACCCGCTCGATGACCTCCTGGTCGACCTGCTGGCCCTGCAACATGAGCCGCACCGGATCGCCGGGGGCCAGGTTCGCGAGGATAAACGTAATCACCGTGATCCCGATCAGAACCGGGATCGCCTGAATCAGGCGGGCGACTGTATATCGAAGTAGTCCCATTAGCTATCGTCCGTCTCTGGTGTTCGAAACGTGTGTTCGTTCGTCGGTTGCGTACTATAAAGATAACTCCGTCGAGTTCCGATTACTCGATGGAGACGTTCGAGTAACTCGAGACGAGACGCGGGTTGTACTGGACCTGCGGGTGTGGCACGAGGTCCTGGACGTAGTCACGAGAGGCCATCGTGTTGTGGAACGAGTAGGCCGGGAGCGACGGCAGCTCCTCGAGCATCTCGATCATGACGTCCTCGTAGAGGTCGTAGCGCTCGTCCTGGTCGGCCGACTGGCGGGCCGCGACGATGTTGTCGTGGAAGTCCGCGCTTCCCTCGTAGAAGTGTGCCTGGTTGATGCCCACCTGACTCTCGTGGTAGAGGTTGTAGAGGTAGGCGTCCGGGTCGGGGCCGCCGGTCCAGCCCAGCAGGTATGCCTGGAAGTCGTCCGGGCTCGGGTCCTCGTTGTAGACCGTCTGCTCGAGCAGCGGGCCGAACTCGAGCGTGACGGCCTCTGCGCCGTCGTAGCCGAGTTCGTGGAGCCGGGTGACGATCCGCTCTGCGAGGTCGCCGCGGTGGTCTCCGGGTGCGAGGATTCGTGGACTCCAGTCGTCGTCGACGGCGCCGTCGAGCAGTTCCTGGGCCTGGTCGGGGTCGTAGCTCGGATAGTACTCCTCGTGCCACTCGTCGAGCGGGAAGCCCCACTGTTCGTTCGTGATCGGCGGAATCGGCGCCGACAGCGGCTCCGCGACGTTCTCGAGACGCGACTCGACGAAGTCCGTCATCGAGAACGCGTGACAGATCCCTCTGCGAACGTCGGCGTCGCCCGTCGGTGCGTCGTCCCGACAGTTGAACGTCAGGTGCATGTACGACGGGCTCTCGGTGAGGTGGACGTCGACGCCGTCCTCGCCTTCCAGCTCGTCCCAGTCGTCGTTTGGCACGTCGGCGATTGCGTCCGTGTCCCCCGCACGGATCTCGGCGACGCGGCTCGCGGCGTCGACGTTGTCGACGAACGTAACCTCCTCGAGCTCTGGCAATTCGCCCCAGTAGTCGTCGTTGCGTTCGAGCGTAACGTACTCGTTGTGCTGGAAGTCACTCCAGACGAACGGTCCGGAGCCGACGGGGCTCGTGTTGAACGCCTCGCGCTCGTCGTCGGATTCGCGTTCGCCCTCCGGCACCACGTAGATACCCATCGTGTCCAGCTCCCACGGCCCGTACGGATGCTCGAGGTCGACCTGCACCTGATAGTCGTCGACGACTTCGGCCGACTCGATCATGTCGTACTGGGCCTCGTTGACGCTGTCTTCTTCCTGGTAGGCCATGAAGGAGTGAGCGACGTCGCTGGCGGTGACCTCCTCCCCGTTGTGGAACTCGATCCCGTCCTGGATCTCGTAGAGATACCGCGTGCCGTCGCGTTCGACGTCCGGGAAGTCGACGGCGAGCTGTGGCTCGAGGCCGAGTCCCTCGTCCCAGGTGTAGAGCCTGTCGAAGACCAGCTTGGCGACCTGCATACTGTAGGCGTCGTTGGAGTGGATCGGGTCGAAGTCCTCGTCCCGTTCTAACTCCTGGGTGAACTCCATCGTACCCGGATCGCCGGAGGCCTGCCCGTTGCCGTTTCCGTCGCCGTTCCCGGCACCGTTTCCGTCGGTACCGTTGCCGTTGCCGTTTCCACCGATGCACCCTGCGATTGCGATTGCGGAGACCGTCGCACCCGAGGCGAGCAGCCCTCGCCGGGTGAGGTCATGGTCATTAGTTCCCATGATACCGCATATTGCCGTGGGGGTAACTCTTATTAGTTTTGGTCTTTATCCGTTCAGCCATACATTCTCCCAACAATACTTGAGAAATAAATACGATCGAATACGTCCCTGTCGACTACTGTATGAATGTGTTTGCTAGTAACCCTCTACATGCATCGATGTACAGCCCTCTCCTACGGTTTACTGTCCGTCGGTACCGCCGGACCTGCGACCTGTCTGCGGGTTCGCCGGGACACCGGTACAGCAATCCGTGTCAGTGGGTTATCGATTCGGGGATCGCTCGCCGAACCGGTCATCGCTCCTGACTCCGTCGCGCTGGGGGTGACCGAACATCTTTTTCTTCCCCGCGAACACAGTATCGCCGTATGAACTATCGAGCCGTCGAAACCACGGGCGAGTACGTTGCCCGCCTCGAGACGGGGGCGGACTGGCGCGCCGAGATCGAGTCACTGGCCGAGGAGGTCGACGCCGACGCCGCGTGGTTCAGCGCGCTCGGTGCAGTCCAGGACGCCGAGTGTTGGTTCTACGACCAGGACGACTGCGAGTACTACCCGATCGAGTTCGACGAACCGCTCGAGGTCGCCAGTTGCGTTGGCAACGTCGCGCTTCTCGACGGGGATCGGTTCGCTCACACCCACGCCGTCCTCTCGGATCCCGACGGGAACGCCGTCGCCGGCCACCTGAACGCGGCGACCGTCTGGGCCGGCGAGGTCCACATGCGCGTCTTCGAAGAGCCCCTCGAGCGCGAGTACGACGAGACGACCGAACTCGACCTCTGGCTCTGAGATGCGCACGGAAGACGAACGCTACTTCGAGCGGATCGAATCGCAACTCGACGAGGCGTTCGACGTCGCCGAGCGGGCCAAAGAACGCGGTGCCGACCCCGAACCCGAGGTCGAGATCCCGGTCGCACAGGACATGGCTGACCGGGTCGAGAACATCCTCGGCATCGACGGCGTCGCCGAGCGCGTCCGCGAACTCGAGGGTGAAATGAGCCGCGAAGAGGCGGCGCTCGAACTCGCGAAGGACTTCGCGGAGGGTCGCGTCGGCGACTACGAGACGAAAGCGGGGAAAGTCGAGGGCGCGGTCCGGACGGCGGTCGCCTTGCTCACCGAAGGTGTCGTCGCCGCGCCGATCGAGGGGATCGACAAGGTCGAGATCTTAGAAAACGGCGACGGGACGGAGTTCGTCAACGTCTACTACGCCGGTCCGATCCGTTCTGCGGGCGGGACCGCACAGGCGCTGTCGGTACTCGTCGCCGACTACACGCGCGCGCTCGTAGGAATGGAACAATACGACGCCCGCGAGGAGGAGGTCGAACGCTACGCCGAGGAGATCGCCCTCTACGACAAGGAAACCGGCCTCCAGTACACACCGAAGGACAAGGAGACGAAGTTCATCGCCAAACACCTCCCGATCATGTTAGACGGGGAGGCGACCGGTGACGAGGAGGTCTCGGGCTTTCGGGACTTAGAACGGGTCGACACGAACAGCGCCCGCGGGGGGATGTGTCTCGTCGCGGCCGAAGGGATCGCGCTCAAGGCTCCAAAGATCCAACGCTACACCTCTCAACTCGACGAGATCGACTGGCCGTGGCTTCAGGATCTGATCGACGGCAACTACGACGACGAGACAGCGAACGAGGATGAGAACGAGGACGGAGACGGGGACCACCATACGGCGGACGACGGCGGGGACGAACCGGACGAACCGGCCGACGGTGACGACGCCGAGGCGTCGACCGGCCCGCCGCGGGCGGAGCCCTCGAAGAAGTTCCTCCGGGATCTGATCGCCGGCCGGCCGGTGTTCTCGCATCCAAGTGCCGAGGGCGGCTTTCGCCTTCGGTACGGCCGCGCCCGAAACCACGGCTTTGCGACGGGCGGAATCCACCCCGCGACGATGCATCTCGTCGACGACTTTCTCGCGACGGGAACCCAGATCAAGACCGAGCGTCCGGGGAAAGCCCACGGAATCATTCCGGTCGACAGCATCGACGGCCCCACCGTCAAACTCGCGAACGGCGACGTACGCCGCATCGACGACCCCGAGGAGGCCCTCGAGATCAGAAACGGCGTCGAGAAGATTCTGGACACCGGGGAGTATCTGGTCAACTACGGTGAGTTCGTCGAGAACAACCACTCGCTCTCGCCGGCGTCGTACGTCTACGAGTGGTGGATCAAGGATCTCGAGGCCGCCGGCGCGGACGTCCAGGCCCTGAAAGACGACCCCCGGATCGACCTCGAGTTCCCCGACCCGGCGGAAGCGCTCGAGTGGGCCTTCGAGTACGACGCGCCGTTGCATCCCCAGTACACCTACCTCTGGCACGACCTCTCGGTCGACGCGTTTTGTGCACTCTCGGATGCGGTTTCCGACGGCTGGGTCGAGGGCGACCCCGACGAGGGGACGCTCGTCCTCGAGTACGCCGAGGCGACCCGGGAGGCCCTCGAGACGATCATCGTCGAGCATCGCCAGCGTCCCGACGAGGGGCGGATCGAACTCGACGAGTGGCGGCCGTTCGTCCGGACTGTCGGCTGCGAGCCCCGCCGAACGGTCGCCGACGGCGCCGCGGTCGATCACGACAGCCGCGAACGCCAACCCAGTATCGAACTCGAGCGCACGTGGACCGTCGATGGCCTCTCCGAGCGCGCCCGAACCTGGGGTCACGAGACCGACGGGGACAACGCCATCGAGGCGGTCAACGAGGTCGCACCCTTCGCGGTTCGCGAACGGTCGCCGACGCGAGTCGGAAACCGGATGGGTAGGCCGGAGAAATCGGAGCGCCGCGACCTGAGTCCGCCCGTTCACACGCTGTTTCCGATCGGCGAAGCCGGCGGCGCACAGCGAAACGTCGCCGACGCTGCCTCGCATACGGAGACGATGTCCGACACGCCCGGCGTCGTCGAACTACAGATCGGCCGCCAGCGCTGTGAGAGCTGTGGCACGGAGACGTTCGAGAACCGTTGTCCGGACTGTGGCGACCGGACGGTCCCGGACTACCGCTGTCCCGACTGTGAGCAGGTCATCGAACCCGACGAGGCCGGTCGCGTCGAGTGTGGCCACTGCGGGGTCGAGGCCACCTGTGTCGAGACCCGTGAGGTCGACGTCCACGGTGAGTACCGCGATGCCCTCGAGTCCGTCGGCGAACGCGAGAACGCCTTCGAGATCCTCAAAGGCGTCAAGGGACTCACCTCGGCGAACAAGATCCCCGAGCCGATGGAGAAGGGAATTCTCAGGGCGAAACACGACGTCTCGGCGTTCAAAGACGGGACCGTCCGCTACGACATGACCGACCTCCCGGTCACGTCGGTTCGCGCGAGCGAACTCGACGTCGACGTCGGCCAGCTGCAGGCGCTCGGTTACGAGGAAGACATCCACGGCGAAGCGCTCGTCCACGAGGATCAACTGGTCGAACTCAACGTTCAGGACGTCGTCCTCTCCGATGGCGCGGCCGAGCACATGATGCAGACGGCCGACTTCATCGACGACCTCTTAGCGCAGTACTACGGGCTCGAGCCGTTCTACGAACTCGAGGATCGCCAGGACCTCGTCGGCGAGTTGGTGTTCGGGATGGCACCCCACACGAGCGCGGCAACTGTCGGGAGGGTGATTGGTTTCACAAGCGCGGCGGTCGGGTACGCGCATCCGTACTTTCACGCCGCTAAGCGTCGAAATTGTGACGGAGACGAGGACTGCGTAATGTTGCTCATGGACGGCCTTCTGAACTTTAGTATAAGTTTCTTGCCAGATCAACGTGGCGGGCGTATGGACGCACCTCTCGTCATGTCCTCGAGGATCGACCCCTCCGAGATCGACGACGAGGCCCACAACATGGACATCGTTTCGGAGTACCCCCGAGAGTTCTACCTCGCCACGCTCGAGCAGGCCGACCCCGGCGAGGTGGATGTCCAGATCGCCGAGGACACCCTCGGTACCGACGGCGAGTACACCGGCTTCGAGCACACCCACGACACCACCGACATCGCCATGGGGCCCGACCTCTCGGCGTACAAGACGCTCGGTTCGATGATGGACAAGATGGACGCCCAACTCGAACTCGCGCGAAAACTCGAGGCAGTCGACGAGACCGACGTCGCAGAGCGGGTCATCGAATACCACTTCCTGCCGGACCTGATCGGGAACCTGCGAGCGTTTTCCCGGCAGGAAACGCGGTGTCTCGACTGCGGGGAGAAGTTCAGGCGGATGCCACTGACCGGCGACTGCCGCGAGTGTGGCGGGCGGGTCAATCTCACCGTCCACAAGGGCTCGGTGAACAAGTACATGCAGACGGCGATCAATGTCGCCGAGGAGTACGACTGTCGCGACTACACGAAACAGCGTCTCGAGGTGCTGGAGAAATCCCTCGAGAGTATCTTCGAGAACGACAAGAACAAGCAAAGCGGGATCGAGGACTTCATGTAGGATCGCGTTCGGTCTCGTGATCCCGAAAGTACCCGTTTCAGCACCGGCAGCGACCGCTCGGACAATGCGCGCTGTGTCTTTATCGGCGGCGGCGTCCGAGTTCGAGTATGGTACAAACTGGCGAGACGCCGGCGGAGCAAGGCGAGGAGGAGGCCATCGAGACGGTCGAATCGCTCAACTCCGGACAGACGGTGTATGACGAGGACGGCAACGAACTCGGCCGCGTTCGGAGCTTCGAGCGAAGCGGATTTTTCGTCACGACGCGCGAGGGTGCCGAAGCGATGAGCATCGAGCACGCCCGATCGGGCCACGAGTTCGGCGAGGCCCACCTGATGTGGCGGTGTATGGAGTGTGGCGAGATGGGCGCGATTACCGACGGGTTCCCCGACGAGTGTCCGAACTGCGATACTGGACGCGAAGATCTGATGTACTGGACCGAAGACTGAGACGGGTTACTGTCAGTCAGTTCCGGCGCGACCGTAATCGCAGGACGGGTCACGCTGGTAAATCGTTGTACACGTTCAGTCTTCCTCCCAGTAGTACAGATCTTCTTTCGGACTCGCACACGCGGGACACTCCGCTGGAAGCGTGTCCCTTTCTTGAAGGCGCCCCATCTCGCCGCAGTTGCCACACCGCCACATGCGATACTCCTGCTGTGCGGGTTCACTGGGCTCGCCGATCGGGATCTCGGTCTCCTCCTTGTTCGTAAGTTCGCCGGATGACCGGTCGTTGAAGCTCATTAGTCTCCCTCTACGCGCCATGGTATGTTAACCTATACCATAGCTATACTCGTTGCTGACTTTCACCCGAAGCGTACCATCTGAACGATACTCGAAACCGAATTTACTCGGACGCGGTCCCGAAACGGTTCGCCACTTCGATATCGATCTCCGTGCTCGGGAACCCTACATTCAATATAGCGCTATATAATTTATCGGGGGCTGTTTCACCTCGACCGCTGTCGATGACCTGGTTTCGGAATCCGGCCGGGATGACGCCTCACGCCCGGGAGGCGAACCGTTTTTATCGCGCTCGTGCCACCTCGAGCCATGGAGACTGTCGTGTTCGGCGCTGGCAGTCTTGGCAGCCTCATCGGCGGGATACTCGCTCGCAGCCACGACGTAACGCTCGTCGCTCGCGAAGATCACGTCCGCACCGTTCGTGAATCGGGACTTCGGGTAACGGGCGAACTCCAGACGACGGTGTGGCCGAGCGCAACGACCGACGGACGGGACCTCGAGGCGAAACTCGCGGTCGTCACCGTCAAAGCCGCCGGCACTACGTCGGCCGCCGAAACACTCGCGACCGGGGCGTTCGACGCCGTCCTCTCGCTTCAAAACGGGATGGGAAACGAGGAAACGCTCGCGGATCGGCTCGAGACACCGGTGCTCGCCGGTACGGCGACGTACGGTGCGATCCTCCGGGAACCGGGCGTCGTGGCGTGTACCGGGCTCGGAGACGTCGTTCTCGGCCCGCGAGACGGCGGTTCGTCCGAACTCGCCGATCGAGTCGGCGAGGCGTTCGCCGCGGCCGGCCTCGAGACGACCGTCGCCGACGATATGCCCCGTCGACTGTGGGAGAAACTGGCCGTCAACGCCGGGATCAACCCGGTGACGGCGCTTTCGGACGTCGACAACGGGGCCGTCCTCGAGTCGCCCGCAAGCGATCTCGCCCGCAGGGCGACCCGTGAGACGGTGCGTGTCGCTCGAGCGTGTGACGTCTCACTCTCGAACCGGGAGGCACTCGCGGTGATGGAGCGCGTCGCCGCGGACACCGCGGCGAACACCTCTTCGATGCGCCAGGACGTTCACGCCGGACGACGGACCGAGATCGACGCGATCAACGGCTACGTGGTCGACCGGGCGGACGAACTGGGGCTCGAGGTACCGACGAACCGGACGCTCACGTCGCTGATCCGGACGTGGGAACGGGGTGGCAACCTCCGGTAGTATCCGACGAGACGTCGATCAATCGCAGGCCGACGTTGCGGGTGCCGCCGATCTGAGTTCGGGGTACTCTTCGACGCCCGCGTACTCGAGGACGGTCTCCCCGAGGGTGTCGACACGCTCTGTGACGTCGTCCTCGACGATTTCACCGTCCTCGAACGCCGCGTGGGAGTTCGGTATCCCGACCTGGTGGGGTACCGTCCAGGCGTTGAGCGCCCGCGACACCGAGCGTGAGTGCTCGAGCGGGTTCCGTCGGCGGAGTCCGATACGGGCACCGACGGGTGAAATCGAGTTCACCCGCGGGAGCGTGCTCTCGCAGTGGCTCTGTACGGCTGGCTCGCCTCGAGTAAAATACCACAAAACGGGGTCGAACGAACTCGAGCAACGGCGTCAGAACGGTGCTTCCGGCCCTTCGTCGGCGTCGCCGTCGTCGACGGTTTCGCCGGGGAACGAGGGGCTCATGCCGCCATCACCCATGTCGCCACCGCCGTCCATCCCGGTGTGGGCGTTGACCTGTTCGATTTCGGGGATCTCCTTGACCATTCGGCTCTTGATCGCCTGAATGGTCATCGGCGAGATACCACAGCCGCTGCAGGCGCCGCCGAGGGCGATGGTCACTTCGCCGGTCTCGCGGTCGAGGTCCTGAATCGCCGCGCTGCCGCCGTGCATCTGGATCTGCGGGAAGTTCCGACGGAGGAAGTTCGTGACGCGCTCCTCGAGGTCGTCTCCGTCGTTTTGGGTTTCAGTACTCATGAACGATCCTTGGGCGTCGGAGCCCCTAAACCTTCCGTCCCTGGTGTTCGGCCGTGATCAGGCGAAGCCGAAGACGCGCTGGAGCTCGGTTTCGATCTCGTCGACGTGGCGCTCGAGGACTTCCTCGAAGCGCTCCTCCTCGACGAGTACCCCCGAGAGCCGTTCGTACGGCTTTTCGGGGAGTTCGACTCGGAACTCGCCGTCACCCTCGTAGAAGGGTTCGCTCTCGTTTAGCACCTGCTGGTCGATCGCGTGAACGAGTTCCGAGTCGTACCGGTCGTTCATCCGGTTGAACGCGTTCTTGTACGCCTGTTGGAGTTCCGGAAAGTAGTTTGCGTACTTGTCCTCGAACTGCTCTGGATCGAAGTCGGTCATATCCGAGCAGTGGTTGAGCACCGACAAAAGTCGGACGATCGCCCGCGATACGGCTCGTTTCACCCTCGAGTCGCCACGCCGGACAGTTCACCCCACCGAACCGGTAGGCCCCTCCTACATACGGACGGCGCATACGCAAGCGGAACTGCCACCCGGGTCAGTGGCGGTAGCCCAACCATGCCGACGGATCGCCATCCCATCCCGAGGACGGAACTGCCGCCGGGGTGGGGGCTAACGGAACTCGGTGACGATCGATTCGCCTACCGTCACAGCCGCCCGCCGATCGTCCTCGTTGCCGACGTTACTGCTGCCGACGGATCGCATCCTAGACTCGGTATCTGTCGGTGCTGGGAACTCTGCTATCAGTACTCACTCGGGGACCGAATCGTCTCCGAAACGATCGGTCGCGTATCGACCCGCCAGGCGGCGGTCGATGGAGTCCTCGAGTGTATGCGATGCGTTCACGACGTCGTCAGCGACGTGGAGGATCCGGTCGCGGTCGACCGTGTTCTCGATCGTGTTTCACTCTCGTGTTTCGTTCCCGAATCGACGGAAACGACGATCCCAGAAACCGATTCGTGAGACTGCCATCGGCCGCACTCACGGGTCAGACGATCACGGGAATCAGCGAGTGTTGCCGTTTGGTGTATCGGAATGGAATTTATAGCATCCTGATGGGGCCCTTCTGCCCCACTCGGAGGAACTGTACCGACACCGACCTGGCTTCTTCCAACATCGTCGTCGATTCTGCACGGTCGACGCGGGAGAGGTATCGGAGGCTCTTCCGACGACTCCGTGAGACCGGGTGTCGTCAACTTTCGGAAACCACGCGTGGGACGTCCGTTCGGTTTTCGTCCGTCGGTGTCGAGAGTGTTCGACGCCCTCTCGGCGAATCGTCGTCGTCCGGACGGGGCAAAATAAATTCTATACTGCTATACACAATTGCGGTTCGCGGCGTTCGCGCGCCATCGAGAGTCTCATCTGTGACGGGCGGGCGCGATACCAGGAATCGAGGGACGAGAATCGAAATCGATGATCACGACTCGGAGAGACACTTCTCGAGAACCTCATCCGGACCCGCAGCAAGCGTCCTCTGTCCACAGGAGTTCCGTCCAGCACGCGACGGCGGCGGTCAGAACATCGGTGCCTCCCCACCTCCTGCGCCGCTCGTTCGGCGGTCCCTGGCTCGATGGACCGCTCGTACGGACGTGTTGTACCGGTGTGAATCTCGGAACGTCGCGGTCGAACGGGGACTGACGGACGACAGACTTCCTCAGGATAGCTGCTCGCCGACGATCTCGTCGGCGAGTTCGACGAACTTTTCCTCCCGCCCGCGGGGAACCGTCGCCCCGGCCGCGACGTCGTGACCACCGCCGTCGCCGTCGACGGCTCGAGACGCCTCGCCCACGACGACCGACAGGTCGAGACCGCGGCGGACTAGATTGTGCGTACCGCGCGCGGAGACCTTGACTTCGACCTCGTCAGTGTCGCTGCCGTCGGTCTTCTCGGCGAATGCGATGATCGGTTTCGATCGACTGATGCCGTCGTTGCCCATCGCCATCCCGGCGACGATGCCAACGATGGTCTCGCGGATTCGGTCACCGGCGTGGAACCACTGAATGTTGTCCTCGTGGGTGACGCCCTCGCGGGTCACGAGATCGATCCCCGACGAGAGGTTCCGCCGGTGGTCACGAAGGAGTGTTCGGGCGCGCTCGAGTGCGTCGTCGCGATCACCGAGGCAGACGCCGAGGCCGACGTCTGCCCGCTCGTAGCGGGCGGTCGCGTTCAGCAGTGTCGAGAACTCGCTTGCGTCTCGCAGCTCCGATCCCACGGGCTCGTTCGACAGGACGTACGCCGTCCCGACGAGTTGATCGATCTTCCCGGCCGGCACGCCGGACTCGACTGCTCGCCTGACGAGCGCGCTCGCGACGGTCTGTTTCTCGTCGTTCGTAAGTCCCGCCCACCGTCGCCACTCCCCGTCCCGTTTCAACTCGAGGTCGAGACCGTCGAGAAACCGGAGCGCGCCCCCCTCGTCGTTCGAGATGCCCGGAATGTGGACGTCCGTGGCGTACTCGAGTAACTTCGGGAGCGGTCGGGTCTGTTTGCCGTACAGCGCGAGGTCCGTCCCGGTCTCGAGGACGCCGGCGTCGACGCCCTCCTCGACGATCTTCCCGTTCGCGCCGTGGAGTTCACCGCCCGAGGCCTGCATGTCGCCGACGGCGCCGACGACGGCGAGCGCGGCGAGATCACGGTTGTCGGCTCGAGCCGCGGGGGCGGTCGACCCACCCTCCGTGGCGGAGCCGCCGTCGGTCGTCACCGCGCGGTCAGGATCGCGGGTCTGTTCATCTGCCGGCTCGCCGTCGGTAACCGCCGCCAGCGCTCGCGCGAGGACGTAGCTCGCGCCAGCACCCGAAAGCTCCGAGGCCCCGTTGATCCCGAACAGCAGGGGGTTGAGGTGGTACTCGGTGTCCCGATCAGCCGGCTGGTGGTGGTCTGCGATCACCGGCGTGAACGCTCCATCGTCCTCGTACTCGCCGACGACGTCCAGTTGACCGCTGCCGAAGTCCGTAAAGAGGACGGTCTCGTACTCCGTCGCCGCGATATCGGCGACGGCGTCCTCGTCTAGTTGCTTCTCGAAGACGACTTCGAACGGAATCCCCGCGCGCTCGAGTGCCTGTGTGGCGATCGCAGCACTCGTCAGCCCGTCGGCGTCGATGTGCGAGGCGAGGAGGACCCGTTCGGCTTCGTGAAGACGTTCGGCGCACGCGGTCGCTCGATCCGCGAGTTCGGGAACCGGCCCGGTCATCGGTGCATCGGTCGATGGTGGGTCGTCATGGGGGATAAACCTCCGGTCTACTGACTGTCCGGATCCACGGGTTGGCAGTACCGTTATGTCGTTGTGCCGGAACAATCCGGTATGAACGTCTTCGTCGCGGGCGGTTCAGGGTTCGTCGGCCGATCGTTGTGCCGAGTCCTGGTCGACCGTGGCCACGGCGTGACCGCGGCCTCGAGAACGCCCGACCCGTCGGAACTACCCGCCGACGTCGAGGCGGTGTCGGTGGACGTCACCGACCCCGACCTGGACGACGCCGTCGCGGGCCACGACGCCGTCGTCAATCTCGTTGCACTCCCCTCGCACGTCCAGGCGCGCGGGCGCAGTCACGAGTCGGTCCACGCGGACGGGACGCGTCACCTCGTGGCCGCGAGCGAACGAACGGGTGTCGATCGGTTCGTCCAGCTGAGCGGGCTGGGCGTCGACTCGGACGTCGAGACGGCGTACTTCAAGGCGAAACGACGGGCCGAGCGGATCGTCCGCGAGTCGTCTCTCGAGTGGGTGATCTTCCGTCCATCGGTAATTTTCGGCGACGGCTGTGCGTTCGTCCCGTTTCTCGAGCGACTGGCGCCGCCGCTCGTAATCCCGCTTCCGGGTGGCGGACAGACGCCGCTCCAGCCCATCTGGGTCGAGGACTTGACGCCGCTGATCGCGGACGGTCTCACCGAGGACCGTCACGTCGGAAACGCCTACGAGATTGGTGGTCCCGAGTGGCTCACCCTGGCGGAGATCGTGACGCGCGTCCGCGACGGCGTCGTCGTCCCGATTCCGATGGCGCTGACCGCCGTCCTCGCGGCGCTCGTCGATCCGCTTCCCTGGATTCCGGTCGGCAGAGACCAGTATCGCGCTCTGACACTCGAGAACACGACGACCGACGACGCGCTGGCGGCGTTCGACGTCGATCCCGATTCGCTTCGGCCGTTTTCGGCCGACGTGCCGAGCGAAGGGAAGATTTCCGCCGCCTCGAGCGAGCCCGTGAGACGGGAACGGCGTACGGACGGCGAACGGTATACGAGCGCCGAACCGCAGAGGGGCGACGAACCGCATACGGACGGCAAACGGCCCGACCGAGAGTCGGGGGTACATCCGTGACGGGATTATTTGAGCGTGCGATTGGCGAGGAGTGGTCGACGCTTCACCCACAGGTTCGGGAGCGCTACGGAGTCGAGTCCTCCGACGGCCGCGAGGCGGTCGGCGTCGGCCAGATGGACGAACTCACCCGAAGCCCGCTCGCGGTGCCGGCGCTGTGGCTCGGAACGTTCGACGACTTCCTCTTTCCCGAGAGCGGAACCGACGTTCGCTTCTCGATCGTCACGGAGCCGTTCGTCGACGGGAACGGTAACGAGGCGCTTCGCCTCGAGCGGCGGTTCGACACCTCGCCGCCGCGGACGTTCGTCGACACGCTCCGGTGGAATCCGGCCCGTGGCTGCATCGTCGATCTCTTCGGCACGCGCGGCCTCGTCGGTGCCGACCTCCACGCCGCAGCCGACGACGGCGCGCTCGCGCTCTCGATCGGGACGCAGTATCTCCGCGTCGGTGGGCGCTCGCTCGCGCTCCCGGCTCTGCTCTCGGCTCGAGGCCGCCTCACCGACTGGTACGACGAGGACGACGAGTGTTTCCGGGTCGAGGCCGACATTGAGAACCCGCTCGTCGGCTCCGTCTTCGGCTACGAGGGCGGGTTCGAGAGCGAGTTTCGATCCGCCGACGGCGACCCCGCGGACCGACCGCCGCTGGCCGACGTGAGACTGCCGGGTGAACGCCCGTGACCGACCTCGAGTTCGTGTCTCGCGTACGCCTTTCCGGCCCTGGGGTGAGTTCCTCGCCGCCGCGTCTCGCCGGATGGCGGGTAACCGACCTGACCGCCGCGTTCGGCGCGGTCGTCTGGTCTGCGCTCTCCATCGCCACGACGTTCGGCCTCGTCCCGATTCCGCTGTCGCCCGTCGAACTGTACGTCGCGCTCGCGACGTTCGTGCTCGTCCCGCTCGGAACCGGCCTCGTTCCGCTCGAGCATCGGGGATCGGCCGGTACCACGGCTGGGACCCCTTCGCGTCTCTACGCGGTCGCCGTCTACGGCCAGTTCCCGGCCGCGGCGGCCGCCGTCGTCGCGCTCGGGCTACCGAGAGAATCGCTCGCGGCGGTCGCACTCGTACTCCCGTGGCTCGGCGTCACCGCGGTTCTGGCCGCTCTCGCGTTTCAAAATATCCGCTCTCGCGGTATCGGACCGTTACCGGCGCTCGCCGTGGACGCGGCGTTGTTGTACGTCCCCGTCGCCTCGATCGCACTCCTCTTCTCCGTCGCCGGGATCGACCTCGGTTTTGCGCCGATCATCGTCCTCCTGACCGCCGTCCACTTCCACTACGCAGGGTTCGTTTTGCCGCTCGTCGTCGGCCTGGCTGGCCGCGTGATCGCGGACGGAGGAGCGTTCGACTCGACGCTCACGGGGCACATCGCGGCCGCATCGACGGTCGCCGTCGTCGTCGGCATCCTCGCCGTCGCGGTCGGCATCACCGTCTCGCCGATCCTCGAGTTCGTCGCCGTCGTCCCGTTCGTCGCAGGTGTGGCCGGTTTCGCGTTCGTCGTAACCGGCGGCGTCGTCCCGGTCGCTCCCCGCCTTCCGGGTGCGCTCTTGGTGGCCGCCTCGCTCTCGGTGTGTGTCGGGATGGCGTTCGCGCTCGCGTTCGCGTACTCCTCGCTTCCGGGCACTACCGTTCTCGTCACGATTCCCGAGATGGTCCGGTGGCACGGCGCGGTCAACGCGTTCGGCTTCGCCCTGCCGGCGCTGGTGGCGTTCCGAGCGCTCGAGTGAGTCGACAGCGGCTCCCGTTCCGAGCGCGTCGAGCTACGACCGCCCGTCGACCTGATCGAGGACGGCAGTCGCCAGCGCGTCGAACGTCGCTTCTTCCGGGACGACGTCGGCTTCGATGCCGTGTTCGGCGGCCGTCTCCCGGGTCGGCTCGCCGATGACTCCAACGACGGCGTCGGACAGCCCGTCGAGCGACTCCTCGCGGACGCCGCGGTCGGCGGCGGCCTCGAGGAAGTGGTCGACGGTCAGCGACGACGTGAAGCAGACGGCGTCGAGGTCCCCTGCAGCGGCGCGTTCCGCGGAGTCGCCGCTTACCTCGGGCCGAACCAGGCGGTAGAGAACGGTCTCGTGGACGTACGCGCCGGCTGCTTCGAACCCCTCGAGCAGGACGTCGCTGCCGTGATCGCTCCTCGCGACCTCGATGCGCGCCCCGTCTACGTCGGATTCGAGCCGTTCGACCAGTCCGCTCGAGGTGTACTCCTCCGGGACGACGTCGACTGGGTAACCTTCCGCGCGGAGGGCGTCGGCCGTCGCCGGGCCGATCGCGCAGACGGTCGCCTCGCCCGGACGCCAGTCGGCCGCCGAGACGAGTTCCGCACCGGTCTTACTGGTGAGCACGACGTAGTCGGCGTCGGTACGCGGGCTCGCACCCGTCGGCTCGACCGCGAGCATCGGGTCCGGGACGGGGTCGGCGCCGAGGTCGGAGAGGACGGCGACCGCGTCGTCGATTCGCTCGTCGTCGGGACGGAAGACGGCGACGGCGGGGGGCGTCGATTCGCTCATCGGATCTCACCCTCTTCTGGCTGCTCGTAGTCGTTTTGCAGAAAGTCGACGACCGACTCGCGGGTGCCGGCGACGTCGCCGATCACCGTCACTGCCGGCGGTTCGATCCCGACGTCGTCGCGGACGTCGACGATCGTCTCGAGGGTGCCAGTCGCCACTTGCTGTCCGGGCCACGTGCCGCGTTCGATCAACGCGACCGGCGTCTCGGGGTTCAGTCCGGCTTCCCGCAGGGCGGTGGTGTAGTCGGGGAGTCGGCTGACGCCCATGAGGACGACGATCGTCCCACCGGTCGCCGCCAGAACCTCCCAGTCGACGGCCGACTCCTCTTTCGTGGGGTCTTCGTGGCCAGTGACGAACGAAACCGAGGAGGCGTGGTCCCGGTGTGTGACGGGGATTCCGGCGACGGCCGGGGCCGCGATCGCCGAGGTGACCGCGGGAACGACCTCGAACGGCACCCCGTGGGCCGCGAGATACTCCGCCTCTTCGCCGCCACGACCGAAGACGAACGAGTCACCACCCTTGAGCCGGACCACGGAGTTCCCCTCGCGGGCGAGTTCCACCAGTCGCTCGTTGATCTCCGACTGGGGCGTGCGATCGCCGACGGCGCGCTTGCCGACGTCCTCGCGTCGACCCTCCGGGAGCGCGTCGATGATCTTTCGCCCCGGTAGCCTGTCGTGGAGGACGACGTCGGCGTGCTCGAGCAGTTGCGTCGCCCTGACGGTCAGTAACTCCGGATCGCCGGGACCGCTCCCGACGAGGTAGACGGTACCCGGCTCGACGACTGCATTCGTTTCGGGGGTCGGATTGCCGTCTGGTCCCGTCTCGTTCGCCGACATCGCTTACTTCCCCTCCGGCTGATCGTCTTCGGAGACGGACGTGCCCGCTCCAGCGTCGTCGCGTGCCTCTTCGATCAGTTCCGCCGCACCGCGGTCGGCGAGGTCCGTGGCGAACTCGCGGGCCGCCTCGGCGTGGTGGTCGACGGGCAGATCACGGGTGGCAGTCACCGACTCCTCGCCGTCGCGGTCGAAGACGCTCACCCGCGTGTGGACGTACTCGCCTTGCAGGATCGCGTAGATACCGATCGGCGCGATACAGCCGCCGCCGAGTTCCGCGAGCAGCGTCCGTTCGACGGTCGTCTCGACGCGACTGCGCGGGTGGTCGATCGCGTTCTGGATCTCGCCTGCCGTCTCGCCGTCGACCGCCGTCACGGCGAGTGCGCCCTGTCCCGGTGCGGGAACGAACGACTGGGTGGGAAGCGACTGATAGTCGACGGCGTAGCGAAGCCCACTTCGCTCGAGGCCGGCCTCGGCGAGCACGAGTGCGTCGTAGTTCGTCTCAATCTCGCGACCGAGCGCCTGTTTCTCGAGTTCCGAGAGATCGTCGAACCACTCGTCGACGGTCCGATCGTACGCCGGTTCGAACTCCTCGTCGCCGACGTTCGCCTTCCGCTCTTTATCAGCCTCGCTTCGCGTCTCGTGTTCTTCCTGTAGCGCGGGCGCGAGCAGCTTCTCGAGGCGGGTATCGACGTTCCCTCGGACGGGTTCGACCGTCAGGTCGGGTCGCTCGGCGAGCAGTTGAGCGCGCCGGCGCAGACTCGAGGTGCCGACGGTTGCACCGTCGGGAAGCTCCTCGAGCGTCGATCCGTCGGGCGTGACGAGGACGTCGCCTGGCGATCCGCGTTCGGGAACCGCGGCCGTGACGAGCTCGTCGGGCTGTTCGGTCGGCATATCCTTCATCGAGTGGATCGCGCCGTCGAGATCCCCCTCGAGTACGCGCTCGTCGAGTTCGCGGACGAACGCGCCCGTCTTCCCGAGTCGGTGGATGAGCTCGTCCTGAATGTCGTCGCCCGTCGTCTCGACGGTCACGAGTTCGACCTCGTACCGGTGCTCCTCGAGGGCTTCCTTGACGAGGGCGGCCTGTCGCCGGGCCAGTGTCGATCCCCGCGTCGCCAGTCGTAACGTCCCGCGCGTTCTCATAGGCGTCAGTCGTCGCCTGAGGTATGAAAAGCGCACGCTTGTCCCGCGTCGCTGCTGGCCGACGAACCCGACCGGTCTCGAGTGCGGATTGGGGATCTCTCCACCACGGTTGTCGCATGATTTATCCATACAGCTGGCGAATCTATTTGACGAATGACGACACTGTACGACCGACTCGGCGGTGAAGACGCGATTGCGGCCGTCGTCGACGACTTCTACGATCGGATACTGGACGACGAGCAAGTCGCTCACTTTTTCGATAGCGTCGACATGCGAAAGCAACGTGCCCACCAGACCCAGTTTCTGAGTGCCGTCGCCGGCGGCCCGGTCGAGTACGACGGCCGCGACATGCGGGCGGCCCACGACCACCTCGAGACCGACCCGGCGGAGTTCGACGCAATCGCGACGCACCTGGCGGCAACGCTCGAGTCGTTCGGCGTTCCGGAAGACGACCGGGAGGCGGTCCTCGAGGCGGTCGCGAGCTACGAGGATGCCATCGTGTCGGCGGCCGACTGATACGGATTGCTGTACCAATTTACCGGCGAAACCGCAGACGGGTCGCGGTTTCGGCGGTAACGACGTACAGTAAACCGTACGGTTTCACTCCCTCGAGACCCCCGAACGCTGCCGTCGGAGGAGATAGTATCCCGCGAGCAGCGGCTGTAGCGGTGCGACGAAGAGACTCAGGAACGCCAGCCCCAGATAGAGACCGGGGTTCGGCCGCCACGAATCGCCGTAGGTGCTGACGTAGGCGGCGTCCCGGTGGATCGCGATCGGGAAGGTTCCGAACGCGATCGTACCGGCTAACCCGACGGCGGTCAGGAACAGTCCCGGAAGCGAGAGTACGATGGCGATCACCACGCCGGCGAAGCCGATCACGGTCGTCGCGAGCGACGCCGCGACGACGAGCCACCAGCCGGACCAGCCGGGTCGCGTTCCGAACCGTTTGTGACGGCGATAGAGGTAGAAAACGCCGGCGACCGGCGCCCACAGCAACGCGAATAGGGCGTTTCCCCACGGGCTCGGCCGCCAGTGCTCGCTCGCCCCGCCTTGCCGGCGGACTCGACGCGCGTCGGCAAACAACGAGAGCGCGATCCCGGCGCTCAGAAGGCTGTAGCCAAACGTTCCGACCAGCACCAGCCCCGACTCGAGCAGCGGAACTCCCGGATCCGCTTCCTGAAGCACGCCGACGATACCGACGCCGATCACCGGCGGGACGAGGTACAACTGGCGCTCGACGAGGCGTGCCCACGCGAGTTCCCCGAGGATCGTCGCGACTCGAGTCATCAGTCGGCCGGTGTCGCGGTCTTTCCCGTCTCGGTCGGGGTAGCGGTCCGGTCAATCTCGGCCGGCGATACCGACCGTTCCGCCGCTCGCGCCGTCGTTCGAGCCGATCCCCTCACAGCGCCTCTTTGTACGCCTCGAGCGTGCGGTCGACGTCCTCGTCGGTGTGGCCGTAGCTGACGAACTGACACTCGAACTGGTTCTGTGAGAGGAAGATCCCCTGTTCTTTCATCTGCCCCCAGAAGACTCGTCGCCAGCGATCTGTCTCGGCGTTTTTCACGTCCGCGCCGTTTTTCGGTGCCTCGCCATCGCGGGTGAAGATCACTTTGTACATGCTGGCGGTGCCGGCGACCGTGTACTCCGGCGCCTGGTCGGCGACGATTTCGGAGAGGCCGTCGCGCAGACGATCGCCGAGTTCGTCGACGTGATCGTAGACGTTGTGTTCCGCCGCAAACTGCAGGGTCTCGAGGCCGGCGGCCATCGTGACGGGGTGGCCGGAGAAGGTGCCGGCCTGGAAGACGGGACCGGAGGGTGCGAACTGCTCGAGGATCTCAGCCCGGCCGCCGATCGCGCCGACGGGGAAGCCTCCGCCGATGATCTTGCCGAACGTCGTCAGATCGGGTGTGACGCCGAACTCGGTCTGGGCACAGCCGAGACCGCCGACGCGAAAGCCCGTAATTACTTCGTCGAAGATCAACAGTGAGCCGTGTTCGTCCGTGATTTCGCGGAGGAACTCGTGGTAGCCATCCTCGGGGTGGACGATGCCGTAGTTCGCCAGGATCGGCTCCGTGAGGACGGCCGCGATGTCGTCGCCGTGTTCCTCGAACGCTTCGCGGACGGCGTCCTCGTCGTTGAACGCCACTGGAATCGTGTGCTCGGAGAACGACTGTGGGATCCCCGCAGAGGATGGTCGGGGGTTCTCGGCGTCGCCTTCGACCAGCGTCGACTCCTGGGCACCGTGGTAGCCACCCTGGTTGATGACGATCTTGTTTCGACCCGTGTACCCACGGGCGAGTCGGATAGCCGACACCGTGGCTTCGGTTCCCGAGTTGACGAACCGAATTTTCTCGACGCTGGGGACGTGGCGAACGACGAACTCCGCGAGGTCGACCTCGATTTCCGTCGGGGTTCCGTACATCGGTCCCTCGCTCGCTTTCTGCTGAATGCTCGCCTGAACGGGGTCGGGGAGGTCGTGGCCGAGCAAGAGCGGTCCAAGCCCCATCACCCAGTCGACGTAGCGGTTCCCGTCGACGTCGATGACGTGGCCACCGTCGCCTTTCTGGACGAAAAACGGGTAGGGTTCGATGGCTGCGCGAACGGCGGAGTTGACTCCCCCTGGCATCACCGACAGCGCCCGATCGTACAGGGCACGCGAGTTGTCGTCGTTCATGTGGAGGGCGTTCGGCTTCGGGAGCCAAAGTAGTACCGAGGTCCGATCGACGAACCAGCTCGGTCGACCGGATGGGGGACGATGGACGGCGTCGGACAGCCCGCCGAGTTCGAGACCTCGCTCGAGTCGTTACCGACCGTGCCGTCTTAAACTGCGTCCTGGCCGGTCTTTCCGGTTCGGACCTGGTAGGCGTCCTCGATCGGGAGGACGAAGACCTTGCCGTCGCCGGGTTCACCGGTGTTGGCGGCGTCGGCGATCGCGTCGACGACCTCCTCGGCTGGCACGTCGGCGACGACGCACTCGATTTTGACCTTCTGGTGGAGGTCGACCGTGTACTCCTCGCCGCGCCACTGTCCTTTCTTGGCGGGCTGGGAGCCACGTCCGGAGACGTTGGTGACCGTCAGCGACGGCGCACCGACTTTCGCGAGTGACTTTTTGATCGCGCCGAGACGGTCGGGACGAACGATCGCGGTGATCATCTTGATCTCACCGTCGTTCGGCTCGCCGCCGTCGGATCGAAGCTCCGACGAGGACCGCGACTCATCGAGTCGCTCACCGCCGTCCGTACGGATGACGTCGTCCGAAGAGTGGCCGCCGTCGGTCGCCACGTCGGGACCGCCGAACTCGGGGTAGGTGTCGACGCCGTGTTCGGCGAGGTCGAGGCCGTCACGTTCGTGGTCGGGCGTGACTCGAGCCTCGCCGACCAGTTTGAACGCGCCCCAGACGGCTGCGGTCGCGAGCACCGTCCAGATGGTGATGACGACGACGCCGATGATCTGCGGTGCGAACGCGCTGGCTTCGATCGAGAGGATACCGCCGGCGACCAGACCGCTGCCGATGGCCGTCCCTTCGATCGACCACAGCGGGAAGAGGATCAGGCCGAGCATCCCTGCGGTCCCGTGGACCGGGAACACCGCACAGACGTCGTCGATCTTGAGCTTCTCGTCGACGAGCTTGAAGACGATCGGGAGCTGTGCGCCGGCGATAAATCCGATCGCGATCGCACCCATCGGAGTGATGAGGTCGGTCGGACCGGTGACCCCGACGAGGCCGGCGAGCATGCCGTTTGCGACGTACAGCGTGTCGACTTTCCCGTTCATCGCAAGCGAGACCGCCGAGGCACCGAGTGCACCGAGGCCCATGCCGAGGGCGGTGACCATCGCGACGCTTCCGACGTAGTCGAAGTCGGCGAGTTCGAACGTCGCCGTGTCGATCACCGTCGCGGCCGTGCCGACGTTGAAGCCGAACCAGCCGAAACAGAGGATGAGCGTCCCGAGAACGGCGAAGGTCATCGAGTGACCAGGAATGATGTTGACGCTCCCATCCTCGTTGTACTTGTCCATGCGAGCGCCGAGAATCCAGGCGGCCGTGAGGCCGGCAACCCCGCCGACGCCGTGGACGACCATCCCGCCCGCGAAGTCGGCGAAGCCGAGCTGTGCGAGGATCGGCGTCCCGCCGGGGGCGTACCAGACCATTGCCGCGACGACCGGGTAGATCACTGCCGCGAGAACGAACGTGTACGTCACGTACGCGCGAAGTTTCGCGCGTCCGGCGACCGCACCCGAGACGATCGTGGCGGCGGTCATCGCGAACACCGCGCTAAAGAGCCACATCGCCCAGTCGAACGAGCCCTCGCCGAACATCGTCAGGGGGCTCGACTCGCCGCCGCCGAGTGCCGCGCCGACGTTGTTCGAGATGCCCATCCCGATCACGAAGAAGACGAAGATGCCGACCGCCCAGGTCAGCATGTTCTTCGTCAACTGGTTCGCCACGTTCTTCGAACGCACCTGCCCGGCCTCGAGCATCGCGAAGCCGGCGTGCATGAAGAAGATGAGGAACGTCACAGTGAGCGCCCACATCAGGTTCATCCCGGTCGCCAGCGACTCGAGGTCAGCTTCGGTCGCCTGGAGTACGAACAGATCCATTACCGGTGCACCTCCATCGATACGTTCGAATCATCGCGTATTGGTTGACAAACGTCCATGCTTTCCCCAATAATGGGGCAGTTCGTGTTCTGAATCACGTTTGACTGGCATGGACCTGTTATATATAAGGCTTAGCGTTGGATAACGTCGAAAAAGTGGATGTAATAGGTGAAAACGTGAAAATCTAGAGTTGATATAATGTGTATAAGGATAGAGCATCTTTCGGTCTTTCTATACTGTGGCTATATATTGGACGTTCGTAGACGGACGAACCGGTCGATGGTCGGTGAATATTGCCGTTCGATCCCTCACTCTGCGCGCATTCGAGCGGTGACTGCTCGCGCGCGGCAGATGTTGCCACCTAACCGACGGAGCGAACGACCAATGGACGCTCGTCAAAAACGACCGAGCTCGACCCGGCTCAACCGAGTCGTTCGGCGACGCCCTCGGCGAAGTAGGTGAGAATGAGATCCGCGCCGGCCCGCTTGATCGACAGCAGTGACTCGTGTGCGACCGCCTCGAGGTCGAGCCAGCCCTTCTCGGCGGCGGCGTGGAGCATGGCGTACTCGCCGGAGACGTTGTAGGCGGCAACGGGATGGTCGAACTCCCGGCGGACGGCGCTCACGATGTCGAGGTAAGGGAGGGCGGGTTTGACCATCATCACGTCGGCACCCTGCTCGGCGTCGAGGCGGACCTCCCGCACCGCCTCGCGGGCGTTCGCGGGATCCATCTGGTAGTGACGTCGGTTGCCGAAACTCGGCGCACCGTCGGCGGCATCCCGGAACGGGCCGTAGAAGGCGCTCTCGTACTTCGCGGCGTAGCTCATGATCGGCACCTCCTGGTAGCCCGCGTCGTCGAGACCGTTCCTGATCGCGGCGACCATCCCGTCCATCATCCCGCTGGGGGCGACCATGTGTGCACCCGCCTCGGCGTGGGAAACCGCGATCCGCTCTAAGGACTCCAGCGTGGCGTCGTTGTCGACGGTCAGCGTCGGATCGTGCTCACAGGCGGGACCATTGTCGTGGTCCCCTTCACCTCGCAACTCCTCCTCGAGTGGCCCGCAGTGGCCGTGATCGGTGTACTCACAGAGACAGACGTCCGTGACGACGTAGGCGTCGGTCTCGTCGGTGATCCGCCGGGTTGCCTCCTGGACGACGCCGTCCTCGACCCAGGCCCTGGTACCTTCGGCGTCCTTCGATTTCGGAATCCCGAACAGCATCACCGCCTCGACGCCCGTCTCGAGGACTTCCTCGACGCGGGTGACGCTCTCGTCGATCGGGACGCGCTCGTGGCCGGGCATCGACTCGATCGGAATCCGCTCGCTGGTCGTCGCGTCGACGAAGATGGGCGCGATGAGATCGCTCGGCTCGAGGCTCGTCTCGCTGACGAGTCCGCGGACGCCGTCCCGTCGAAGTCGTCGGGGGCGGTGTGTGAGATCCATACGACCACTACTCGCGGCCCGTCCAAAAGCGGTGTGTTCGCGGCCGTTTTCCTGGTAACATGAACAGTTCACCTAACCGCAAGCTTATGCCGATCCCTCGACGTGTTTTCCGATATGAACCGCCGTCACTTCCTCGTGACCGCCGCCGGAAGCGCCCTCCTCGCCGGCTGTTCCGCCCTCGAGGATCCCGACGACGGAGCCGAACGCCCCCCGTTTCAGGTCGACGACGTGGACGACGAGCCGTCGGATGACGCGGACGCCGACGCAGGCAAGAGCGCGTTTCCGTTCGACGAGCCGTCGATCGTCGACTTCGAGACGGCCCCGCTCACCGCCACCGTCGTCGGCGGTCGCGTCTCGACCGACGACGGCCTCTCGGCTCGCCTCGAGTTTGCCGAGCAGGCGACCGCGGACTCCCCGGCGACGCTCATCTCGACCGTCCGCAACGACCGACCGTACGAACAGACGTTCCAGCCCCGCCGGTTGCTGATTCTCGACGATCCGACGACGGGGCGAACCGCCGACAACGACTCCGTCTATCTCGCGCCCGCGGCGGACCATCCACTCGCCGAGACGGCACCGAGCTACTTCCGCGATGACGACGGCCGGTGGCGACTCGAGCGCGTCAGCGACGACTGGTTTCCCGACCGGCTCACGCTCGACGCCGAGCAAGAGGTCGTCGGCGAGTACTACCTGCTGGGACACCACCATCACGACAGGCCACCGATCGAAGCTAATCGGTACGAGTTCACCTGGCGCGAGGGTTCCTTCGAGATCGTCTGCTGGCCGACCGACGAACCCGGTCCCGCCGGCGACTCGCGATTCGTCGGGGAGGAGCCACCGGGGTTTCCGGAGCCCGACGACGAGATCCGGTGGTTCCACGATGCGACCCCGGAGACGCCGGTGTTCCTCGAGCCGAGTGCAGAATCGGTCACCGCACCAGCAAAGATCGAGTTCGACCTCGTCAACCACGGCCGCGAGTCGCTGTCGGGCAACCCCTACTACTGGCGGCTGTACAAACTCGTCGACGACCGGTGGTTCCCGGTCGATCCCTGGGAGTTTCCGCTCCCCCTGAGTTCAGTCCAGCCCGGCGACGTCGACGAGTCGGAACTCTTCGTCTACGACGGCGTCCCGGTCGACCGGCAGGGCAGTCGAACGGTCGGACACCTCGGCGGCGGCCAGTACGCGTACGCCGTCGGCTACAGCGTGGACTCGGAGACGTACGCGGCGCGCTTCGACCTCGAGGCACCAAAACTCGTCGTCGAACCCGAAGACGACGTCGCGATCGACGACGAGGGCGATCGAATCGTCGTCCGACTGCCGGACTACGAGGACGCCCGACGGCCGGCGACGGTCATCGTCTCCCGCCTCGAGTCCGAACCCGACCCAGCCGATTCGGACGAGACCGCCGTCGACGAGCGGCTCATCGCCGAACAGCTTCCACGACGCCCCTTCCGTGCGCTTCGAAACTCGCTCCCGCTGTTCGAGGACGGTATCGATCGGGTCGTCGTCGAGACCGATCGCGGAACCGCACTTCGACGATTCGACTACGAGCAAGACGAACGCCGGACGAT
Source organism: Natrialba sp. INN-245 (assembly GCF_009807105.1). Taxonomy (NCBI): domain Archaea; kingdom Methanobacteriati; phylum Methanobacteriota; class Halobacteria; order Halobacteriales; family Natrialbaceae; genus Natrialba; species Natrialba sp. INN-245. The sequence goes on along the minus strand of NZ_WUBV01000063.1, from coordinate 477,451 downwards.
CGCCTACGACGGCGACGTCTTCGAGGCGTCCGGCTCGCTCGAGGAGAAGTGAGCGGTCCGTCACCGACGGACGACTACTGCGGATCCTCGCGAAGTACCGATTCGATTACCTCGAGTTCGGCCTTCCGGAACGGACGATCGGCGTCGTCCGGATCGTCGTTCAGTTCGCCGACCGTCGAGCGGATCCCCGCACGCATCTGTGACTTCGGCGGTAGCGGGTTCGTCTCGATCTCGTCGTCAACGGCCTCGCAGATCGCGGCGAGCGATTCTTTCGTAAACGCGGTCGACTCGATGCGCTCGTACCTCCCCACGGCGAGTCGGATCTCGTTTCGGAGCTCGTCGACGGTTCGTGTCATATTGGACGAACGACTGGAGCCGTCGTGTAGGTTCCGGTCGTCTGCGTTGGGACGTCGACTACTATCGCCACTTCCGCTGGCCGTCGCCGGTAACGGCCGAACCGATCCGTTAGGTCGATCGGCCGAGCGAATCCACGTCGTCGAAGGCCGCTCTGACGCGTTCGATCGCCGACGCCGACTCCCCGTCGGCAATCGCGAGAACGGTGCGAACGCGTGCTTTCCAGGGCGGGAGGTCGCCGCCGCCGATCGCGCCCGCGGCACGGAGCGTTTCCCCGCCGCCGGGGCCGCCGTACAATCCGGCGGTCTCACCCTCGTAACAGCGGGACGTGAGCACTACGGGAACGTCGGCGGAGAGCGCCGCCTCGAGGGCGGACCCGAGTTCACCGGTCGTATTTCCGAGACCGGTCCCGGCGACGACGAACCCGTCGACTGCGTCGGCGGAGAGCGCGCGTTCGACCTGTCGTCCGTCGACGCCCAGCGCGTTCGTCACGATCTCGACGCGCACGTCGGGGTCGAGACGCGCGCCGGGGATCGGACTCGAGTACCGGCCCGGTTCGCGCAGGAGTCGTAGTCCTGCCGGGGTTCGCTGCGCGACCGGTCCCGCACCGGGCGAACTGAACGTCTCGAGTTTGCTCGTGTGGGATTTGACGACCCAGCGGGCGGCGTGGACCGCGTCGTTGAACGCGAGATACGAGCCGCCAGCGTCGCAAAATCGCTCGTCGACGGCGGTTCGAACCGCCAGCTCGAGGTTCGACGGGCCGTCGGTTCCGAGTTGATCGAACGGTCGCTGCGCGCCGGTGAAGACGACTGGGAGGTCGCGCTCGGAGACGACGTCGACGTAGTAGGCCGACTCGGCCATCGTATCGGTTCCGTGGGTGACGACGACCCCGTCGACGTCTCCGGCCGCCTCGACGCCATCGACGATCCCCGTCGCGTTCTCGGCGTCCATCTGAAAGCCCGAGCGCTGGCAGATCGGTTCTACCGAGAGGGCGGCGTGGTCGGCGAGTTCGGGGACGGCGTCGACGAGGTCCTCGCCCGTGACCGTGGGCGTTTTCCCGGTCTCGTCGGCGTTGTCGGCGGTGCTCGCGATCGTGCCGCCCGTCGTGAGGATGCGGACCCGTGCCATCGTGCTCGGATAGGTCTCTGCGAGGCCGTAAGTAACCGCGGTCTCGGTGCTCCGTCGCTCTCGATCCGTGTCGTCCCATCCGACGTCGAGTCGCGCGCCCACCTCGGTGAGTCTCTGCCCGCGGATCTCGAGCCGAGCGTTCTCGTATATAAACTGTCGATCTCGGTGCGATTTCGGGATCGGACGGAGACGCCTGTTTCACACGAATTTAGGAGGACCTAGCTCGAGACGCCGTTCGCTCGAGTTTAAAAAGCGTCCGTACTTTTAAGTGTGCGCCACCCGTCCGTTCCTGTTAGCAATGGCCATAGATCCACAGTTCCACGAGAGCCGCGAGCAGGTCGGTGAAGAAAACGGTGTCGCCGTCTGGGGTCCCGTCGACGAACCCGAGGAGCTCGGCATCCGCGGGACCCACGTCGCGGTCGACTACGACCTCTGTATCGCTGACGGTGCCTGTCTCGAGGACTGTCCGGTCGACGTCTTCGAGTGGGTCGACACGCCCGGCCACCCCGAGAGCGATCGCAAGGCCGAACCCACCCACGAGGCCCAGTGTATCGACTGCATGCTCTGTGTCGACGTCTGTCCGGTCGACGCGATCGACGTCGACGCTGGCCGAACGGCCTAATCAGCGGAATCCGCGAAAAGACGGCATTATACGAACGATAACTGGCCGTATCACTCCGCACGGTCGACGTCGACTTTCTCCTTGAGCGTCTCGAGCCCATCGCCCTCGGCGAGTTCCTGCAACCGCTCGCGGAAATGTTCCTCGCAGAGACCGACCTTGACGCCGTCGGATTCGGCGGCGAAGGCGGCCGTGCGGTCGCAGTAGTGGCAGTTCATACCACCCCGTATGAACTCGGGTACATTGAACCCTCCGCTCTCGGTTACGATGGACGGTATCTTTGCGACAGTTCGAGTCGGTCGTACTCGTCCCGCGAGAGTCCGGCCAGACCCAGCGTACCTTCGTGAGCGTCCGAGCCACCGGTTACGACCAGATCGTGTCGGTCGACAGTTTGCTCGACTCGCGCGAGATCTACCGCACGGTCGTAGGGGTAGTGTACTTCGACGGCGTCTAACGTCGTCGCTCGAGCGAGTGCTCCCTCGAGGTCGTCGTACCGAAGCGGATGCGCCAGTGAGACGAGTTCGGCCGCCTCCGAGAGCACCTCGCGTCCGCGCTCGAACGAGGGGATTTCGCGGGCGACGAAACACGGACAGTCCGAGCCGATGAGGTGGTCGAACGCTTCCTGATAGTCGTAGTTGGTGTCGGGATGGTCGTCGATCGCTCTCGCGACGTGAGGACGACCGAACCCCTCGTTCGCGGTCAGACCCAGATCGACGCCGAGGCGGTCCTCGACGCAGTCGACGATCGCCCGTCCGCGCTCGATACGGTTCGTTTGAATCCGATCGGTTATCGCCGTGACCTCCTCGTTCGGCTCGATCCCGTATCCGAGCAAGTCGAGGCGCTGCCCGTCGTCGGCCTCGACGCGGAGTTCGATCCCGTGGACGATCGTCACTCCCTTGCGCTCTATCAGTGGCTCGTCGAAGGGCTGTACCCGATCGTGGTCGGTTACGGCGACGACGTCCACTCCGGCGCGTCCGGCCGCCGCGGGGACCTCCTCGAGTTCCAGACTGCCGTCCGACCGGGTCGTGTGGACGTGCAGATCGGCGTAGGCCATAGCTCACCTGTATGCTGGGGGCGGTATAGCGGTTTCTCTCCCGACCGGCTCCGGTCTCTAGAGAGATACTAGGAAACTAATCCCTACCCCAGCGCTAGTAATCCTACATGCACAATGTTTATAATCATTGTTCACCCAAGACAGAGATGTAATGCTGCTCAACGGCACCGGCGAGGTCATCGACGACTACGAGTATCCCGCAACGACCGAGGAACTGATGGCGGAACACGGGGACCGCGTCCTCGAACTCCCGAACGGAACCGAGACGGTCGAAGACGTACTCGCTCGCCTCGAGTCAGAAACCTTCCACTCCCCCGAAGACGCACGATTCGCCGTCTACTCCGCGGTCAGCGACAAGGCTATTGGCCGCGTCGGCTACAGCGATCGTGATCCGACTCCGGTCGGCAGTCCGTACACGCCCGACGCCGTGTCGTTCTAGGGACGGAACTGTTCTTTCTCGAGTCGGCCGAAGACCGACCGCTCGAGCGGATCGTCAGTTCAGAAACTCGAGCGCGTCGGCGAGTTCGAGCGGGACCGCACCTTTTCGGTACCCTTCGACGTGACCGTTCGGGCGGGCGCGGTAGACAACTGCGGGGCGGTGACGGACGTCCGGTTGTTCGGCGCGGACGGCGTTCCAGGTGTCGTCGCGAAACGACGAGCAGTCGACGAACAGGACCGCGCCGCCGCCGTGTTCGGCGAGTTGGCCGTTGACTTTCGTCTCGGCGGTGTCGCGGACTGCGGCGACGGGGCCCGACGCCGCACGGTTTTTCGGCGGTTGCGGGCGGGTCACTTCGACGAGGACGTTCGTGTCACCGTTCCGGGCGCGGAAGTCGAGTGAGTGGCCGGTCGTGACCTCGATCTCGGGAACGACGTCGTAGCCGGCATCGGTCAGGATCTTCGCGGCGACGAACTCGCCCATCGCGGCGCTCATCCGCACCCGATCGACGTGATCGCTCGTACCCAGCTTTCCGGCCATGACGTGTCTGTACTCGTCGAGGACGCCCGTCGAGAGGAAGTCCTCGAAAAAGCGCGTCGTTTCCCGACGACCCGCGTCGGGGAAGCCAGCGGCGTGTTCGCGAAAGAACGACCGGGTCGACTCGCGGCCGTCCTTGGACATAAACACCGGCAGGAAAAACCACGAGATGTACGGATAGTCGGCGAGCCAGGGGTCCTCCTCGTGGAGCGTCGCGAGCAGCTCCCGCTGGGTCCACCGGGAGACGCGATACGGAATCTCCCGCCAGCCGAACTTGTCAGTCTTCCACAGCGCAGACGGGGTCTCCGTGTTGCCCATCCAGTAGGCCTCGCCGTCCGTTCGTGCGAACAACGCGAGGTCCCCGTTTTGCATCTCGAATCGGTGCGTCTCCCATCTACCCCCGATATCGAACTCAGGGGTCACCGACTGCGCGCCGATGTTCGACCGCAACGGCTGTAGAATCTTCCGTCGAACGCGTTGCTCGCTCCAGTCCGTGGGCGAATAGCGAAAGCGAAGCGGCTGAGCCACATCGGACCTACGCCGTAGGTCGGGATACGTGTTACGAGCGAGGCGCCACCGTTTCTACCTGCTTCCGTCGCTGAAACCTGATGGACCGTTACATTGATATGCGTTACCGCCCTACAGTGTGTGTAGCTACCATGTCAATGGGTGCCTATGACGAAGATGAACACGAGCGCCGCGAACAGCAGGCCTCGAGAGTAGATGCGGATTTCGACGACGAGCGGACCATCTATCACGGCCAGGTCGAGTACGACTCCGGCGACTCCGCGGAAGCGCTGCTGAACAAGTTCGAGGAGATCAAATCGGAGTAGTGGTTGCAGCCCCGATTTCTGTCGGTTCCCTCTCGTCGTGAGCCGGTGGCTTCTCCTCCCGAATCGACGGCCGTCTTCCTCGAGGTGTCGGACACTACCTCACTCGTCATCGAGTGCATCCCATCCCGGCGTCTCCGGTGCACCGCGACCGACCTCGACGTCGGCTGCGACCCTCGGCGACGGTACGGGTTCGTCCGCGTTCGCCCGACGCTGCTGCCACTCGTCGATCGCGGGACCGATCCACGACTCGCGTCGACTGTCGCGGTCGTCTTCTCCCGGTGATCCACCGTTCACCGTCTCGAGCGCTCGCTCCCTGGCCCGTTCGTAGTGGTGATCCGAAATCGCGATCGTCCCGGGACTCGAGGCGGCCGCGACAGCGATCGTCTCCGCGCGGTCCTCGGCGGTCGTCGTTCCCGACGCCAGTCGCTCGATGGTGCCCTCGAGGGCCGCCGGCCGCGGGTGACAGAAGAGTTTCTCGCCGATCGCCGCGTCGCCGAGTAACAACCCATCGAGATCCTCCCTGACGCTCGCATCGAGCAGGCGGTCGCCGCCGAAGGTCTCCTCGACGCGTTCACACTCGGCCGTCGCCTTAAGTGTGAGGGTGTGTGCCGGGTAGGCACCACACTCCTGGGGAAACAACGCGCCGCCGTGGACGCGACACTGGAGCGTCGTCGGATCGAGGAAGACACAGGTTGGCAGCCACGACGGCTCCTCGCGGCCGAACGGTGCGACGGGTTTGGGCGGTTTTCGGAGGCCGACGAAGAAGACCGGACGACCGGCGACCGCGGCCACCTGTCGGCCGTCGATCTCGACGCCTTCGCGCTCGTCTCGGGCGTCCCAGAACCGTGGCGTCAGGGCGTCCGCGACGCCCTGATCGAGGTACGTCCGCACCGTCTCGCGGGTGAGCGCGACGAAATTCGGATCGTCGTCGATCGGATCTCGATTGCCGTCCCCGTCGCGAATCGATCCGCGGGCACGATCGTACGTTCGGTCCTCGAGCAGCCCTCGCCAGTCGAGACAACAGCCCGCACAGCCCTCGCAGTTCACCTCCATACTCGTCGCTATCACGTCGGTCGATTTATACTATCGGCCGGTTCGATCGACCCGGCGACGCTCGCTCGCTTTCGAGGGAGGACCGACCGGCACGGCCCGGCGTCGAGTCGCCCGGAACTCGACTCGTTCGTGGGACAACGACTTTCACCGTTCGGAACCGACGTCCGGCTATGGCAACGGACTCCTGTGACGGCTGTGGCCGGTCGGTGTCGCTCGCCGGCGGTATCGCCAACATCTGGACCTTCGGCGAGGACGACGGCAGCGACGGCACCGCGATGACACTGGAGTTCGAAGACGGGACCTCACACTTGCTGTGTTATCCCTGCATTGGGGCACTCCCGGACGATCCGACCGCCGCGGACGTCGACCGACTCGAGCAGGTCGACGAGGAAACCTCTCGGCTCGCGGAGTGACCGCTCTCTTCGCTCGAGGACGACCGAGGACGACACCAGCGACGTCGAATACGGTCACGCTCGCGTAGGTGCTGGGTGACAGGAACGAGTTGGGTGACGAGGATGGACGGCGTGACGAGGTCGGGGAGTGGTGGCGAGGATGGGGTGACAGGGGTGGATGGCGTGTCGAGAGACGACACTGGAGCGGAAGGGGTGGGATTCGAACGCCACGAGGCAGTGATGCCGCCGCGGACCCGGAGGGCACCGCGGTGCTCTCCCGCTGAGCGACCCTTCCGCAGTAGATCAGTGGCTCGATTCGGTGTTTGTAATCGGCCAGCTACCGCCGGGTAGCCGGTCCCTTCCAGCCGGCGGTCCGTAGCCTTTAGGGTGTGACCGCGCCGTGACTTGAACGGTGAATCCCGAGCGGATCTTCGAGGCGTTTCCCGCGCCGAGCTATCGCGGGAACCAGAAGCGAGCCCTCCACGACATCCGAGACGCCTTCGCGGCCGGAAACGACGTCGTGTTAGTTCGCGCGCCGACGGGAAGCGGGAAGTCCCTGCTCGCACGCGCCGTCGCCGGCTGTGCCCGGACCGTCGAGGAAGCCGAGCCGAGCGAGGCGTCGGGGGCGTACTACACGACGCCGCAGGTCTCCCAGCTGGACGACGTGGCGTCGGACGACCTGCTCTCGGATCTAAACGTCATCCGCGGGAAGTCGAACTACACTTGCATCCTCCCGGAGGAGCGAAACACGCCGGTCAATCAGGCCCCCTGCGTCCGCGAACGTGGCTACGACTGTTCGGTCAAACACCGCTGTCCGTACTTTTCGGACCGAGCGATCGCGTCGAACCGGGAAATCGCAGCGATGACGCTCGCGTACTTCATGCAGACCGCGGGAAGCGAGGTCTTTCGCACACGCGATGTGGTCGTCGTCGACGAGGCCCACGGCCTCGCGGAGTGGGCCGAGATGTACGCGACGATCCAGTTGGGCCCTCGGACCGTACCGTTCTGGGACGAGCTTCGGGTCCCCGAGGTCGACCGCGTCGAGCGGGCGGTGCGCTACGCCGAGAACCTCGCCCAGACCTGCGGCCGCCGGAAGGACGACCTGCTCGCCCAGGAGGCGCTTTCGCCCGCGGAGGTCCGCGAGCGCGACCGCCTCCAGGAGCTCATCGGCGAACTCGAGTGGTTCGTCTCGGACTACCGCGACCCGGAGAGTCCGACGACGTGGCTCGTCGACCAGTCCGAGCCTGCGGGGAGCGCTCGAGGGCGGGACGGCGACGGAAGCGAAGGCGACGATCGAGAAGGCGAGGACGACACGGGCGGCCCGCTGACGATCAAGCCGATGAACCCCGAAAAGTATCTCGCCCACACCGTCTGGGACCGCGGAAACAAGTTCGCCCTGCTGTCGGCGACGATTTTGAACAAGGAGGCGTTCTGCCGGCAGGTCGGCCTCGAGCCGTCGGCCGTCGCCCTCGTCGACGTTGGGCATACGTTCCCCGTCGAGAACCGGCCGCTGTACGACGTCACGCAGGGGAAGATGACCTACGAGCACCGCGGGGAGACGACGCCGAAGATCGCCCGCACGATCGTCCGGGTCATGCAGGCCCACCCCGACGAGAAGGGCCTCGTCCACGCCCACTCCTACGACATCCAGGAGCAACTCGCCGACCATCTCCGGGATTTCGGCGTCGGCGACCGAATCCGAACCCACGACCGCGACGGCCGCGACGCCGACTTAGAGGAGTGGAAAGCCAGCGACGACCCCGACGTCTTTCTCTCGGTGAAAATGGAGGAAGCGCTCGATCTCAAGGGTGACCTCTGTCGGTTCCAAGTCATCTGCAAGGCCCCGTTCCTCAATACCAGCGACTCCCGCGTCGCCCACCGACTCGAGGAGGGGCAGTGGGCCTGGTACTTCCGGTCGGCGCTGCGGACGGTCATCCAGGCCTGCGGCCGCGTGATCCGTGCCCCCGACGACTACGGGGCGACCTACCTCGCGGACTCGAGCCTGCTCGATTGCTTCGAGCGCGCGCGGACGGATATGCCCGACTGGTTCGCCGACCAGGTCGATCGGATGGAACGGCCGTCGCTTCCGGAGTTCGAACCGCGAGCGGCGCTCGAGGCGACGTCGACTCGAGGCGGACGGGGTCGCAGTACCGGAACGAGCGCGAGTGCAGACAGCGCAAACGGAGCAAGGGGTGATTCCAGATCGTCGGACGGTCGCGGCGGGCGCTCGCGGCGTCGATCCCGTCGGTCCTCGCGCTCGAGCCCGCTGGCGGACGTCTGGGACACCGACGGATAGCGGTCGCTGGCAAAGCGGCGTCGTGGGTGTGATCGACTCGTCGCTCGTCACTTGTCACTCGCACTCGAGCGGGAGTGCAGTTGCGAGGAACGGTGTGTTCTCGTGACAACGGGTATTGGTGGACGATTGATGGATGATCGATTTCGACGTGAGATCGCCGGGGTGTACGCTGCGTACACTGGCGGCGAGGATTTCCACACCCTCCCCAGCCGACTCGCTCGCTTCGCTTGCTCGTCCCTCGCGTGACTTCGAGCCGCGTCTCACTGGTCGTTCGCCGCGGATCAGCACGCGCCACCGCGGCGGTGAATTGATCACTTCGAACGAGCGGTGAGTTCCCTCTACTGACCGAATTGGAATCCGTCTCGCTGGTGTACAAACTGTTCTCTCACCACGACACTCAACCAGCCCAACCGGTCAGTATCCTAACGTTCTTTACGAATGATTACGTACCCAATGAATGCGCACGAAAGTGCGCTGAGCCGGAGTCAGCCACCAAGCATACACTCCGGCTCAAACACCTGCCCCCGCGTCGCGGGAGCAATCCACCATTGACGTTGGCGAAATAAAGACCTGCCGACGTCCCGTCGGACCAGGAGCGTTGCGTCCGGTTCGTTCGTTGGGTTGCGTTCCGTCGCGTCGGGGCCCAGAGAGCAACGAAACATGGCCTCGAGAGTAACCATCCACTGCGATTGTGGAACCGACCTCCGCGCGACGACGACCGACGAGCCGGTCACCTGCCCCGACTGCGAGTCGACGTTCGCCGCGAGAATCATCCAGATCCCCGACGAACACGATGCATCCAGCTATTTCCACGGTACTCGAACGTGTCGCGGCCCGTGACGAGTGCGACCGCACGGCGTTGCCGCCGCTGTACGAGGCCGTCGACCCCGGCGCGCTGGCCGCCGTCCTCGAATCCAACGCGGACGTCACCGTTCGCTTCGTGTACGCCGGCTACCGCGTCGTGATCGATACCGACCCGCTCGAGGTGGAGGTGATCGACGGGGATCGGTGATGACGCGGACGGTCTGCTGTCAGTCAGTTTCGGTGCGATCGCAGGACGGGTCGCGGTTACACGGTAAATCCTTAGTGAATAGAATTTTTCTGACTGCTTTTAGAGTTTATATGCTTGTAGCGACTCTGGAGTCGATTTTAACGACAAGGACATAACAAGCACCTTTATATCTGAATGGATTTAGACTCTATGTATACTGAGCGGCTATGGAGCCAACAAATGAGTCGGAGACTCAAAGAAAAAGTCTGTCGACGCGCGAATCCCGAGCTCTCTCGCGACTTGCAAGTGAGGGTCGACAGGTCATCACTATCGATGACATCGAGGATACGCTGGACATTCCTCGAAAATCAGCGAAGGATATGGCGTACTCTCTCAAAGAGAAAGGCTGGCTGGAGCGTCTCGCTCGAGGGAAGTACATGATCCTGCCGCTCTCTGCTGGAGAGAATCCAGTGTACACAGAACACGAGTTTGTGATCGCTTCAGCACTCGTGGATCCGATGTACATCGGCTACTGGAGTGCGATGAATCATCACGGTCTGACGGAGCAACTATCGCGGACAGTGTACTTCGTGACGACAAAACGAGTGCAACCACGCGAGATTCATGGTGTTGAATATCGGCCGGTATCGGTCACTGAGCAGAAATTCTTCGGCTATCAACCGACAGTGGTCGGATCGACGCAGGTGAACATCGCCAGCATCGAAAAGACGCTCGTCGACTGCGCCGACCATCCCGAGTTCTGCGGTGGAATCGGCGAACTCGCCAAAGCGATGCAAAACGCGACGGAGAAGCGCTGTTCGTGGAAAACCGTCGTCGAATACCTTCGCCGAGTCGGAAACGGTGCTGCAACGAAACGCATCGTCTATCTCGCTGACCAACTCGATATCGAGCTCCCGGAGTACCGGGATCTCGTCGAGAATTTCACGACTGGATACCCGCTTCTCGACCCGACTCGAGAAGCGACGGGTACCCGAGACAGCAAGTACCAGCTGCGGCTGAATGTAGAACCTGAAGCGTTCCTTCCAGACGACTTTGCATGATCACTGATACACGACTGAGACAGTTAGCCAGAGAGCTAGACGTTCGTCTGGGTTACGCGGAGAAGAATTACGTCAACTCGTGGATCCTGTGGGCGATCTATACCAGTTCGTATGGCGATAATTTGCTGTTCAAGGGCGGCACAGCTCTCAGCAAGCTCTACTTCCCGGAGACGTGGCGATATTCAGAAGACCTCGATCTCGGTGTCGAAGGTGACTATCGAGGTAGCGAGGAGGAGCTGGCACTTGCATTGGACGACGCAGCAAGGCGATCCGGGATCGACTTCGAGGTCACCCAACATCGCGAGTTGCGGAACGAGGGCTATCCGACCCATTACGTCGACATCGACATCCAGTACAACGCCGTTCTTGGTCACAGGAATACGACGAGTTTGGACGTCATGATTGACGAGTACGTAGCGTTCGATTCCGTCGAGCACACGCACCAGTATGAGGACACGCGTGAGTTCACGTTGACTGCGTACAGCCTCGAGGAGATCTTTGCAGAGAAACTGCGAGCGCTCTACCAGCGGTCACAAGCGCGTGACTACTACGACTTCTATCGGATGATTACAGAAGCCGACGTTGATGACTCTGTTATCGTGCCAGCCTTCACGAGGAAGTGTGAACACGACGGCTTGGAAATCAACCTCGAGGAAGGGCTTCCGAGCGAGAAGCGTGCTGAGATTCGTGATGGCTGGCAGAATACACTCCCCGATCTCGTTGCTGATCTCTCCGAGTTCGATTCCGTCTACGAAATACTCGAGGACTATATTGAATCACTGACGTAAATCCGCTAGATCGAATCCGTCTGCTCGAGTGCGTTGATTGCTCCCCAGTGAGATCAATTCGAACAGGGTAAAAGCCGCGTTTCGTGTAGATCTTTCATCTAACCTGAGCTGAACTACCTTCATTACACGTACTTACTGACCGCTCCCCGCCGTGTACATATCCGCGAACGGAGTGAGCGATCCACCGCCGGAGCCGGGTGAAACCCTGCGACGGCGGCCTTTTGGCATCAACGGGTTTTGTCGGGGGTTGAGGCTGGTGCCGAAGGGACCAGCCGATGCCCCCGGTAAAAGAGGTTGCTCTACTGCCCGAATCGGAATCCATATGACTGTTGGGTAGCCGATTCGTGACCTCGAGTATGCCCGTCAACGCGGGCTGGAGAGTACACTCGTGAGGGCCACGCGCTACGCCGACGAGCGTGAACCCGGCTAGAAGAGGTGCATCGCGGGCATCGCGATCATGGACGTCGCCATGAGGACGGCGAACATCACCGCGATGAACTTGTTACGTCTGTTCATACGAACCGCTTGTGTCTCCGGGAGCATGAATCTCACGACCGCCGGCCTGTCGCGGTGGGGCCCGTTTCCCTCGAACAACTCCGAATCCACCCGTCGAATCCTGCGTCTTCCGTCGAACTCCACGTCTTCCCGTCGCAATCACTCGAGTCGCGCGTCGATCACGCAGTGGGCCACGCCAGCGCTGTGGCTCTTCACCCGGCGCTTCTCGAGCACCTCGAGCGTCCGACCCGACCCGGTGTCGGCGACCGCGCGTTCGAGGCGCTCGAGCGGACGCTCCCAGAGTCGTGACTCGGGGGTCGCCTCGTGGTAGTGAACGACCCCGCCGGGGGAAAGCGCCTCGAGTGCGTGGGGGAGATACTCGTGAGCCTCCTCCGCGCGTTCGCCGTGGCCGCGTTCGTCCGTCCCGTCCGCGCTACCGTAGTAGCCCATGACGACACGGTCGGCCTCGAGCCGCCCCGCGAGGTCCCGACAGTCGGTCATGTAGGCGTCGACCCGGTCGGGAACGTCGTTCAACATCGCGTTCTCGAGAAGGTAGCGAAACGCCGTCGGGTTCAGCTCGGTCGCCGTGACCCGTGCGCCGGCTCGAGCCATCGGGAGCGTGAAGTAACCGATGCCGGCGAACATGTCGAACACCCGCTCGTCGGCCTCGACCAGTTCGCCCATCCGGGCGCGTTCGGCCTGATTTCCGGGCGAGAACATCACTTTCGCGGGATCGAGCCCGTAGCGCGTGCCGTGTTCGGTGTGGATCGTCTCTGTGTCCGACTCGCCGGCGAGCAAGCGCGTCCGAGGCTCGCGGTAGGTGCCCGCGGTCCCGTCGTTTTCGATCCCCTCGTCGGCCAGCACGCTGTCGGCCTCGCCGTGGAGTTCGAGCAACGCCGCCGCGAGTTCCGTCTCGTCCGGACAGCCATCGGGAACCGAGACGACCACGACGGAGCCGATCACGGCCCACGATCCCGGCGCGGCGGCCAGGGCGTCCTCGTCCCAGCCCCGCTCGGCGAGTATGTCCTCGAGATCCGAACTTCGGGGCTCGGGATCGACCTGCCGGACGACCTCGAGCACCTCGGTTGCCGACGGCGGCTCCGTCACCGGGAGCGCGACTCGGTCGGGGCCGTCCTCGCGCACGCGCCTCGAGTCGTCGTAGACTCCTTCGACGCGAAGCGACTCGATCGCCGCCTCGGTGCGGGGTTTGTCGACGATGACCGCGAGCGGGGTGTCGGTGTCCTCGCCGGTGGCGTTCGATGACGGCTCGAGTGCGGTCTCGTCCTCTACTCCCTCACGCATCGGTCTCGCCACCCTCGCGGTTCGCGTACGGGTCGTACGGCGCGTTCGCGTCGGCATCGTCGCCCACATCCGGATCCGAATCCGGGAGGACGTGCAGTCCGACGCGACTCTTCAGGACGGGAACCGTCTCCGCGTCGGGATCGAAGTACTCCGGTCGGGCGACCGTCTTCGCCTGATACGTCTCGGGGTCGAGTACCTGAACGGCGTTTTCGTCCTCGACCGTGACGACCGTGGTCTCGACGCCATCCTCGCGTTCGCCGAGCTTTCGCGCGTCGGGTGCGTTCCCCTCCTCGTAGCTCGCCTCGTACCGTTCGCCGGTGCGCACTCGAGTACCTTTGAGGTTCCCGCGGGCGCTGCGGACGAGAACCGGGCCCTGGTCGTCGTCCGCGAGGTCGATGACGTCGCCGGGTCGATACGGCGGGAGGCGAACGGCGAACGTGACCCGGTACACCTCGTTGCCGTCCTCGTCCTCGGTGACGAGCGTCTCGGCGTCGTTGACGGTGCCGCCGAACTCCTCGACCATCTTGTTCGAGATCTTCTTCCCGATCTTGTTGGTCGAAACCTTGATGTTCAGCCCGTCGTCGACCTCGCCCATCTCGGTGACGAACGCGTTTCGGTCGCCGGTTGCCTCCATCTCGGCGACGGTCGTGTTCGCGATCTCCTTTGCGCGATCGATCTCCTCGGTCGTTGGCGTCCGTTCGTCGGCGCGAATCTGGACGATGCTTGCGTAGTAGTCGCCGGCGATCCGGCCACAGCGGGTACAGGTCTGGCGTGCGATCCTGACCGGGACCGTCACCTGTTCTTCGACTGGCGTCCCGCGGGCGACGCCCGTGAAATAACAGTGCATCCGGATCGTGTTCTGGTCGACCTGCTCGGGTTCGACCTGCCAGGCGACGTCCTCGACGTCGACGTGGACGCCGAGGGCCTCGCTTACCTCCTCGATCGCGACGTCGGTGTAATCTTCTGCGCCGACGTCGACCCACCGGTTGCCCCGGTGGACGGCCCCACACTGGGCGCAGACGCGGACGTCGATCTGCTCCGGTGCGTCCACGAAATCGAAGTCGTCGAAGTAACACGCATCGCAGATTTCGACCTCCGAACTCGGTCGGAGTGGATCCGACCCGCCGTCGTCGGAACCGTCCGAATCGGCCTCGTCGTCATCGCTCGCCGACCGATCGGGCATCGGTTCCCCACACCGGGGACAGAACGCACGAGACTCGTTCATGATACCTCCGCTTGGGGTTTGGACGTGTTATACTGTTCGCTGTGGGGACGGACTCGAGGCCGATTGCGTCCGCCGGTCACCCGCGAAACAGATCGCTGGCGCTCGACCGTATCTCCGGATTGCTGTCTGCTGTTTCCGACGCATCCGTCCTGGGGGTCGCGGGTCCGCCGAGAGATCGGGACAGTAATCCGCATCGGATCGGTTCAGACGGACAACAGACCGTATCAGTATCCCATCGCTCGTATCGGTGTTTTTCAGAAATTGACAATTCCAGGCGAAACGAGGGGGTTCGATCGGGTGTGTGTGACCCGACCCGTTCCCAGTCCGGTCGAACCGCCACGGTCGAGTCATGCGATTCCCTTCGTGGGCGAGTGTCATCTCGGCTGGGCCCCCTCCGCTTCCACTGCGTCGATCCCCGCGAACGACGTTTGTCAGACGCTCGTCAGACGACCGATTTCGTGACTATGTCAGACGCCCCCACGTGCCGTGGTCTCCATGCGAAATGAAGGGGTTCGACCACGACCTCGAGAGAACCTTCAAAAGTATGTCAAAATGGGTCGACCCACGGCGCGTCGTCACGTCACTTATCTCCGTTCAGACCATACGCGAAGGTATGAACTGGCAGGCGGACTGGGGTCTTCGGTTCCGGATGTTCCTGACGATGTTTCTGTTGTTCGCGTTGTACATCGTCTTTGCGAGCGCGATTACGCTCTATATGGGTGGTGGAATGGTCGCTTTCGCGCTCATCTTCGGCGGCTTCTCGCTCGTCCAGTACTACTTCAGCGACACGCTCACGCTCAAGAGCATGGGGGCCAAGGAGGTCTCGGCCGAGGAGTATCCACAGCTTCACGCGTCGGTCGAACGACTCTCCCAGCAGGCCGACCTCCCGAAACCGAAGGTCGCGGTCATCGACTCGAACGTTCCGAACGCGTTCGCGACCGGACGTAACCAGAAAAACGCCGCCGTGGCGGTGACGACCGGACTCATTCGAACCCTGAATCAGGACGAACTCGATGGCGTCGTCGCCCACGAACTCGCACACGTCAAAAACCGGGACATGATGGTGATGACCATCGCCTCGTTCCTCTCGACGATCGCGTTCATGATCGTCCGCTGGGGCGCGTTCTTCGGCGGGGGTGGCCGTGGAGGGAATCGCGGCGGTGGCGGGGTTATCGTCGCTATCCTCGTCTCGCTGCTCGTCTGGATCGTCAGCTACCTGCTCATTCGAGCGCTCTCACGGTACCGCGAGTACTCCGCCGATCGCGGTGCGGCGGCGATCACCGGCAACCCCTCGGCGCTGGCTTCGGCCCTGCTGAAGATCTCCGGCGAGATGGATCGCGTCCCGAAAGACGACATGCGCGAGGAAGCCGAGATGAACGCCTTCTTCATCATCCCGATCAAGTCCGGCGTCGTCGGCCAACTGTTTAGCACCCACCCGCCGACCGAAAAACGCGTCGAACAACTCCGGGACCTCGAGCGCGAGATGACGGCGATCTGATCGGCCGGCTCGAGATCCGCTCTGGACGCTCCCCGTCTCTCGCCCGCCCTTCGAAGCGCTTTTGACCTGACCGACGAAACCGTCTTTGTAATGCTCGACCGTGAGCAACTCATCGAAATCGTCGTATCCGTCTCGTCTATCGTCGTGATGCTCGGGGCGATGATCTACATCGGGACGGAGTACGGCACCGACACCGGTGTCCTCCAGCCCGACGGAGCCGAGCTGCTCGTTTGGACCATCGTCGGCTTCATCTTCCTGCTTACTGCCGTTGGAATCGCTCTCGCGTTCGTCCTCAACGATCCCGAAGACGGACTCGAGGACGACGACGCCGACACACAGAGTGCGGCCTGACGCCTGCGCCACCTTTTTTACGTTCTGTGTACAATGTGACACATGAGCAGTGCTGACTCGAGTGTGAGTGACGACACCTCTCGTTGGTACCTCCTCGACGTCGCCGTCGTCTTCGTTCTGCTCGGCTCCTCGGCCCTGTTGCGTACGCCGTCACTGGTCTCCCCGACGACTGCGGTCGGTGTGGTAGCGGTTCTCGCCGGTCTCGTCGCGGTGTTGCTGTGGCGACGTCCCGGACCGGGTGCTGGCGTCGACTCCGCCGGGACAGACTCGAGCGACGATGACGCCAGCGACTCGGGCGTCTGGAACGCGATTCCGCGCTGGCAGTACGAGGGTCGCCACGTCGAGTCGGGCGGACTCGCCCGCGGCGAACAGGAGCAGGCGCTCGCGGACATCCAGCGACAGGCGGACGAACTCTCTGACGATCCGGATCGGAAATAAGCCGATCTCGAGCCGACCAAACGGCTTAGTCGCCTGCTGACTCGGCCTCGTCCGCCTCCCCTTCGCGCCAGTCCTCGAGTTCCTCGTCTTCGGCGTCGTCGATGCGCTCCTCGTAGTAAGCCATCGGGTGGGGAATCCGTTCACAGAGGTCGTCTTTGTTCACGCAGTCGCCGTACGATTGCATCGTCGCACACGAGGGCGGCGAGTACTCCGTCGGCGAGGTGTCGCCGCGGATGTGGTCGGTCTGGTAGCGGGTCATCTCCTCGCCGAACGACGAGTTCACCCGGTAGAGATCGACGATCTCGTCGGTGGTCATCCCGATGCTCGCCAGGAAGGCGGTGATGGCAAACCGGGAGTGATGTGGGAGGTGTTCGCCCTTCTGGATCCGATCCAGGAGCGCCTTCATACACGGCGGGAACAGGTCGGGGACGACGGTGTCGATCTCGCGGGTCAGATCGAGGTCGGCCAGTATCTCCCGGACCTCCGCGGCCTCCTCCTCGAGGTCGGTCGCGATCGACTCGGGGACGTCGAACGGTAAACCGTCCTCGATTCGTTCGCGGATCGCCTCTCGAAGGAGCGCGAGGAGCTCGCCCTCGTCGACCGGCACCTCGCCCCGTTCGAGTGGCTGGTTGACGAGCCGCCACTCGTCGTCCCACAGATCGGCGGCAAGCGGGAGGTAGGTGCCGACGTCGATGCGGTACTCGCCGTCGACCGGGCCGTGGATCGCCTCCCGAAGGTCGAACTCCGCGAACAACGCCTCGAGGTCGAGCCCCGCCGTCTCCACGCTCTTCAGTTCCGTCGTGTCTTCGATATCTTCGACGAACCGGTCGTACGCCGTCGCGGCCTCCGCGCGGGCGTACTTCCTGACGAGCACGTTCTCACCGACCATCGAAACGAGGACGCGCGCGACGGGATAGGAGAGCAACTCGACGCGGTGATCGCGATGGGGTTCGCCGGTGTCGCCGTCCTCGAGTGCGGTAATCACGCGTTGTGTGGCGCGGTCGACGACCGCCTCCTCCCGCTCGACGACGGTCGCGAGATCGACCGCCTCCGTCGCGACGGTCTCGCGGGCCGCCTCGAGGAACGGGTACCGGGCGTGCAGTCGCTGCATCGGTAATGGGATGTTACTCCGTCGGGATAAACACGGTGGTTGCTCCGTTCGGTCCCCCGAACCCGTCAGGACTGTCCCGAACGGCCGCCCTCGGCTTTTCGAACGGTTCACCGCGAGTAATACTGTGTTACCCCCGTCCACGATCGACGAGATTGCGCCGGCGGCGGGATCCGCCTCGAGGGTCGATTTCAAGGGGGTCCGACACGTCGGTTCGAGTATGCCACGGGTTTCGGGTGACGGCGCGTCGATCCACTACGAGTACGACGACCGGGGTGGCGATGGCGAACCGGTCGTCTTCGTTCAGGAACTGGGATACGGCCGGTGGATGTGGCGCTGGCAACGGGAAGCACTCGCCCCGGAACGCGACGTGATCGCACCCGACACGCGCGGAACCGGCCGCTCGACGGCCGGCCACCCGCCGCTCGTGTCGCGACTCCCCCGGCGACTTCGCTCCTCCCTCCTGTCGGGCCCCGCCGGCTACTCGGCCGAGGGCCTCGCCGCGGACCTCGAGGCGGTGCTTTCCGCCGTCGGAACGCGTCGGGCGCACCTCGTCGGCGCGGGCCTCGGTGGGATGGTCGCCCAGCAGTACGCCATCGAGTACTCACGCGCCGAGTCGCTGACGCTGTGTTCGACGAGCCACGGTGGACTGGATGCGGTCGCGGTTCCCGACGACGTGCGGGCACAGATCGTCGGCGAGTCGGGCACGAACGAACGCGATGCGCTCCGCCGTCGGCTTCGCCCGGCATTCTCCGAGCGGTTCGTCAACCGCAACCCCCACCTGCTGGACCGGATCATCGAGTGGGGCCTCGAGCAGAACGCGGACGAACCGGCCCGGGAGGCCCAGGCCGCCGCGATCACGAACTTCGACGTGAGCGATCGACTCGAACGAATTCGCGTCCCGACGCTCGTCATTCACGGGACGAACGATCGCGTGGTCCCGCCAGGTAATGCACGGTTACTCGAGGAAGCGATTCCCGACGCACGACTCGAACTGATCGAGGACGGCTCGCACTGTTTTTTCGTCGAAGAAGCCGAGCGGACGAACGAGCTGTTGCGCTCGTTTCTCGCGAGACGTCTCGAGGCGTAGGCGTCCGGTGTCGACGGCCCGTCCGCCGGTCCACGGAGAAAGCCCACGGCTTCATACGGTTTCCTGTCGATCAGTTCCGGTGCGACCGCGACCCGGACGGCGGTTGCACCGGTACATCGCGACAGTAATCCGTATCAGTCGTTGGTCACTGACGACGGCGCTCGTAGCCACTCGTCGACGATCGAGCCGGCGATGCTCGAGTCGGGTGCGAAATCGAATCAGGAAGGCGAGCTCGCAGCGACGTCGATCCGGATTTCGCCGTCGCTTCGTACCCCGACGTCGACTCCTTCGTAGGTGAACCACACCTCGTGGGTTCCGGTGTCGTCTCTACGGTGGGCGTGCTGGAGGAGCGAATCGAGGGCGTCCGGATCGACCGTCTCGTAAAGCGGCGTCAGTTCCAGTGGATCCTGCTCGAGAACCGACGCGACGGCCGTCACGATCGCCGCGCTCGGTCGCTCGCCGTCGGCCGGATCGACGGTCGTGACGTAGTTCGCGTCCTCGGCATCCGTCGGATCGTTCGCGGAGGGCATACACTGCTGTACTGCGGTCGGACTGGTATGTTCGATCCTTACTATGTCGCACCATTAAATATCAGTCGCCGACGAACGACGCCGGATGCCCGATCCACGGAGGACGCCGGTAACAAGGAACAGCAATCGGACGAAAGCGACGGCACTCTCGTTCGGGCGATAGTAACAACTGAACCGATTTACACACCGATCGCCGATCTGTCGGGCGATCGGGTGTACAATGACTTTCAGTGGCTACTATAGAAGAACGGAACACCTTTTTCGGTGGCAAAACAGAGTGATGTCGATGGCCGACGACTCCGACGATCGGGTCTACTACGTAATTAGCGACCTCCACATCGGCGGCGACGAACAGCTCGAGGAGGTCGACTACCTCCCGGAACTACTCGCGTTCCTCGAGGAGCTTCGCGAGAGCGACGAGGACGTGGAGTTGATCATCAACGGCGACGCGTTCGGACTCTGGGAGTTTACGACGGTCGAGGGGATCGAGAAGTTCGAGGTGCTCGAGGAGACGTATCCGACGCTGTTCGAGGCGTTGCGGGAAACCGGCGAAACCGTTCAGATCACGCTGTTACCGGGGAACCACGACCACGAGCTCGCCGCGTACGACGAGTACGCCGAGCGCTTTGATGCGTACAACGTCGACCTCGTTTCGGAGCAATCGATCGACAGAGCCGTCGGCGACCACGTGGTCCACTTCGAACACGGCCACCAGCGGGATCAAAACAACCGAATCGAGGACTGGGGCAACCCCCACTCGACGCCGCTTGGCTACTACTACAACACGCTCGTCACGAGCCGCGCGGGTCAACTCTCCGACCGCGGGCGGTACAACTGGCTGAAAGACGTGCAGGCGGTGACACCGACCGAACGGATGCCGATCTGGCTCTTCTCGAAGTACTTCTACCGGGAGATGAATCCGGTGTTGCGGTACTCGCTGGTCCCGTTTCTGTTGTTGTTCAACATCAGTGCGATCGTCGCGATCCTCGCGGGGCTCGATCTCCTCGGCGTCTGGTCGATGCCGATCGACCGGACGGAGGCGTTTCTCGGTCAGTTCGGGATGGCCGGAACGGCGGCCTGGTTCCTGCTCGTGTTCAACGTCTCCCTCGCCGGTCTGTTGCTCCTCGTCGCCGTTCCACTGCACTTCATCCGCCGGGATATTCGCAAGACGGTCGACCGCTTTGGCGTGTTCGAGACCGAACTGACCGTCGATCCCGAAGCTCCGTACGAGGGTGCGGCGACCGAAATCTTCGCCGACCAGCCGGCGACGTCGATCTTCTGTTACGGCCACACGCACCGCCCGACGCTCCGCGAAGTCGACGGCGGAATCATGGTCAACACCGGCACCTGGCTCAAACGGCTTCACCGTCGGGACGGCATCATCGGCATCCTGCCACCGGTATTTTACCCGTCGTATCAGCTCGCGTCGGTTCGAATCGCCGCCGAACCCGAGGGCGTCGCCGTCGAGTTCGAACAGATCAAGAAACCGAGTCCGGCGACGGAAGAACTCACGTGGACGGAACGCTTTTTCACCGCCGGGAGGGAGCCCGAACCCGAGTTCCCCGACAGATATCTCCTGGAGACGGAGCCGGAAGCGAAAGCGGTGACTCCGGAGCCGGGGATAGAGTCGTGACGGCGCTCGAGATAGCGCCGATTTTTCGCTCGCAGTCGGACGCCGGTCAGTCGCTCTGGATGCGCGGCGCGAGCATGTAGGTGACCTGTCCCTGTCCCTCACCAAAGCCGAAGTAGATCTTGACGGGGAACTCCTCACCGAGATCGAGTGTGACCTCCGTATCCGAAGGAATCGCCTTGTTCATATCTTTGAGATAGTCGAGTGAGAACAGCGAGTGGGCAGGGCCAAGCTGGAGGTCGATCAGATCCTCCTCGGTGAGTTCGAGGTGGACGTCGTCGGTGTCGCCCTCCGCGTCGACGTAGAAGAACTCCTCGCCTTCGTCGACGCCGAGTGCGATGTGATCGGAGACCATATCCGCCGCCGTGACGGAGCGGTTGACGTCTTTCCCTTCGAGGATGACCTCCGCGGGGAGATCCAGGTCCGGAATATCGGGCTCCTGGCGGATCGAGTCGGGATCGATCAACGCGAGGGTGTACTCGAGCCCGTCGATCTGGATGTGCAGCTTTCGGGTCTCCTCGTCGAGTTCGAGCTGGATGAGCTGGCCGGACTCGGCCATCCCCGCGATGTCCTCGAGTCGGGAGAGGTCGACCCCGATCAGCCCGCCGTCGGCCTCGTAGGATTCGAACGCGGCCGCGTCGAGCGAGAGGTCGACCATCCCGACGTTCGCGGGGTCGACAGCCCGGATTTCGAGCCCGTCTTCCTCGAGGTGGATCTTACACTCGTCGACCAGCACGCTTACCGAATCGAGCGCGCTGGTGAGCGTTTCCGCGCTCACGATGGCCTTGAACATATGCGTCGGGATACGAACGGTCGCCATAAAAAGCCACCCTTTACGCGCGGGAGACCCCCTTCCGGCCGCTCGAGCGTGGATCAGTACTTCTTGCGCAGGCGGATCTCCCCGTCGGTTATCTCGTCGATCGCGTCGAGTCGGAGCGGGTACCGGCTCTGGGCGTCCCGTCCCCAGCCGAGTCGAGACTTGAGTTCGCCGCCGATCTCCTGGTTCGGCTCGACGTAGGCCGTCCCGTCGTGAGTTCTACGCCCGTGGTCGGATCTCCGTCTCTCGGCCGGAGAACTGCTGACCCGTGCTTCGCAACTCGCCGATCGCTCGGCACGAGTTTGAATCGACGCACGTCCGGACGGCTCGAGCCTACGATTCGATCTTCTCGAGGATCTCGCGTGCCTGTTCCTCGGCCTTTTTTTTTCGCCGACGCTCTTTTTGATCAGCACGCTGGTCACCTCCCAGTCGTCCTCGCCCTCGAGTTGGCCGGTTCGCACCTCGCTTCCCTCCGAGACCGAACGGGCGGGGTTCTCCGCCCAGTCGGGCGTTCGGATCTCGTCGTACCGATCTGGATCGCGAAACCTGACGTGGATGTGCTCGTCTTCCGATTCGACTAGCTGGACCTCGGGAACGTCGGCCATAGTCGTCGTGGCACTTCCGTCGGACCTAACGGTGTGCCCTGCGATTGTCGGACCCCCGTGGGTGTTCACTCCCTGTGGCATATCGCAGAGGTTGCACCGATTCTCCTCGTTCGAACTCGAGCGCCCAGCACGAGCGCCGGCGATCGTTCGCGAAATCTCCCCTGTCGTCGCGGCGGCGGTTACTCCTCGTAGACGTGTCCGTCGCTGATCGGTGGTGCCCCCATTCCGATCACTTTCGTTCGAGCTTCGGAGTCGTTGTGTGCCCGGTGTGGACTCTCGGCGTCGGCGACGAAGAACTCGTCCTGGTCGACGCGGTAGACCTGATCCGGCGTCTCCACGCTCAACTCTCCCTCGAGGACGTAGAACGCTTCCTCCTGTTCGTCATGGTAGTGCAGTCCCGACAGCGGAATCTCCTCGCCGGGTGCGACGTCGTACACGCGGAGACCCATCTGCTCCATCCCAGCGGCTTCGCTAACGTAGCGCATCTCCGACGGGCGATCCGGCTCCGGCTCGAGGTCCGTCGGATCGACGACGTGATATCCCATACTAGCTCGGTCGTCGGCAGAACGTGGTGAACGCTTCGGTGGTGTGTCTTGGATGGACAGTCGACGACGGGACGGTTCACTACACGGCGGTGGTCCGTCGGCAGTCACCACTGTGTTAACCCGTCAGCGACTCTCCCTGCCGAACATTGCCCCTGTCGAACGGCGCCCTCATCCATAACAAACAGCTGACTAATAACATTGGTGTCTATGAGATTACCTCTTCGGAAAGTGTCTACAGGCCTTGAAAACTGCTATAGTAACGAACTCCGGCGTAATCTGGGTAGTTACTGGTTGGTTAGTGTGTGCTTATTTATGCCTAACTCTCTCCAAATCTTATGTATTCGTCCGGCGGAGGGACTGGGGTGTGGCCGCGATTGTTTGCGATCGCGTTTTCGATACTGTTGCTCGGTTCGCTCGTCGCACCGTTTGCGGCGGCTGAACCAGGTGTGGGGACGACACAGGACGGACTCGATTCCCACCAGACCCAGGACGGCGGTGATTTCACGCCGACGGTCGAACCGTCGGTCCAGACCGCGCTCGAGGAGGAGCAGGACTCGAGCGTCACGACGACGGCCACGACCGACGACGGTGGGGGCGAAGACGGCTTCCCGGCTCGGCTCGATCGAATTCTGGGTTCGGACACCGATAACTTCGGTGACGGAGGCATAGCGTCTTCCGAGGAGCTCGTCTTCGTGACGAACGGAACCGATCGACTCGAGGCGATCGATACGAACGGCGACCGAGTATGGTCGACGACGCTCGATTCGATCCGAAGCGAACCCACAGTCGGTGATGATGTCGTCTACGTGACTGATCGTTTCTCCGACACCGAAATACGTGCGTTCAACGCGACTGATGGTAGTGAACGCTGGAACACGTCAGATACGACTGTTGATACCATCAATAGAAACACACCGATCGTGGTCGGAGAATACGTCTACGTGCAGGACGCTGGGGACGACACCACCGTCTACGCGTTAGATCCCGATACCGGTACGGTCGTCTGGGAGGAGTACCTCACGGATAGTACGACAGTTCGACTCGCTGCAGACGACGACACACTCTACGTCGTCGACGATGACCATGTCTTTGCGATGAATGGGTCGACTGGTGAAGTTGTGTGGGACCGAGGTGACTGGGAACTCAGTGATTCCGTGTCAGCCACACCAACGGTCGTGGATGGGACGCTGTACGTCACCGTTGCCGGCGGTAATTTCCGTGCTGTCTACGCTTTCGATTCGGATGACGGAGTACCACAGTGGCGGACACCAGTCCCCGACGACGTTGACCTCGAACCCGTCGTCGCGGATGAGACGGTATACATCGCGAGTGGGGCGAGCGTCTATGCGTTCGAGACGGACACCGGTGTAACGGAGTCGAGCTATGTGACGTCCGGAGAGATACAGGACATTGTCTCTGGTCAGTATCTGTACGTCGCGAGTGAAGACCAGCGTAACAACGTCGGTCCGGGACAGACCGTCACAGCCCTCGAAGGAGACCTTTCGGTCGCGTGGGCCTCGTCGATTCCGACGACCCTCGACGACCCCGATGCTCTCGCCTATCCAACGAGTCTCGTGTCAGTTGGCGACTCCTTGTACGTCGTTGGATTCACAGACGGGATCGACTTCGCATCGAGTGATCGATCACTCTATCAGTTCGCGCCAACAGCGCTCACCGTCGACGACACGACGATTCTCGAGGACAGCGCCACTGTCGGCGAGACGATCACGGTCGAAGCAACCGTGAGCAACCACGGCGAGGAAACCGAGACCAGCGCAGTCACGTTCGAGATCGATTCGCCGCTAACGCCAACGTACCCTGACCACGAAACGGTCGACGTCACGGTCGACCCCGGCGAAACGACGACGGCCACGCTCGAGCTGACGGTGACCAGTTCGGGCAGCTACGAGGTCACCGCCTTCGAGCGTGGCACGGGTGGGCTAGCGTCGGATCCGCGCGTTAACCCCGCCTCGGTCGTCGTCGATCACGCGAGCCCGGACGACAACTGGACCCAGACTGGCTACGACGCGGCCGGTTCACACTGGAACCCGAACACCGCCGCGCCAGCTAAGCCGCTTATGCCGACGTGGCAGTTTGAGGCGACCGGTGGAAGCGCCGATCTTGGGGGCAATCCCGTCCTCGTCGAGGACGACACGGTCGTCGTCCACAACAGGACGACGGTCTGGGGACTCGACCTCGAGACCGGCGACGAGCTCTGGGAGTACCGGATCTCGGTTCCCGACGATGCCGATGATACGGAGGAGATCGGTACTCACGTCGTTGTCGACGGCGTCGTCTACTTCGGGGTGTCCTACCACGAGGGATGGTCCGGCGCCGATCAGCGATCGCGGCTGTACGCGGTCGATCTCGAGGACGGCACACACCTCGGCGATCGCCACTTCGACGACCGACGGATCAATCTCCAGTCGTTGTCGACCGACGGCGATTCCCTGTTCTTCACGATGCGTATCGACGACTCGAGTGATGATAACGACGGTGACCGTTACCTTTGGGCCGTCGACCGCCACGACTTCGGCGAGCAACGGATGCAGTATCTCGGCGACGACGGTGCGCTCAAAGACCGCAGTCAGGTTCTCGTGGCCGGGGACCGGCTCGTCATCGCGGACGGCGACTCCCGCCTCTCGCCATCGGAGGTCCGCATCTTCGATCGCTCGACGCTCGAACCGACCGACTCGCGAACGTTCGGCGACGACGGGATCCGAACAATGATCACCGACGGTGAGACGATCTATCTCTCACTCGACCCCGACGACGGGGGCGTCGACCAGTTGCTCGCACTCGACCCCGATGGTCTCACGACGGAGTGGCAGCTCGCACCCGAGAAGTTCCTCGAGCGAACCGGTCCTGCTACGCCCAACCCGTACGATAAACATCGCGGACTCGCGGTGACCGACGGCACGCTGATCACTGCGACGAGGGGTGCCGGCTCGAGCGGTGATTGGGCCCTCGGCCATTATGGAATCGACACCGATGCGGGCGAGATCGAGTGGTTCGAATACACCGAGAGGGGCCCCGATACCCGCGAGAACTTTCAGAGTCCGATCGTCGCTGCTGACGGCCTCTTCTACGCCGGACCGCAGGCGTACGACGCCGTGACCGGCGAACATCTGGGTACCTCGCCCGATGGCTTCGCCGTTGCGGTCTCCGACGGGACCGTCCTCGGGCTCTCTGGAAGCGATGTCGCCGCTTTTCAGGAGGTTGACCCGATTTCAGTCTCCGACCTGGAGCTCTCGGCGACCGACGTAGCACACGGTGAGAGTCTCGAGGCGACGGTCGAGGTGACGAATCCCACGGCACACGATCAGGAGGTTCGCGTTGAGATGCCCGGCGCGTTGCCACGGCTGGAGAAAGACGACTTCCATCAGTACACCACAACGCTGGGGCCAGGCGAGTCAGAGACGATCACGTTCTCTGAAACGCCACGAACCGGCGATCACTCGATTCACGCGGAGGTGTACGTCACCACGATGAGCAGCTCCTGGGCTGTGGACGACTACTATACGTATCATACGACTGCATCGCAGACGGCGACTGTCTACGGGAAGCCGACCGAACCGACAGCCCTCGAGGGCGTCGTAATCGTCGATCCACAATTCGACTCCGAGGAGGTCTGGGTCGGCGAGAACGTGACCGTTACGACCGAACTGGCGAACCTCGGCGACGAGGCGGAGACGTTTACGCTGGTCGCAGATGGGGACCGATCCTGGGTAGACCCGGCCGAGAAGACGGTGACGATTCCCGCCGGCGACAACGTATCTGTCGAGATCGGATTCGAAGCCGAGCAAGCGCGCGATGGCCTCGAGGTAACGCTCAACGACCTGCCGGTGGGGACGGTCGACGTCCTCGATCTCGACCTCGAGATCTGGCAGGATCTGGACGAAACCGAGATCGATCCCGGTGAGAGCGTCTCGGTTACCGTCGAGGGATACAATGACGGAAACGTCGGCGAGAACGTCACACTCGAGCTGGTCGTCGACCACGAGGTCGTCCAGTCCGAGACCGTGTACGCGAAGCCGGACGAGTACTTCGACCACGTCTTCACCGAGACGTTCGCCGACGCGGGGCAGTACGTCGTCGAGCCGTCCGACGGGGACGATACCGCCGCCGTTTGGGGCGATCCGGAGACCGTTATTGTCGGGGACGTCTCTATCTCGGTTCAGACTGTTTCAGGCGAGACGAATGTCGTCGCTGGCGAACCGACGACGATCGTCACCGAGCTCGAAAACGGTCACGGAATCGACGATGGGCGGTACACGCTCGCACTCGAGGTCGACGGCGAGGTCGTAAAGACCAAGAAGGTCGTCGTCCAGGCGGGCGCGGTGTCCGAGTCGCACGAACTGGACTGGACGTTCGACGAATCCGGGGAGTACGAGGTGAGCGTCAACGGCGAGACACTCGAGGGCGGACCGGTCACCGTCGAACCGGGCGACGGGCCGATCGCGTCGTTCGGGTACGCCCCCGCTGACCCGGTCGTCGGCGAAGAGGTGACGTTCGACGCAAGCGCCTCGAGTGTGGCCGACGGCGAGATCGTCGAGTACCGCTGGGACTTCAACGGTGACAGCGCTATCGACGAGACGACGACCGAGCCCGTCGCGAACTGGACGTACGGCGCGGTCGGGACGCACGAGCCAACTCTCACGGTCGAAGACGACGAGGGTCGGACGGACGAGACGACCGAGACGGTGCTCATCACGGAACCCGGGAGCGACCTCGAGATCGTCGATCAGTACCTGAGCGACGACGAGATCGCGGTCGGCGAGAACGTGACCGTCACCGCGGTGATCCAAAATACCGGCGGCTCGAGCGAAACGATCGATCTCGACATCGGGTTCGGCCAGCTTCCATTCTACGACGATCGGATGGGCCTCGACGTCGAGGGACCGGCTGCCGAGGGTCCGATCTCGGTGACGGTCAACGCTGAAGACGTGAAAGTGGTCGAGACGGAGCTGACATTCAACGAGGCGATGGGGCCGGATCCGATTACGGTCAACGGTGAACACGCGGGCTCGCTATTGGTCGAAGACGACACCGATCCAATTCCCGACCAGATCGTTATCGACCAGCCGGGCGTCTACTCGCTCGAGCAGGACCTCTCGAGAGACACCAGTGACGCGTTCGTCGTCATCGAGGCCGACGACGTCGTCTTCGAGGGCAACGGCTACACTCTCGAGGGCACCGGAAGCGGGACGGCGATCGATGCGACCGACGTCGAGAACGTGACGGTCCGTGACCTCCAAATCCGGGACTGGCAGTACGGCCTCGAGTTCGAGAACGTCGACGACGGCGTGATCGAGGACGTTACGACGGTCGGACAGGATCAGGCGGGTATCTGGTTGCGTGATTCCACCGACGTGTCCGTGACGAACGTACATTCGATCGATAACTTTGGGTACGGCATCCACCTCGATGAATCTTCCAACAACGTTCTCGATCACGTAACGACCCACGAAAGTGGTGGCTGGCACGGAATCTTGCTCGAGGACTCGAACCAGAACACGATTTCGAACGTCTCGACCGAATCGAATGCACGCGATGGCGTCGCCATTAGACACTCCAACGATAACGTCCTCCAACACGTCACGAGCGAACACAACGGGCAGATGGGGCTGCGAATCGCCGACTCCGCTGATACGGAGGTGTACCACACCGAATTGCGTGCGAACAACCGCCACGGTGTCAGCCTCGAGCCGAATCCTGTGGGATCGTCCAACGGTGCCGATCGAACGGAATTGACGAACGTAACCAGCGAAGAGAACGGATGGTCGGGAATCAATATCGTTCAGTCTGATCAGAATCAATTCGAAGAGATCACCATCCGTAACAACGATAACATCGGCCTGAACCTGCTGGGTTCTTCCTGGAATACTGTTGAAGACGTGAAAATCGAGGGCAACTCACGAGGGATTCTCGTCGGTGCCGACATGATAACGAGCGATGGAGATTCGAACTACAACACCTTCACAGATGTCTCGGTACACGACAACGACCAGGACTCGGTGATGCTAACCGACGACGGGGACTTCTCCACTCCCTCCCCCAGCGTCGGAAACGAGTTCGAACGGTTGTCGATCGGGAACCACACGCTTACTTCCTTCGAGGGACAGATGATCGAACTGTTCGCAGTCGAAGAGCCGCCGTCTGCGAGTTCCGGGATGGCGGGCATCGACCAGTACGTCGAAATCGTCCCGGAGAGTGGCGGACAGGTGAGCCCGCTATCGTTCCACTACGAATTAGAGGACGTCCAAGCCGTCGACACGGAAACGCTCTCGATCTGGGCCTACGACGATACCGAGAACGAGTGGTCTCCCGTCCCCGGTTCGACGGTCGACACCGACGAACGGGTCGTCACGGCCGACGTCAGTTCGTTCTCCACGTTCGGCGTCTTCGGCGAGGAAACCGACGCCGCGTTCGAGGTGACGGATGCCTCGGTGAGTCCGACGCAACTCGAGGTCGGTGAGGACGCGATCGTGACCGCAGACGTCACGAACGTCGGACCGGACGCCGGCGACGCACAGATCGGCCTCGAGATCGACGGCTCGATCGAAGACGTCCAAACGGTGTCGCTCGATCCACAGCAGACCGCGACGATCGAGTTCGTCCATTCGTTCGCCCACGCGGGCGAGTACGACGTGAGCGTCGGCGGCGAGATGGCCGGTACCGTGACCGTCGAGGAGACGGACTCCGATCCAGACCAAGATCCCGGACCCGAACCGGAGCCCGAACCCGAATCACCGGCGTTCGACGTGACGATCGAGAACACCTCGTCTCCGGTGATCGCTGGGAGCGCTCTCGAGGTGAGCGCCACGGTCGAGAACGCCGGCGGGGAGGCGGGCACGCAGACGATCGAACTCGTCGTCGACGGAGCGGTCGTCGACTCGAGCGAACTCGATCTCGAGGCTGGCGCGACGGAGACGATCAGCCTCACCTGGACAACCGACGAAAGCGACGTCGGCGACGCGATTCCCGTTGCGGTGCGAAGCGAAGACGACGAGTCGACGACGACGGTTTCGGTCGAGGAAGCCGACGACGAGGCCGAGATCATCGTCTACGGCGCGGACGTGGATCGAACGGACACGTCGCCCGGCGAGACCGTCACCGTGACCGGCGACCTCTACAACGCCGGAAACGTCAACGAAACTGACACGATCGCACTCGAGGTCGACGGCGAGGTCGTCGACCAGGCGAGCGTGACCCTCGAGCCGGGTATCGCTCGCGGCGGCGTCGAACTGACGTGGACGCCGACAGCCGACGACATTCCGGAGGGAACGGACAGCGTGTCGGTCGAACTCACCGTGAACGGTTTGGTCGTCGACACGGTGACGGTCGAAGACCGCTACTCCGACATTCAGGTGATCGCCGCCTCGACGACCGAGACCGAGCTAATCCAGGGCGAGGAAACCCACGTCATCGGGAGTCTCTATCAGGCGGGCAACGCCGAAGGAACGACAGAAATCGAGCTCACCGCGACTCACCAGGAGACCGGCGAAACCACTGTCGTCGGCAGCCAGGAGGCGACGCTCGAACCCGGCTACTACCACCTCGGGGGAATCAACATCACCTACGTTCCCGAGGAAGCGGGAACCTACGACCTCGAGTTGGGCGAGCGAAACGCGGGCACGCTCGAGGTCGAGGAAGCGGTTACCGACATCCAGGTGGTCGCCGCTTCGACGACCGAGGTCGACCTGATCGAAGGCGAGGAAACCCACGTTATCGGTAGCGTCTACCAGTCGGGCAACGTCGAGGGAACGGAGGAGATCGAACTCACCGCGACCAACCAGGAGACCGGCGAGACGACCGTCGTCGGCAGCCAGGAAGTGACGCTTGAGCCCGGCTACTACCACCTCGGGGGGATCAATATCAGCTACGTTCCCGACGAGGCGGGAACGTACGACCTCGAGTTGGACGAGCGAAACGCCGGTACGATCGACGTCGAGCCGGCCGACACCGACATTCAGGTGGTCGCCGCTTCGACGACCGAGGTCGACCTGATCGAAGGCGAGGAAACCCACGTTATCGGTAGCGTCTACCAGTCGGGCAACGTCGAGGGAACGGAGGAGATCGAACTCACCGCGACCAACCAGGAGACCGGCGAAACCACTGTCGTCGGCAGTCAGGAAGTGACGCTCGAGCCCGGCTACTACCACCTCGGGGGGATCAACATCACCTACGTCCCCGACGAAGCGGGAACGTACGACCTCGAGTTGGGCGAGCGAAACGCCGGTACGATCGAGGTCGAGGCGGCCGAAAGCGACGTGCAGGTGATCGCGGCTTCACCATCCGAGGTCGAACTGATCGAAGGCGAGGAGATGTACGTTATCGGTAGCATCTACCAGTCGGGCAACGTCGAGGGAACGGAGGAGATCGAACTCACCGCGACCAACCAGGAGACCGGCGAGACGACCGTCGTCGGCAGTCAGGAGGCGACGCTCGAGCCCGGCTACTACCACCTCGGAGGGATCAACATCACGTACGTCCCCGACGAAGCAGGAACGTACGACCTCGAGTTGGGCGAGCGAAACGCGGGCACGATCGAGGTCGAGGCGGCCGAAAGCGACGTGCAGGTGATCGCGGCTTCACCATCCGAGGTCGAACTGATCGAAGGCGAGGAGATGCACGTTATCGGTAGCATCTATCAGGCAGGCAACGTCGAGGGAACGGAGGAGATCGAACTCACCGCGACTAATCAGGAAACGGGCGAGACGACCATCGTCGGCAGTCAGGAGGCGACGATCGAACCCGGCTACTACCTCCTCGGGGGGATCAACATCACCTACGTCCCCGACGAAGCGGGAACGTACGACCTCGAGTTAGGCGAGCGAAACGCCGGTACGATCGAGGTCGAGGAAGCAGTTACAGACATTCAGGTGATCGGAAGTTCGGTTTCCAGCGTCGAACTCCTCGAGGGCGAGGAGTTCCACGTCGTCGGAAGCATCTACCAGTCGGGCAACGTCGAGGGAACGGAGGAGATCGAACTCACCGCGACCAACCAGGAGACCGGCGAGACGACCGTCATCGGCAGCCAGGAAGCGACGCTCGAGCCCGGCTACTACCACCTCGGGGGAATCAACGTCACCGCCGAACTCGACGAACCGGGCGATTACGATCTCGAGTTGGGTACGCGTGAGGTCGGGACCGTCACCGTCGACGAGATCGTCACCGACATCAGGGTGGTTGGGGCCTCACTCTCGGCGGTCGAACTCGTCGAGGGCGAAGAGGTACACGTCATTGGGTCCCTCTATCAGAACGGAAGTCACACGGCGACGGAGGAGATCGAACTCACCGCAACTAATCAGGAAACCGGCGAGACGACCGTCGTCGGCAGCCAGGAGGCGACGCTCGAGCCCGGCTACTACCTCCTCGGGGGGATCAACATCACGTACGTCCCCGACGAAGCGGGGACGTACGACCTCGAGTTGGGTGACCAGAACGCGGGCACGCTCGAGGTCGAACCTGCCGTCTCCGACATCCAGGTGGTCGCCGCTTCGACGAGCGAGGTCGAACTGATCGAAGGCGAGGAGGCCCACATTATCGGTAGCGTCTACCAGTCGGGCAACGTCGAGGGAACGGAGGAGATCGAACTCACCGCGACTAATCAGGAAACGGGCGAGACGTCCGTCGTTGGCAGCCAGGAAGTGACGCTCGAGCCCGGCTACTACCACCTCGGGGGAATCAACATCACGTACGTCCCCGACGAAGCGGGAACGTACGACCTCGAGTTGGGTGACCAGAACGCGGGCACGCTCGAGGTCGAACCTGCCGTCTCCGACGTGCAGGTGATCGCGGCTTCACCATCCGAGGTCGAACTGATCGAAGGCGAGGAGATGTACGTTATCGGTAGCATCTACCAGTCGGGCAACGTCGAGGGAACGGAGGAGATCGAACTCACCGCGACCAACCAGGAGACCGGCGAGACGACGGTCGTCGGCAGCCAGGAAGTGACGCTCGAGCCCGGCTACTACCACCTCGGAGGGATCAACATCACGTACGTCCCCGACGAGGCGGGAACGTACGACCTCGAGTTGGGCGAGCGAAACGCGGGCACGGTCGAGGTCGAGTCTGCTGGATCGGACATCCAGGTGATCGCCGCTTCGACGAGCGAGGTCGAACTGACCGAAGGTGAGGAAACCCACGTTATCGGTAGCATCTATCAGGCCGGCAACGTCGAGGGAACGGAGGAGATCGAACTCACCGCGACCAACCAGGAAACCGGCGAGACGACGGTCGTCGGCAGTCAGGAGGCGACGCTCGAACCCGGCTACTACCTCCTCGGTGCGATCAACATCACGTACGTCCCCGAGGAAGCGGGAACGTACGACCTCGAGTTGGGCGGCCAGAACGCGGGCTGGGTCGACGTCTCCGAACCGACGGTCGAGCCGACGATCACCGCCGTTTCCGGCCACTCGAGCCACGTCGATCCCGAGACGGGGGTCGAACACGTCCACGCGAGCGACGACGCGACCGTCGATATCGACGTCGAAGCCGGTCTCGAAGTCGAGGAGGTGACGCTGCTCGTCTCCTCGCTCGAGACGACCTACGTCGTCGCTGCGGACGCGGGTTACCTCGCCGGCGACACCTGGCGGGTCGACGTTCCGTTCGACGCGATTCCGGACGACGGACGGTACGAACTCTTGGCGATCGCCGTCGACGAACGCGAGAACGCCGGTATGACCGACGCGCCGGAGATACTCGTTGTCGACCGGGACGGGCCGTCGACGTCGGTCACGCTCGAGGACGTCGACAGCGACGACGCGACGGTCGTCGTCGAGAGTGACGAACCGCTCGCGGCCGTCCCGGCGGTGTCGGCACAGTTCACGGACCCCGAGGACGGCTCGACGGCACCTGCGTCCGTGTCGATGGAATCCGCCAACGAAAATGCCACGGTGTTTACCGGCACGCTCGAGTTCGAGGAGTCGGGCAACTACACCGTCTCCGTGACCGGGACGGACCGCGCAGGGAACGACGGAGCGGATACCGCTTCCGTCGTCGTCGACACCAGGTTCACCCTCCACCACGGTGTAATCGAAATCGACGGAAGCGGGTCGACGATCGAGTTCGACGTCGCCGACGACGCCGATGAGGCGATCAAATCCCAGGAGCTGTATCTCGCCCTCTCGGAAAACACCGTGAACGCGAACCACGAGGGCGGGGAGACCGGTGTCGGCTTCCTGACCGCAGAGCTCGACAGCTTCATCGACCACCAGCTGGCGGAGGGGACGATCGAGAGCGCGACGATTACGATGGCGATCGACGAGGACGAACTCCCCGGCGGTGTCGACGCCGAAGACGTCGTCTTACACCACTACGACCAACCCGCGGACGAGTGGACGCCGGTCGACTCGAGCGTCTCGAGGGTCGGCGGCGATCCGTTCGTCGTCGCCCAGGTAGACGGCTTCTCGACGTACGGCGCTCTCGTGACCGACAACGAACCGCCGGTGATCACGGAGCGCTCGCCGGCCGACGGGAGCGTCCTCCCCGCGGGGACGGACGAAGCGACGGTCCGATTCGCCTACGACGACGAGCTCTCCGGGATCGACGTCGGATCGGTCTCGGTCGCGATCGACGGCGTCGACGTTACCGCCGACGCGGGGACGTCGATCACGTCTACGGCGGCCGAGCACACCCTCGAGGTCGCCGACGGGGCGTCCTACGAGGTGACGGTCGTCGTCGCCGACGAAGCGGGCAACGAGCTGACCGACGAACTACAGTTCGAAGTCGCCGAATCACGTTCCACCGATGACGGGGGCTCTTCGGGCTCCGGCGGAGGCAGCGGTGGGGCCGGAGGCGGGGGCGGCGGAAGCGGTGGCGTCGGATCGGCGGACGACAGTGAGACGACGGATTCCGAGTCGACGGATGCTCCCGCGGACGACGCGGATTCCGAGCCGACTGACGACGTAACCGGCGACGACGACTGGTCCACGGACGACGGAACGTCTGGTGACGCCGACGAGACCAGTGACGATCGTTCGGACGCATCTCCCGACGACGGCGTACCTGGCTTCGGCGTCCTGATCACGATCGGCGTGATACTCCTCGTGGCCGTCCGCTTTCGTGAGCACGCCGGTGATCGGCTTCCCTGACGGCCGTTCCGGTCTATATCCCCGATGCTCGAGTATATTACCCAGCAGGTGGATGAAATAAACAGATGGCGGATGACGAGAGAACCCATATCGTGACGGGCACACACCAGCGGACGATCGTAGTCGCCGACGACGAGCCGCTGTACGCCGACGCGCACTCGCGAATGCTCGCCGATCGGTACGACGTGAAAACGGTCTACAGCGGAGCGGCGGCCCTCGAGGCCGTCGACGATTCGGTCGACGTCCTCCTCGTCGACCGACGGATGCCTAGCCTCTCGGGCGACGAACTGCTCGAGACCCTCGCAGAGCGTGGCGCGACGTGTCGAACGATCGTGGTTTCCGCCATCGACCCGTCCACGGATGCCCTCGAGGTGGAGACCGACGGCTACCTCACCAAGCCCGTCTCGAAGCGCCAACTCACTGACTGTCTCGAGCGGATCCTCGAGTAGGAATCTCGCCCGACGGTATTCGAACGGTTACGCCGCCGGCATCAGTCCTCCCCAGCCATCGATCCAGCCCCGGAACCGATTCATAGGGATTATCGTAGGAGTTCACCGTTTCCCAGTGAAGAACCGAGAGACAGTGCCGAAAGAGAGGATTCGAAACCGGTGGTTGGCTACGATAATCCCTATCATCCTCGTCATCGATTCAATCCCGGCATCGACCCGTAGCGCCAACTGCCGGACCGAACGTATTTGAGGTCGCTGTGCAATCGAACGGACGTGGCTCAGGAGTTTACCGCGATACACGCCGTCTCTCTCGTGCTCATTGGGGTCTTAAACCTCGTTCTCGCCGTGCTCGTTCCGCGGACGCGACCGAAAACGGACGTTCTTCCGCTGGCCGTCTTTCTCTTCGGCATCGCGCTGTGGACGATTCCACAGGGACTCCTCCTCGTCGAAACCGATCCCTCGGTCGGGTTCGTCCTCGCGAAGACCGTCGACTCGGGGGCGGTCATCATGTCGACCGGACTGTTCCAGTTCGCGATGGCCTACGCCGGCCGCGAACTCCGAAACCGACAGCTGGCGGTCATCTACGCCGTAACCGGTACGTGGATCGTCCTGACCTGGACGAACCCCGCCCACTTCCTGATGCACGAACCGATGCAGTTCACGGCGGTGCTTCTCCCCGTAGAGGCCTACCAGAACCCGATCTACTGGTTCTACGTTCTCTACAACTGGGGGCTCTCCGGTGGCGGAATCTACGTTTTCTTCCTCGAGTATCTCGACTCCAGGGGAAGCGGTGTCTACCACAAGCAAGCAAGACTGGTCGTACTCGCACCGTTGATCCCGGGAGTCACCAACGTCCTCGCTCACAACGGAACGACCGAGATCAACTACTCCGTCTGGGGGTTCGGCGCGACGGGCATCTTGATCGCGGTCGCCCTCTACCGGTATCGGTGGCTCGACCTCGTTCCGATCGCACGAGATAACGTCATCGAGGGAATGCGCGACGGCTACCTCGTCGTCGACGACGAACGGCGGATCGTCGACCGGAACCCGGCCGCTCGAGCACTCCTCGGTGACGAGAAGATCGTCGGGCAGTCGGTCACCGGCGTCCTCCCGGAGAGTCGACGACTCCTGGCGGGAACCACCCCGGAGCTGACGATCACCAGAGACGGGACGACGGTCGACGCAACAATCTCCACCGTCCGCGACGAGAGAACCGAAGGCGTCGTTCTGATGCTCAGGGACGTTACCGACCAGCGTCGAGCAGAGAAGCGCTTTCAGGCGCTCATCGAGAACGTCTCCGACGTCGTCACCGTCGTCGACGAGGACGGGACCGTTACGTACGTCAGTCCGTCCGTGCGGTCCGTTCTCGGCTACGACCCGTCCGACCTCGTCGGTGAATCGCTGTTCGAACTCGTTCACGCGGACGACCGCGCCGACGCAATCGACGAGTTTGCCGGGCTCGTCACCTACTCCAACACCGAAGCCCGGTTCGAGTATCGCGTCCGTCATCGGGACGGCAGCTGGCTCGTCTTCGAGGGGATTGCCGTCGACTTGCTCGACAACGGCATCATCGACGGGGTCGTCATCAACTCCCGCGACGTGACCGACCGCATCGCTCGCGAACGGGAACTCGAGCGGACCAACCAGCGCTTAGACGAGTTCGCGGGCGTGATCAGCCACGACCTGCAAACGCCGCTCGGGATCGCACAGACCTACGCACAGTTCGCCGAACGCTCCTCGAGCGAGGACGACTTTCAGACGCTCCACGACGCACACGAACGAATGGAGACGATGATCACGAACCTTCTGACGATGGCCAGGACCGGGACGACGCTCGAGGAACCATCCCCGGTCTCGATTCAGTCGGTTGCGGAGGAGGCCTGGAGTGGGATCTGGGCTCGCGAGGCCACCCTCGAGTGCGATCTCGAGGACGGCTGGACGGTCCCCGGCGATCACGACCAGTTGCTCCACGTGTTCGAGAACCTCTTTCGGAACGCCGTCGAACACAACGACTCACCCATAACCGTTCGAGTCGCACACATCGACGACGATCCCAACCAGGGGTTTCTCGTCGAAGACGACGGGCGAGGGGTCTCCCCCGAGAACCGAGAGATCGTGTTCAACCGCGGACACTCCACGACCGAAGGCGGGGCTGGATTCGGACTCGCGATCGTCCGTGACGTGGTCAAGGCCCACGGGTGGCAGATCGCCGTACGTGATCGCCCCGACGGCGGTGCTCGATTCGAAGTCGATCTGAATTCGCGGTCGGATCCCTCGTGAGGCTGTCCGGGTTTGGCCGTCGCCGTCGACTCGACTACCTGTATTTCCCCAGTCCACTTGCGAACTCTCGAGGTCGATGTCGTCTATTTCGGCCGTTCGCTCCACGTTGCTCCACTCGTCTCGAGTACAGTCCCGCCAGCAGTCTCGTCCGTCTCGGCTTTCCCTCGAGTTTCACGACATCGTTTGCGATGCAGCGTGTGTTGGGCGCGATGTGAACCACGCGAAGCCGTTTCGGATCACTCGCTTCCGGGGCTATCTCCCTCTTTCGAGCCGTGCCGGTTCCGTCACCTGTCGCTTGCGGAGTTGTTCGTCGCAAAAGCGGGCCGGGCGCGATTATGACCTACGCCCAGAAATGCTCGCTTCGCTGCGCCTTTCTGGTCTACTTCAAATCGCTCTGGCGGTTTTGCTCCTCACGAACGTGTTCGTCGCAAAAGCGGGCCGGGCGCGATTTGAACACACAGTCGGACGTGCTCACTCCGTTGCGCGCGACCTCCCTGCGTTCAAATCGTGCCTGCCGGTTCGCTTACCGATTCGCTCCGCTCATCGGTTCGCTGCACGGGCCGGGCGCGATTTGAACACGCGACCGTCTGGTTAAAAGCCAGACGCTCTGCCGGACTGAGCTACCGGCCCTGTACTGTGACGTATCGGTGAGCGGTGGTTAAACGTTTTCTTTCTCTCTCCGCGGACGTTCCGGGTGCCCCCTCGAGCAGACTAGTCGTCCTCGAAGTACGTTTCGAGCGCCTCCGTGACGATTTCGCCGGGTTCGACGTCCTCGATCGACGCCCGGCGACGGAGGTCACGGTAGGTCGGCGGTGAGAGAGTGAGCTCGAGTTCCCCCAGTCTGGCGTCGTACTCGGCCAGCGCCTCGTGGATCGGTGTGTCGTCGTTGAGCGAACTCGCGATGCTTCGGACCTCCCGAACGGTGAGATCGCCGTCGATCGAAGCCCACGCGAGCAACAGTCGTTCCTCGCCGCCGACGCGGGCGATGTGTTTCGCCGCTGTGGGCGCGATTTTCCCGAGCGCGACCTGCTTGCGGACCGACCGCGGAAGATCGTGTACGCGCGCCCATTTGCGGATGAACGAGACTGTCGCGTCGTCTCCTGCACGCTCGGCAGCGGCCTTGTACGATCCTTCTCCGCGAACGAGTGCGGCACAGGCTGCCGCGCCGCGCAGCATGTAGAGGTGATCGTCGTCGCTCGCACCGCTTGCGAACTCGGCGACCATCTTCGCGGCCTCCTCGAGACTGTCGGGATCGTCGGGATCGAACTGGACGGCCTGGCGAGCCCGCGTCCCGGTGACCGATTCGTCGCCTCGGATAACCGGCGCGCCGACCGG
This sequence comes from Natrialba sp. INN-245, assembly GCF_009807105.1. NCBI lineage: Archaea > Methanobacteriati > Methanobacteriota > Halobacteria > Halobacteriales > Natrialbaceae > Natrialba > Natrialba sp. INN-245. The sequence continues at coordinate 438,113 of NZ_WUBV01000063.1, read as the reverse complement.
CGATTCGCGGTCAGTCGGGATCGATCGACCACGTTCGCCGTGGCCACCGGGTCGATTGTCGGTCATGTGTTTCAGTACGAACTTCGGTGTGAAAAAGATCGCTACCTGCTGTCGTTTTCCTTTTCACGTTTCTCGGCGAGGTGCTCCCAGATCTCCGTACACCCTGCTCCCTCTTCGACGTCCTCGAGGTGGGCGTCGTCGCGTTCGTCGCCCTGCTCACTCCGCTTGGCTTTGCACTCGGCCGAGTCGGTCATTACCCTTCGTTCGAATTCGACTTGCATAAACGTCTCTTCGGCCGCAAACGATACCCGTGCTCTGCCGTATCGGATACTGCTGCCGCTATCTCTGACGGATAATTCGTCGGGACCCCGGAGCACTCTCGTGGTTTCGGTTCGGCCGTCCGTCACAGCTCGAATTACGGCGATCAATCGCGCTGGCGTGTCGGCGAATCCACGACGCGCCCCCTCCTCCGCGTCGATTGCCGTCTCTCCGATCGCCGACCGTTATTTGCCGCTCCGACGGGGACGAGACGGTGTCGCAAAAACGGCCGGTAGATGGCACGGTCACCACGACGCTATCGACCGCCCGCGACGAACGCATCGTCGGTCTCCGACAGTTTCGTTCGACCGCTCTCGAGTTTCCGATCGGCCGTCGGTTCGTGATCTCTCGCTATCGAACTCGGTGATGGTTCGGCGGTTGGGAGCATACGGACCGCTATGGGCCCGTTCCGGCCGACCGCAGAACGGTGAACGATCGATCGGCAATCATACGGATTGCTGTCCCGATTTCCCGAAGACCGCACGACGGCTCGAAGCCGTATCGGAACCAACCGGTAGCAGGTCGTATCGCCGTCGGTAAGCAGGATCTCCGTTTCACGGTCGACGCGATTGCTTTTGGTACTGGAGATCCAATCTCGTCGCGTGACGATTCGGGTCTCGGCCGGGGACGACGGAAACGTATCGATCCGGCCCGCAGAGCGTGCTGATCTCCTTGCGGTCGTACACATCGAAAACGCGTCGTTCTCACAGCCCTGGCCGTACGACGCTTTCGAGGGGTTTCTCGACGAATCCGGATTTCTGATCGCCGAACACGATGGCGACGTCGTCGGCTACGTCGTCGCCGACGTCTCGCGGAATTTCGGCCGTCAACTCGGCCACGTCAAGGACGTCGCCGTCCACCCCGAACGGCGCGGGTTCGGTGTCGGCTCCGCGTTGCTCACCCGTGTTCTGGCCGTACTCGTTGCCCAGGGCGCTGACACCGTCAAACTCGAGGTCAGGCAGTCGAACGACGGGGCGAAACGGCTCTATCGGAACTTCGGCTTCGAGCCGCTTCGACGCGTCCCCGGCTACTACGAGGACGGCGAGGACGCCATCGTGATGATCCGCAAACTCGAGTGATAGGGATTATCGTAGGAGTTCATAGTTTTCACAGGAAGATCCAAGACACAGCGTCAAAGGATGAGCTTCGAAACCTCCAGTTGGCTACGATAGTCCCTATGAGTTCTCCGGCGTCCGACGCGGGGACGACCGTCGCGAACCGGACACTACGTTTTAGTAGCCACTCCTCGATTCCGTCTTGCATGGAGTATACGACACTCGGTGACACGGGAATGACCGTCAGTCGAATCTGCCTGGGCTGTATGAGCTTCGGCTCGAGCGACTGGCGCGAGTGGGTGTTAGACGAGGAGGAGAGTCGTCCGATTATCGAGCGGGCGATCGATCTCGGGATCAACTTCTTCGACACGGCGAACGTCTACTCCTACGGGGAATCCGAGCGGGTGCTGGGGAACGTCCTCGCGGAGTACGACCGCGACGAGCAGGTTGTGGCGACGAAAGTGTATCATCGGATGGACGAGGACGATCCCAACTCGAGTGGGCTCTCGCGAAAGACGATCGACCAGGAACTCGAGGCAAGTCTCGACCGGCTGGGAATGGAGACGATCGACCTCTACCAGACTCACCGCTGGGATTACGACACCCCGATCGAGGAGACGCTTCGTGCCCTAGACGACGCCGTCCGTCACGAGAAGGTTCGGTACATCGGCACCTCCTCGCAGTGGGCCCACCAGTTCGCCGACGCGCTCTACGCGAGCGACCGCCTCGGCCTCGAGCGGTTCGTCTCCATGCAAAACCACTACAACCTGGTCTACCGCGAGGAGGAACGTGAGATGCTTCCACTCTGTGCGAAAGAAGGTGTCGGCGTCGTTCCCTGGAGCCCGCTCGCACGCGGCTATCTCACCCGCCCCCACGACGAGTTCCTCGAGACGGTTCGCGGCGAGTACATGGACGATAGCTGGGCCGCCGACCGGATCGACATCTACCGCGCGAACGGGGGGACGGAGATCAACGCCCGCGTCGAGGAACTCGCCGCGGAACACGGCGTCACGATGGCCCAGATCGCCCTCGCCTGGGTGCTTCACAAAGACGTCGTCGACGCCCCGATCGTCGGCACGACGAGTATCGACCACCTCGAGGACGCCGTCGAAGCTCTCGAGATCGACCTCTCGGATAGCGACCTCGAGTACCTCGAGGAGCCGTACGAACCGGTCCCGATCAACGGCCACGACTGATCGGTGACGACCTCGAACGATCGATGACGGTGTCGGCCGGTCGGCCGCGAGCGAGTCGTCGACCCGCTCGAATGACATACATTCTGAACGCATCTGTTGTACTAACGCCGATTATCATCCGATTATAGAGATGTGTCTGACGCTCGTCGTCCGTGCGTCAGCGAAGAAACACCGGTTTTTATATATGCGAATATGGCAGGAGCGAGCATGAACCGAGAACAGCCAGTCAGTCTCGCCGTCGTCGAAGCCGTCGCGGAACGTGAGGGAATACCCGCCGAAAAACTCGAGCCCCCGCTTCACGACGCGATCCAGACCGACGCACTCGACGCCCTGTTCGACCCCGTCGACTCCGACCGACTGCCCGCGAGTCTCGAGTTCACGTACAACGGCTACGTCGTCAGTGTCGAGGGGTCCGGGGGGGTATCGCTCGAGGCCGTCGACGGGAAGGACGCGAACCGAACCGATCCGCGACCGAACGACGTTCCGTACTGTTGATACTGCCGGACAGAAGTCAGTGAGAAGTCGGTCGCGAACTCGCGGCCGTCCCCACGGGTGACGGCCGCAGTAGAGCGACCGATCTTCAAATAGTTCTGTCCGGCAGTATGAGCGACCGCCCGTCGTTGCGCGGATGTTTTCGTCCCACCGACCGATCGTGGGACTCTCAAACCGTCGCTACGACCGTCCCGCCCACTCGAACGGATTACTGTCGCGATGTACCGGTGGGACCGCCGCCCGGGTCGCGGTCTCACCGGAACTGACCGACAGTGAACCGTATCGGAGCGATTCGTCGCGATCGCCGCTCGAGTCGTCGAATTCGTCTCGCGAACCATCGTCGCTCGAGTCGTTTTCTCCGTCGGTTCCGTCGTTTTTCCCGTCGACACCATCGTCGTCGATCTGGCCGCCCGAACCGTGGTCGCCGGCGGTTTCCGTCCCGTCATCGGCGTCGGCCGCCGGGTCGTCGCCCTCGCCACTCCACTCATCGTCGCCGAGTTCCGGTCCGCTTTTTCCATCGACACCCCCGTCGCTCGAACCGTCTCCGACAGTCCCGTCGTCAGCTTCGTCGACGCTCGAGTCGTCGGTCCCGTCCGCTCCGAGTTCGTCCGTTTCATCCCCCTCGTCCTCGCTATCGCCGTCGGTACCGTGGTCCGACTCCGTCTCGTTGCCCTCGCTACCGCCCGTTTCGGAGTTGTTCTCGGTCGGTGGCTCCCCGTCTCCTGGGCCCGTACTGACGTTCTCCGGCGGAGCCGTCGTCCCGTTCTCGGCAGGTTCGTTCCCGGACTCCGAATCGGCGAGCGCCGGTGAGCCGTCGGGTCCGATCACGTCCGAGCCGTTTTCCGCCGACTGTTCGAACCCGAGATCCATCTCGGAGAACGACCCCGTCGTCGAGAACGTTCCCTCGATCGATCCCGTATCGGAGAAGATGGCGACCGTCCCCACACCGCCGGCGAAGCTACTCGCCCCGACGAGGAGACAGACCACTCCGACGGCGAGAGCCCGGTTCATCGGCTCCCCTCCTCGAGATCCCCGCCGTCAGTTGTGGCGGGTAGCTCCGTCGTCGCCGGCACGAACGTTTCGAACGCCTCTTCGGTGCCCGCGTTCGCGTCGTCGTCTCCGAGATTTCCCTCCTCCGTACGACTCGAGTCCGCCCCCGATCTGGACCGGCCCGTAGAATCCATCGCGTCTCGACGTGTACCGAACCACAACCCGCCGACGGCGAGCAACGAGAGCGTGGCGGCGACGGCCACCGCGATCGACAGCGCCGTTCGGAGTTCGAACGCGACGTACGCGACGTACGGTACGACGAGGACTAACATTGCACTCGAGAGCGTCAGATCCGACGCCGACAGCGTGATCGCATCGCCCTCGCCGGCGTCCGAATCGGCCGTGGGGGGTGTTCTCTCCCCGTCCTCCCGCGCCGATCGGAACAGGGCCCACAGCTCCGAGGCGGCAAAGAGCACGATCGGAACGACGACCAACAGGAGGAAGCCGGCGGTCGAGTTCGTCATCTGGATCACGTAGCCGATGTACGGTATCGTGAGGACGACGACACCGAGGACGTTCTCCGCCGGAACCAGCCCGGCGTCGACTTCGCTGTTGGCGTCGCCTTTCGTCTCGAAGGCGAGGCCACCGCCAGCGTCGGCTACCCCGACGACCCGATGAGTCACCGGTGTATTGGTCCCGTCTCGGGCGAACGTGATGACGTCGCCCGACTCGATCGTCGCCGGATCCGTCTCGTCGACGACGACCACGTCACCGGGGTCGATCGCCGGCGCCATGCTCCCGGTGAGGACGACGAAGCTGTACTCCGCCCCGATCACGCCGGGAACGGCGTAGATCACGAACGGAAGTACGATGGCGATCAGGACGAGCAATCCGAGGACGTTCGCAGTTTTTCTGTAGTTCATCGTCACCTCACCTCGTCCGCACAGACGTCGACTTCGACGTTACTGATCGCCGGCAGCCGGCCGCCCGGATTCTCGAGCGTCGAGAGCAGCGCTCCGGTCGACGCCCTCGGCGGCTCGAACTCGATTTCGTTCGTGTTCGGCCCGCCTTTGATCCGGACCGCACAGAGCTGTGGTCCCGGATTGCCGTCGCCGTCGACGAGTTCGAACTGAATCGCCGTCGTCTCCGCGCCGTCTTTGATCTCGGCGTCCTGGACGAACAGGAAGTACTCCCCGCTTCCGGGCCCCTCGTCGATCGGGAGCCAGGTCGCGGGGTCGGCCGTGCTCGGCTCGATCGGCATCCGTTCGTCTAAGTCGTCCGCTTTTCCGAGGGGGACACACGCCGGACAGCCAGGCGCATCTTCACACGACCCCTGCCCCGCAAACGGGTTCGAGACGTCCGCCTCGTCGACGTGGCGACACTGCTCGGCGACGAGTTCGGCGGAAAACGCCGCCGTCTCGCCCGCCAGATGCTCCGGGGCGGTCTCCGACAGCTCCCACGCGAGTTCGATCTCCACCGGCGTTTCCGGCTCGAGACAGCCGTCGTCGAGTCGGATGCCGCTCGCGACCGAGCGCGCTACCGACGAGAGGCTCCCGTCGGCGACCGTCTCGCCGGCGACGTCGAACTCGACGGTGAGTGCATCGCCGAGCGGATCGAACGCGGGTGGACAGTCGGTCCGAAGCCACAGCCGCGCGGGATTCGTCCCGACGGCGAGGTCGACCGCGATCGAGTCGGTCGTTCCGCGGTCGATTCCGTCGAACGCGAACGTCAGTCGGTCGTCGACGACCGAACAGGAGTCACAGTCGAAGTCGATCTCGACCGCCCCCGCGGTGATCGCGTTCGTGAACCGTTTCCGATCGGTGAAGTACGCGCCGGTACCGACGCCCGCCGTCGCGCCGACGGCTCCGATCCCGCCGACGGTCGCCAGCAGTCGCCTGCGACTCAGCTCGAGCGAATCGCGGCTCATAGGGACCCTCCACAGCTCTCGGCGGCGAACGTGAGTCCGAACTCGAGGGACTCTCCTTGCCACTCGTTGCCGACCGATTCGTCGATCCCCCAGCCGAGTCCCACACAGAGGTGCTCTCCCTCCGGGAGACAGCTCCGGACGCCATTTCGAATCGCGAACCCGTCGGCGATCGTCCCATCGATACCCTGGCCGTACGTCTCGCCGAACGCGGCGAGCGTCGACTCGAGGGCGGGATCGTCCGGGATCGTTTCGCTCCCGCGACAGCCGCCGATACCGAGGAAGCCGGTGTCGTACCAGAGCGCGACGTCGACGACCTCGCTCAGTCGGCCGGAGACGGTCGGGATCAACCGGACTCGAGCGTCCATCCGTTCTGCCAACAGCCCGATGGCGATCGTTCCGGAGTCGCCCGGCAGGACGTTCGAGGCTGCGACCAGCGGCCCGTACATTTCTACGTCGTCGCCGTCGACGAAGCCGTCCGAGGGATCTGGACCGGCTTCGTTCGGTTCGGTGCGCTCGGGAACTGGCCGACCATCGCTCGAGTCGGGACTCTCGGAGACCGTTCGATCGTTGTACGTACTGTGCCAGGCGACCCGCAGCGACAGCCCATCGTCGTCCGTCAGCGCGTACGTGGTGTCCGTATACGGCGGTGAGTCGCCGGAGACGGTGGCCGGCCTGAAGCTCATGCCGACGATTCCGGCGATTCCGGCGGTGCCGGCGCTCGCGAGCAGTCGCCGTCGGGTGATATCGGGAATTCGTTGTGTCACGTTCGTTCCTCCGCGTGGGGTCGTACGCCCGCGGTCTCTACGGAGAACTCGCCGCGGCGTTCGTCGTCGCTGGCCGCCAGTCGGTCCCCAGCGAGGATATGGATGATCGCCATACCGTCGGTGAACGATCGTGGTAGGACGATACTGCCGCCCGAACCGTCGCGGCAGGTAGACGCTACCATCGTTCGTTGCCAGGAGACGCCGATCCGGAATCTTTCGGACCGGGTGAATGCTATCGTCAACGGATCACGGCCTCAGGCGCCGTTCTGATCGTTGTGGCGACACTGTTCGGCGTAGAAGCCGACGTCGAACGAGACGCTTTCACCTTGTGCGTCGTTGACGTCTTCCTGACCGATCGGGAACCACCACTCGAAGGCGACACACGTCGAGTCCGCGACCGGATCGAAGCAGCCGTCGCCGTCCTCGGTCGTGAGCGCAACGCCCTGGTAGGAGGCGTCGGCGAGCGCGGCGAGAACCTCGTTCAAGGTTCCCTCCACGACGACGTCGCCGTCGTAGCCGTCGACGTCGTCGAACCCGTCAACCTCGTTCAGACAGCCGGGGACGAGACGAGCGCGTGCGCGGACGAACTCCCCGAGGACGCTCTCGGCGTCGAAGCCGGTCGCCCCCATCCAGATGTACGCCGGGTTGTCACAAACGTGCAGCGAGAACGTCACCTCGCCGCTGTCGCCGGGTTTGACGTCGTCGAGTTCGATGAGGCTCTCGGCGTTCGGGCCGAACGCGGCCGTCTCCTCGCCCATCTCGAGCCCACACTCGCTGTGGATGACGACGTCGCCGAGGTCGTCGTCGGCCATCGGTCCGCCCAGGTCGTTCTCGAGGACGATCTCGGTCCCCGGATCGCCGCTCAGGACGACCAGGCTGGTGACGCCGACGTCGACGTCCGGGTCGAACGTCGACGTACCGCCGCTCAGGGCGGCTGCTCCGTTCAGGTCAGGGTTGATGCGAAGGGCGAACTCCTCGGTGAGCGAGCCGAGCACGCCGCCGTCGGTCCGGTTGTCTCCCCAGATCCAACTCGCCGTCGCCTCGGTCGGAGTGATCGAGTACTCGTCTGCGCTGTCTGAACCTGGATCGTCTTCGATCTCCCACTCGAGGTCCTCCCAGACGACGTCCGTGAGGTCGCCTTCGACGGTAAACGTGGCGTAGCCGCCGCCGTCGTCGTTGCCGAATGTGTCGAGGACGAAGAACAGGCGCGGTTCGCCGAGTTCGCCGCCGCCGAGGTCCTGGCGGTAGAGAAAAAGCACGGCGCCGTTCTCGCGCTGGATGTCGAGGAACATCGAGGAGACGTCGTCTCGACTGTCGTCGTAGAACTCCTCGGCCGTCCGCTCGTCGACGATCGGCTCGATACAGTGTGAGTCTCCCGCGTAGGTGACGTAGTACTCGCCGTCCGCACAGTCACAGCACGCCGGGATCTCCGCGGCGTTGAACACCGCATTTTCGCCGGCGTAGACGACCCCGCCGAGGTCCTGTTCGCCGTCGCCGGAGTCGTCCGGGAACGCGTTGACGTGCGGGTAGTTCGACACCGTCTCCCCCGCTTCGTTCGTCGTGGTCGCGTAGTCCTGCGGTCGCACCTCCGGTGGCGCCCCCCAGTAGCGCTGTTGCCAGTCGACTTTGATCGCGAGCGTGCCCGCGGTGAGCGTGTTGCCCGCGAACTCCTCCTGGTCGCTGAAGTACGCCGTCGTTCCCAGACCCGCGCCCACGGAGGCGACGCCGATCGCCCCGATGCCGCCGAGGATCTTTCGCCGCGAGAGGCCGAACGGTTCGTTGTTGTCAGTCATGATGTGTTCCCCCTCCGGGGAGTCCCACCGGCGGCATCGAACCGCCGAGCCGGCCGCCACGCTGGCTCCGGATGGAAACTGGACACCCCCTGTGCCCGCCGCGCAAGACGGAGAACGCGAGTCCGGCGTCCCCCCTCACCGCCCCAGTCTGTGACCAACCGATTACGCCGGACCGGGTCCGTCGGGGGCCACCACGGTCGCGTTGCCGAACTGCTCGACGTCGTTGTGGCGACACTGCTCGGCGTAGACCGAGAGGTCGAAGCTGGATTCTGCACCCTGTAACTCGTTGCCGACGGACGTCGGAATCGAGATCTCGAGACAGAGCGTGACCGGACACTCGATCTCGTGACAGAACGTCGCCTCACCCTCGAGTTCCTCGCTCGAGGGGACGACGAGCCCCTCCGAGAGCGCGGCCAGCAGGTCCTCGAGGCTTCCCTCGAAGACCTCGACCTGTGCGCCGACCTCCTCGTCCTCTTCGGGACACAGCGTCAGCGTCGCGACGGCGGTCGCCGCCTCCCCGATCGTCACCATATCGGCGTCGGTGTCGACGTCGTAGAGATCGTCGGCGGAGACGGTCCCCACCTCGGCACCGGTCTGCTCCGAGACGTCGCCGACGGCGACCATCGCGAAACCGGGATTCCCCTCGAGTTCGACCTCCCAGCAGAACTCGTACTCGTCGCCGGGTTTCGCGTCCTCGATGACGATCGGGTCGGTCGTGACGCCGGCCTCGCCGTCGCCGGCGTCGGACCAGGCGAGCTGGTCGGGGCCGATGCCGTCCTGGTCGATGTGGGTAATCTGCTGGGTGACGTTCACCGCGAGCGTGCCCGCCGTAAGCGAGTTCCCCTCGAAACTCTCCTGGTCGCTGAAGTACGCCGTCGTCCCCAGGCCTGCGCCCGCTGAGGCGATCCCGATCGCGCCGAGTCCCCCGAGGACGCGTCGTCGCGACAGTCCGATGTTCGTGTTGTCGTCAGTCATGTTGATTTCTCCTGAACGATCGAGGTCGGCCACGGGCTGGCGTCGATCACTCAGTTATCTACTCCCGGGGCTGGCGACCCACGTAGTTACGAACGAACACGTCGGTGTCGAACGGAACCATCGGCTCTAACGGACTCGGCCAAACCGGCCGTTCGGCGGTTGTACGGTATCCACACCGGTGTTCTCGAGTCGGATCGATTGAATTCCAACCGGTCGAACGTCCCGTTTGGACGCCGGTTGGCTCGTCGTACCGCCCGAATCCTCACCGGATCGCCGGGCTTGCCGTCCGGCACGGTGGGTCGACCGGTGGCGGTACGCCCTCCATGCTGACGTGTCCGCGATCCGAACCGTCGGTTTGACGTTCGAACGATCGGCGTCACCTCACCAGCAATGTCCCGACCGAATCCACTCTCCGAGGGGGAGATTTTCGAGATTCTCGCGAACGGCCGACGCCGCGAGACGCTTCGCCACCTGACGGAGACACGTGACGGTGCTGTAACGCTCAGTAGCCTCGCGATTGCCATCGCGACCGCCGAAAGTGGGCAATCGCCGCCACCACCGCGGGTCCGCGAGAGCGTCTGGAGTTCGCTCCACCAGACTCATCTGCCGAAACTCGACGAACTCGGTGTCGTCAGGTACGACAGCGACTCCGGAATCGTCACGCTGTGTGACCAGGCACGGGAAATCTACACTCACATGGAAATCTTCGCCTGGAACGGCCTCTCCTGGAGTGAACTCTACCGCGGCCTCGGCATCGGCTCGCTGCTGGCCGTCCTCGCAGTGTTGCTCGAGGCCCCGTTCGTCGGTTCGGCCGATCCGATACTCGCCGTCAGCGTTTCGCTCGCGATGTTCGCCGCCGCGGCCGCCGCACAGCTCTGGCCGAACCGTCTGGACATGCTTCGGGCGCTTCGCCGGTCCTGAGCCTCACTGCTACGCTGATTGTAAACGTGATCTCCCGTCGTCGTTGAAACGATTCTTTCCGCACGCGCTCGAGTGAACGACGAAAAACGATCCCGGTAGCGATCGAACGAACAGTTTTCCGCGCCGCGATGGCTCGTCGAGCGCAACCGGGGTTCCGATCGAACACTCCCGCAGGCGCGAGTGCGTTTCTCGAGGTCGAGGCCGCCGACAGCCGTTCGCGAACCGATGAGCGCCGTCACTACTGCGACGAGATCGATCCGACCAATCCGCTCGTCACGGCTCGACGACAACGCATCGTGTCGACGCCGGTCTCGAAGACCGTTCGACTATCGGAGCCACTGCACGTCACTGTATATCCGCTCACACAGCGGTCGTGCCATCACCGCGTCCGTCGATGCAGTCGCCACTACCCCATCGCGGGATCGATGTCCATCTCGAACAGTCTCACGTCACAGTCTCCGCAGGTCGCCGCGGCGACGTCCCGTCGCCGACAGCACGACTCGACGACGTCCTGGGAGAGCGATACGTGCCCATCACAGGTCGGACAGCGCTCGAGAAAGAGCCGGAGCACGCCGAGCAGATCCGCCCGTACTGCGACCGGCCGCCGGTCCCAGTCGGGATCCCACTCCGGGAGGACGACCGCACCCGCGGCGTCCGCGATACAGGCGGCCCGAGACGGCCAGTTCGCGAGGTGCGCGTCGCTCGTTTCTACCGCGAAGACGTGCGGCCCGTCCCGAAACTCGAGATCCGTCGACTCCACGCCTGACAGCCGAGCGAGCGAACGGCGGAGCTCCGACTCGTCCGTCCGGTGGATCGCGATCGAGCGGTTCCAGGCGTCGACGAACGCGGGATCGAGCACCAGATCGTCCATCGTCGGATCGTCGACGACGACGCCGAGGGTAAAGAGCAGTTCTCGAGGGTCAGTCTCCACCCACCCGGTCGGCTCGGGGGTCTTATCGAACGCCGCGAGCACCCCTTCGGGGAGGTAGCGCTTCGTAACCGTCGGCGTGCCGGGGATCAGGTAACCACGAAAGTAGATCAGCGCGATGGCCACCACGAACGTCGCGACGCCGGCGGGGATCGCAACGGAGGTGTCGATCCCGACGAGGACGGCCACCACTGCGGTCGAGAGGACGGCTGCGAGGACGACGTTGAGTAGGGTACAGGGGACGCATCTGTTCTCGCCGGTGTACGTCGGGTTCTTCATCACTGCCAGAGACGACCGGAGTCTCGGTACCAGGTGCATACGACCGATCGGCCGTTGAGTCGGGTAGTTGTACGCACCCTACCGTTTCCGTTCCGACGATTCGGTCGATACAGACTGCCTTCGCCGATACTGACTTACGACAGTCCGCATCAGGACTCGATACCGGACGAATTTCCCCCACCGACGAAGGTACCCTGTCGGCAGTCGATCCCCTCGGAAATTTGGACCACCGTCGCTCAGACATGGTCGACGATACAGGCGGGATAGATCAGACGGGAACGTGACACTCTCCCGCTGATATCTCAGTCAGACATCACTACCACCGACGTCACCGAGAGAGAACACCATCAACGGTGGCTATCCGTGAACGCAGTATCCTCGAGTCGAGGTAATTATCCATGATCATCTCGGTTGTCGTCCGATCTTTTTACAGTTGGTCGGAATAGCATCGACGAACTGCAGGTGATGCAAAGAGTTATGATATTACTAGCCGAGAATACATCTCTATGGGGGGGCCGCAGTCAGCGATCGAGCAGGGTACCGACCGGGGGGTCGACACCGAATCGCTCGAACGAGACGAACTGTCGAGAGACACCGTCTTCCAGACACTCTCGAACCGCCGGCGGCGACTCGTTTTGACGTATCTGGGCCGCCATCCCGACCGCACGGTCAGGTTACGTGATCTTTCGGAGAGGATCGCCGCCGAGGAAAACGGAGTCCCGATCGCCGAAGTGAGTTACAAACAACGGAAGCGAGTCTACACCTCGCTCTACCAGTCACACCTGCCGACGTTACACCGCGATGGGATCGTCGAATACAATCAGGCCCGCGGAACGATCAAACTCACGCCCACCGCCAGCGCCTTCGACGTCTACCTCGAGCCTCCCTCCGAGACGGCGCTCCCCTGGACGCGCTACTGGCTCGGCTTCGGACTCGTCGCGGCGACGGTCAGTATCGCCGCCTGGCTCGACGTCTCTCCGTTTCTCACCAGCCTCGGTCACCTGCTTTCGATAGCGCTTGCAGTTACGGTACTCGTACTCGCTGTCGCCTTTATCATCACCAGCGACGACGGGGAGTAAGCGGCGTCGAGACTGTCGACAGTCGTCAATCGCGCCGTCGGTGGCCGGTCCGAGAGTGACGGAGGCTCGAGATCAACGGTCTGTTCGCGGACGGGTCGTCGTTACGGTACTATCGGCGAGTTCCACCCGACTCCGTACGCCGTGGTGAGTCCCGAACCGGTTACAGACGACGGTATTCGTCCCGAGTTCGAAGCGTTTTCACTCGAGCGGTCGTGGGCGCGATGGGATATTTCTCGTCGCAAAATCACGGGCGCGATGGGATTTTGAACTACGCCCGAGAACCTGCGCTCCGCGCAGAACCTCGGTCTAATTCAAATCCCACGCGCCGGTTCACTCGTCGCTACGCGACTCGTTGCACGGGCGCGATGGGATTTGAACCCACGACCGTCGGATTAGAAGTCCGACGCTCTTTCCGGACTGAGCTACGCGCCCTCGAGTACGATTGAACGACGGATCGGCATAAGCAGTGTGGATTTCCGTCCGCTCGAGACGCCGAAACGACGATGGACAGGTCGGAATTCGTCCGTTAGTGGCCCTGGTCGTGGGGGTTCAGCGCCGTGCCGTAGTTCTCGGCGTGGTCGGTGTAGTCGATGAATCGGGGCGCGTCGGGATCGAACGGCCGCTCTAAGCTCTCGAAAGCCTTCTTTTTGTCCCAGCCCTGGAGCTTGCCGACCGCCGACTTGTCTTCTAGGTCGTGATAGTCGAGTTTCGGCTCGGTGAGCTCCCACGCCTTCATCCCCTGGTCGGTCCGGATGATGACGCTCGAGTACTCGTCCGAAGAGCCGACGGAGCCGACGGTGACGTCCGAACAGAAGCCGGTGAAGTCGGCACACTCGTCACAGCCTTTCAGCGCGGCGTCGTGGAAGTTCTCGACGTCCTCTTCGACGATCATCTCGCCGTCGTGGTCGTAGACCATCATCTTGCCGTGGAGGACGTCCATCTTGCCGATCTCCTCGGGCGAGATGTCGCGTTTTTCCTCCAACTGCTCGCCGATGAGGCTGTAGTAGTTGAAGTTCTTCGTACACATCAGCGAGATCGTGTAATCGACCGCGCGGATTCCCTCGTTCTGTTTCTGGTAGTCCCAGTCGAAATCCTGCAGGGCGCGGACCCCCTCGATCTCACAGGGCGTACCGACGAGCGCGAGCGAGAGGTCCTCCCAGTCCTTCTCGGGGAGTTTGTGCTCCCACTGCTTCAGGTCGAGGTTGCCGAGTGCCAGCGTCTGGTTGTAGACGGTCCCGGCGTTCGCGATGAGTTCTTCTTCCGTGGTCGCGAGGAAGCTCTCGGCCTTCCAGGGTTCGTCCTCGGACTCCGTCGCAATCAGCGCGCCGTCGATCTCGCCTTCCTCGAGCAGCGTCGCGAGGATGCCGGTGACGACGCCGCCGTCCTGAGCGCCGTCGGTCCAGTCATCGTCGACTTTCGCGGAGAACTCCGTGATCGGGTCGCCCGCGCCTTTGACGTTGTCCTCGCCGCCGGTGATCTTCCACTGGCGCTCGTAGCGCAGGCCGCCCCGAGGACAGAAGTCCCAACAGAGCGAACAGCCGGTACACATCTTGACGAGTTTCGGCAGGTCGTCCTCGCCGACGCCGATCGAGTCCGAGGGACAGGCGGCGACACAGGTCCCACACTGGATACAGCGACCCTCGTCGATGACCGCCTCGTCGAGTTCCATGAACCAGGTCTTCTCGTCAGGCGTCTCGATGTCGTTCATCTCCGAGCGAATCGAGTACTCGGGCGTTTCGAGGTCGAGACCGTCCGGAATCCCGACGCGGACGTCCGGTGAGTCGTCGTAGACGTCCTGACTGACGCCTTCCGCGGGTTCGGTGAACTCGAGGTCGCCGAGGTTGCCCTCGCTGTCGACGTTGCTCACGCCCGCGCCGTCCGTGACGACGCGCCTGTCGTCGGCCGCTGGCGCGGGGTCGGCGGTCTTCTCGCCACAGGTACAGGTCGACGGCGAGCAGGCTTCCTCGTCGTCCACAGGGCCTACGCCATCCGTCCGGATCGCGCCGTCTCGAGTCTGGTCCGCTCCCTCGCGGGGTCGGGGCGGGGTGCTTCCGCCTTCGGGAACCATCACGGCTTCGTCGTCGTCCGTGCTCGAGTCGGGGACGCCAGGGAAGACTGGCTCGTCCTCGCGGCTCGCGGCGTCGCCGTCTTCTCGCGGGCTTCGCCCGCTCGAACGGTCCGCTGAGCTTCGCTCCGCGCTACTCGCTTGATCCGAGGCCTCCCGTCGGTCGGCCTCGCGGCTCGCGTGTCGCTTTTCGCTCGCGGTTCCACCGCTCGCATTCCCGGGATCCTCGCCGTGCTCGGATCCCGCTGCTCCCGCTCGCAGTTCCGAAGACTCACTGCGTTCGTCTTCACCCTCAATCCCCATGGGCAACACCTCGAGCGACCGGCGCGTCGGCCCCTTGCATGATCGTCCGCAGTCGCGCGTTGTCGACTCGGCGACACCAGGCGTAGAACGCCTCGCCGTCCTCACGGTCTGCGTTGTAGGCCTCGAACAGCTGCTCGAGGGCGGGGATAACGGCGTCGGCCGGAACGGCGCTTTCGATCCAATCTAAGAACTCGTTGTCGGTGCCGAGCGAGCCGCCGAGACCGAAGTCCATCCCTTCGACGATGTCCGATCCGTCCTCGTCGTCCAGCTTGACCGTCTCGCCGCGGAAGCCGATGTCTGCGATCTGTGGCTGGGCGCAGGAGGCCGAACAGCCGGACATGTGCATCCGGATCGCTTCGATGTCCTCGGGGACGTCGATGCGTTCGTCAAGTTCGCGCGCCCAGCGCTTGGTGCGCTTTTTCGTCTCGATGATCGCGTAGTTACAGAACTCGTTGCCCGTACAGCCGACGGCGCCCCGCGAGAACGGCCCCGGATCGGGCTGATACTCCTGGGCGAAGGGTTCAGCCAGCAGATCGTCGACGTTCTCCTCGGGGATGTGGCTGATGAGGAAGTTCTGATCCGTCGCGAGGCGCACGGAGGCGTCCTCGGCGCCGTACTTCTTCGCCGCGCGAGCGGCCTCGGCGAACTCGTCGCCGCCCATCCGGCCGGCGATGACGTTGAAACCGACGTATGTGAGCCCGTCCTGTTTTTGGTCGTGGACGCCGACGTGGTCGCCACGGTAGCCTTCGGTGAGGCCGTCGCCCGCACTCGGAAGATCGATCGCACACCGGTCGCGGATCGCTTCTTCGAACGTCTCGGGGCCCATCTGCTCGACGAGGTAGCGCATGCGGCAGACGCCGCGGTTGTTGCGATCGCCGAGTTCCTTGAACGTCTGGGCGACGGCGCGACAGAACTCGATGGCGTCTTCGGGCTCTATGAAGACGTCGAGCTCCGAGGCCATCCGTGGCCCGTCGGAGAGGCCGCCGCCGACGCGGGCGTGGAAGCCGTAGAGGGACTCGCCGTCTAGCTCCTTCTTCGCCGGGACAAGTCCGATGTCGTTGATCTGGGACTGGGCACAGTCGTGCTTGCAGCCGGTGATCGTCAGCTTGAACTTCCGCGGCAGGTTCGCGTACTCACGATTGCCGGTGAAGTACTCGGAGACGGCGTCGATGACCGGCTGTGCGTTGAAACACTCGTGGTCGTCCAGCCCGGCCGCCGGACAGCCCAGCACGTTTCGGGCGGAGTCGCCACAGCCCTGGACCGTCGTCAGCCCAACCTCGTCGTACCGTTCCCACATCTCGGGGACGTCCTCGACGCGAATCCAGTGTTTCTGGATGTCCTGTCGGGTCGTGATGTCGACGTAGGCGTCGCCCCAGAGTTCGTTCTGCTCTTCGCCGCCGTACTCCTCCGGTGCGACGGCGTACTCCTGGGCACACTCGCCGATGACCTCGGCTTGCTCGGGTGTGAGCTTTCCGCCCGGGACCTTGGTCCGGATCATGAAGTAGCCCTCCTGCTTCTGGGCGTACATACCGGCCCACTTCAGGCGCTCCCACTCGCCGTCACCGGCGCGGTCTTCGATCTGTTCGAAGGTCAGGCCGTCCTCGGCGTACTCGTAGACATCGTCGATGACGTCGAGGGGGTGTTTGTTCTGCTTGTACTGTTCGGTCGTGTTCACGCGAGACCACCCCTGTGATCGAGTGTGAACCCGAGTGAACTCGTTCGCTCGTTGTTCATTCGTCCCACCGCCGGGAAGTGTCGCGATATCGGCCGTCGATCGTACCGGTCTCTTCAGAGCCCATCGTTTAGCGGCTAAACACACCTCGGCGGTATACCTCCCCGTAATGTGGCGAAAGCTGACGTCGGTCCCTCCATACGGAAAATATTGCCTCGAGACGTCCCCCACCTCGGCCGTGGCTGTGCTGAGATCGGTACATAGATCCTCACATGCGTCGGTTTTCACCACGGCCGATTCGTAACTGTCACTGGTATCGGCAAGTATCTCCGGCGAGGCTCCCTGTGGACCACTCTCATTCGTGCCCTCGAGGCGATGAGATCGATTTCACTCGGCTCCGTCACGTCCCCGTTACGGTCGATCCGTTCGGGTCGACGTTCGTTCCGGAGAGTATCGATTTCTCGTCCGATCGACTGTCCGTCTCACTCGGGGTGATCTCCTGCCGTTAACGAGAAACGTGTGAACCGACGCTACTCTTCGCCGGCGAGCAGGCGGTCGACCATCTCGTCGGGGTCGAACCGCTCGAGATCGTCGTAGCCCTGGCCCACACCGAGAAACAGGATCGGCTTTCCGGTGACGTGGGCGACCGAAATCGCCGCGCCGCCGTTGGAGTCGGCATCCGCTTTCGTCAAAACTGCGCCGTCGATTTCGGCGGCCTCGTCGAACTCTCGGGCGCGGTTGACGGCGTCCTGGCCGGCGACCGCCTCGTCGACGAACAGCGTCATGTCCGGGTCGACGACGCGGTCGATCTTCTCGAGTTGGTCCATCAACCCCTCGTCGGTGTGTAGCCGTCCCGCGGTGTCGCCGAGCACGACGTCAATGTCGTTTGCCTCGGCGTACTCGACGGCGTCGTAGAGGACGGCAGCGGGGTCGCCACCTTGCTCGTGGCTGATGCACTTCGTCTCGAGTGCGTCGGCGTGTTCCTGGATCTGCTCGTTCGCGCCGGCGCGGTAGGTGTCCCCGTTTGCCATCACGGTCGAGTATCCCCGCTGCTCGAAGTAGCGACTCAGCTTCGCGATCGACGTAGTCTTCCCGACGCCGTTGACGCCGGTGAAGACGATCGTGACGGGCGTGTCCTCGACGGCAACGTGCTCGTCGAAGTCGAACTGCCCGACGCTGATGACGTCGTAGATCGCGTCGCGAAGCGCGTCTTCGACGACATCGCCCGTCGAGGTCGTAAACGTCCGCGTCTCGCCGACGAGTTCGGCGCGGATGTTATCGAGGATCTCCTCGGCGACGCCCATCTCGACGTCACTCGAGAGAAGCGCCAGTTCGAGTTCCTGTAAGGGGCCCTCGAGATCGTCCTCTTCGATGACGAACTTCCCTTTGACGAGCGACTTCGCCTTCCGGCCGAAGCCGGTCGAGCCGTTGGCGTCGTCTTCGTTCGAGTCGTCGTCCTCGACCGGCTCGTCCGCCTCGGCGGCGTCGGCCGTATCCGGCTCACCGACTGCGGCGTCGATAGCGTCGGTCTCGTGGGTCGAATCGGACTCGAGGTCTGGGGCGTCTGCCTCTCGTCGGTCGGCGTCCGCCTCGAGGACGGCTCCGGACTCGGCGTCGGTTGTGGAACCCTCCCCTGCTGGCGTGTCCGCGGTCGGCGCTCTCCCCGTGTCGGAATCGGCTCCGTCGTCGGCGGGTGATTCGTCCTCGGGAACGTCCGTCTCTCCTTCGCTTTTCCCCTCGAGTTCGTCTTCGTCGACATCCTCAAGGCTGTCTTCGTCGACGTCCTCGACGTTTTCCTCCGCGGCTTCCTCGGCGTCCTTGCGGAAGCTCCCGAGTTTCTCCTTCAGGTTGTCGAACATGGGGGTCGCCTCACTCGTCGAGGCCCTGCTCTTGACCCAGTTGCTGCATCTGCTGTTGCATCGCCTGCTGTTGGAGCTGTTGTGCCTGCTGTTCGAGTTCGGCGCTCTCGGACTCGAGTTCGGCTATCTGCTCGTTTACCTCGCTGATCTGCCCGTCGAGGTTCTCCTTCTTGCTCTCGAGGGCCTCGACTGCGCCGTCTTGTTCGAACTCGGCCGCGTAGTCGGCGCCGAGTTCGACGATCGCCTCGTCGATGTCCTCGACCGTCGCGCGGAGGTAGGCGCCGCCGCCGATCGGCACCTGGACAGTGGAGCCGGTCTCGAGCGTCTCGAGGGCGTCGATCGCCTCGTCGACTTCGGACTTCTCGGTCTGGAGACCCTCGACGTTGTTCTGTAGGGCTTCGATCTGCTCCTGGATTTCCTGGAGCTCCTGGGAGAGCTGCTGGAGTTGCTGTTGGCTCATCGCTGCTCGACCTCCTCGAGGTCGATCTGGGTTCGTTTGAGTCCGTGTCGACTGCCAAGCTGTGAGAGGGCGTGCTCGCGGGCGACGTCCTCGTTTTCGGCGTCGATCGTCGTCTCGAACTCGGCGAAGTCGTCGCGGTTCTTGAACCGACCGGTGACCGTAAATTGACTCATGGCTCTCACTCCGGCAGGCAGTCGGAAGAATCTTCCCTTCCGTCGGAGCGCTGATCGGTGGTCTCGTCGATTCCCTCGGACGGGTGGTCCGTCGGTTCTCGTCGACGGTTGGCGGGGCGTTCGCACCTGACGTTGGCCAAACGGTTTTGTTCGCCGCCACCGACGTCCGCGATATGGGCGAGATCGATCCAGACGACCTGTTGCCGAGTCCGCGGATGCGTGAGGGCGTCCTCGAGGGAGACGTTACGCAGATCCATCGGGGCCACCAGTACGCCGAGGTGGGCGAGACGTTCGTGATCGACGACGAAACGTTCGAGGTAACCGACGTGACCGAGCGTACGCTCGGCGACCTGACCGACGACGACGCACGGGCGGAGGGGATGGAGAGCCTCGAAGCGTACGAACGCCTGCTCGAGCGCGCCCACGAGAACTTCGAGTGGGACGACGACAGCGAGGTCGTCCGTCACCGATTCGAACGCCGATAACGGTGTGACGCCGTCAGCTGTTCGCGACGGTGGGAATCAACCGCCGGTAGTACGCCGTGTGAACGGTGTAGAGATACGAGTAGAGCAGACCCGTAACGACGATTCCCGCGAGGGCCGTGATCGCGTAGCCGACCGTCTCGCCGATCCCGTCGGCGAGGCCGGGTTCGACCAGCGCCAACTCGAGGCCGACGATCGGGGCGAACGCGATCATCCCGATTCCGATCCAGAGGATCGAGTAGCCGACGACGCTCAACAAGTTCGACCGGACGACGCTGATGCTTCTCGAGAACGAGGAGAACGCACGTTCGTTCTCGACGACGATCGCCGTGTTGTAAAACTGCAAGAACAGGAACAACAGGAAGACCAGCAAGAGCACCACGATCGTGACGAGAATCGAGATCCCGACGCCGATGAGTCCTGCCGTCCCGCCCTCGACTCCCGCAACGCCGAACCCGAGCGCGACGCCGAACACGCCGATGAACATCGCCGCGAACGTGACGCCGAACATGAGCATTCCGAACAGGATCGACGCGCCGAGCAGCGATAGGTAACACGCTCTCCCCGACTCGGCGAGGCGCTCGAGCGTCGTCGTCGATCCCTCGAGGGCCTCGAGGGCCATGCCGATGATGCCGCCGAGCAGAAACGGCGACAGCAAGAGTGCGGCGACGAAGCCGACGGCGATTACGGCCAGCGAGTCGACGATCTCTCCTGTGGCCGCCAGCTGTCCGGCGATCGCGAGGAGGAATCCGCCAAGTAGTATCACGGGGTTCTCCCGGAGGACTGTCCAACCGTCTCGGAACGCGGGGATCACTGCCATTGCGTTCGGCGATACGTTACCGACTGAAAAAGCCCTCACGTAGACTCAAAGCCGGTTTTGAGTTACTGGCTTTCAACGGAGTGATACGGTTTACTGTCAGTCATTACCGTCACAACCGCGACCCGTCCGGCGGTTGCGCCGGTACATCGTTACAGTAATCCGTATGAGTCCGTATCAGCCGCGGGATCACGTCTCGATCGTGTCGACGCCGCGGAACGCGAACGCCGTCCCGTCCTCGTCTTCGGCGACGCCGAGGTCCCAGTCGTGGGCGTCGGCGACGCGTTCGACGACCTCGAGCTGGGTGCCCGTGTCGTCGGCGTCGACCAGCAACTCGGCATTGGGGTCGGTTCGACCGTGCTCGTCGGAGCTAGGCCGGTGTCCGGCGACGTAGAAGCCGTCGTCCGTCGCGCCGACGGTGACCGTGACGGGGCCGGCGGCGTCCGCGCTCACCCACGACGGCGTGTTCGCGTGTTCGATCTCGATCGCCGCCTGCAGGACGTG
Organism: Natrialba sp. INN-245; assembly: GCF_009807105.1. Taxonomy (NCBI): domain Archaea; kingdom Methanobacteriati; phylum Methanobacteriota; class Halobacteria; order Halobacteriales; family Natrialbaceae; genus Natrialba; species Natrialba sp. INN-245. Next base: position 417,061 of record NZ_WUBV01000063.1, on the reverse strand, counting down.
CTCGAACAGCTCTCGCATCTGCTCGCGGTCGGCCGCAACGAGGAGGTCGTCTTCGGTGACGAGTCTGGCGTCCGCGGTGTCGGCGCCGATCCATGCGCGGTGTGCCATCTCCCGGATCCCGACCGGCTCCCTCTCGAGGTCGGTCCCGGCGACGTCGGTCAGCGCCTCGAAGAACTCAGAGAGTTGCTCGTGGGCGTTCTCGACCATCTCGAAGTGTTCGCGGCTGCCGGTCTTCTCCGCGAGTTCGAGGTACCCTCGAGCGGCGTTCAGCGGCGTCCGCGTCTCGTCTTCGACCAGTTCGGCGATCGTCTCGAGTCGATCCGAGACGGCCGCTAACTCCCGTCTTCGACGACGCGATTCGGTGACGTCCTCGTAGACCAACAGTCCGTCGCCCGTCCCGTCTTCGTCACCCGTCTCGAGGGGGACGACTGTCAGGACGAACTCGCGAACGCCGTCGACGGTCTCACGTCGACACGGGAGTCTGTGCTGTTCGTTCGCACGGATCGCTTCGAGCAACGAGGTTCGCTCCTCTATGAGGCCGTTCGGGACCGCGTACTCGGCGACGGGAACGCCCGTGATCGCCTCGGCGTCGTCACCGAAGACTGCCTCGTGTGGATCGTTGACGTCGGCGACGACCGGCCGTTCGTCCTCGAGTTCGTACCGGATCGTCGGCTCGGAGAGGCTCGCGACCACCGAGACGAGGTCGTTCCGGTCGGCCTCGAGTCGGTTTCGGTCGTTGACGAGTCGGTTGTACTGCTCGACGATCCGGTCGCGTTCGCGTTGTAACCGATCTCGGTCGTTGCTGATCCCCGTCTCGGTCCAGTTGCGCTCGAGGATCGACTCGGCGGTTTCACACAGCCCCTCGAGCAACTCGAGATCCGTCGCGTCGAAGGCGTCGGGAAGCTCCGAGGCGACGTAGAGTACGCCGACGTCGCCGACCGGAACGCAACACAGCGATCGGGCGTGCTCGAACGGGGGGTCGACCGCCTCGAGCTCGTCGACGTCTGCGATTCGGATGGACTGGCGTGCTCGGAACGCCGCACTGAGCGGATCGTCGAGCGGCGTCGACCCGAGTTGGTCGTCGGGGACGGCCGACGAGACTGCACGCGATACGAGTTCACCGAAGTTGATCGTCGCGACCCAGCAGTACTCGAAGCCGAGCACGTCGACCGTGCCGTCGACGAGCCGATCGAACAGCCGGTCGCGTTCCCGACACGTCGCGATGGCCGCCGTCGTCTCGAGGATAGCCGTTCCCGTCTCTCTCCCTCGGTCGCGAAGCTGGGAGTTTCTCGACCGGCCGTCGCCGTGACAGTGCCAGCTGATCTCGTCGACCAGGTGCACAGGTGCGTCCGCCGTCCCCCGGCGAACGTAGCCATCGACGCCGGCGCTCGAGCGGGACGCCGTCTGTCCGTCGGCGTAGAGGATGAACGGCGTAGACCCGCTGGCGTCGACAGCTTCGGAGAGTCGGGTGTCGTCCGGATCGACCGAGCCCGCGTAGACGACGCAGTCGACTTCCGGCGTCCACTCACGGATGCGATCGACCGACGCCGTCGGGTGGACCGTCCGCTCCGGCCCTTCGCGAATCGACTCGATCGCATCCGCTCCGTCGCGGGCGTCTGCTTCTGTCGCGGCTACGTAGAGGATCAAAAGCGGCCGCGACCGCGGTGTCGGGTGTACCATCGATGTCATCGGATCCACTCGTTCGTCTGTACGTACTGTCCGGATGACCACGATAAAATTCTGCTGGGCGTTTCGAGTCGTGAGGCCGACCGATTGCCGGGAAAATTCGTCCCTTGACGACTTTAATTTCGACGAATGTCTTATATGTGGTCGAGCGACGACACCCTCCGGATCGGTCACATCGGGCCGACGCCCGACCCGCACGCCGTCGGCCGATCCTCGACGGCTGAACGTTACGGAACTGTTTTAGGCGCTGGCTGGTCAATAGACGTACAATGAGCGAACTGGCGGACGAATACCGACTCGAGTACTTCGAGGAGGAAGGTTTCGTGCGAAAGGAGTGTCCCGAGTGTGGGAATCACTTCTGGACGCGCGACGAGGACCGGGTGACCTGCGGCGAGCCCCCGTGTGAAGAGTACGACTTCATCGACAACCCGGGATTCGACGAGGAGTACAGTCTCGAGGAGATGCGTGAGGAGTTTCTCTCCTTTTTCGAGGACCACGACCACGAGCGCATCGAGCCCTACCCCGTTGCGGCCAACCGCTGGCGCGACGACGTCTTGCTCACGCAGGCGTCGATCTACGATTTCCAGCCGCTCGTGACCAGCGGCGAGACGCCGCCACCGGCGAACCCGCTGACGGTCTCTCAGCCCTGCATCCGGATGCAGGACATCGACAACGTCGGTAAGACGGGACGGCACACGATGGCCTTCGAGATGATGGCCCACCACGCGTTCAACGCCCAGGAGGAGGTCGGCGACGCCTACGCCTACGAGGGCGAAGTCTACTGGAAGAGCCGAACCGTCGAACTCTGTGACGAACTGCTCGAGTCGCTTGGCGCGGACATCACCGGCGTCACCTACATCGAGGACCCGTGGGTCGGCGGCGGCAACGCCGGCCCCGCGATCGAGGTTATCTACCGCGGGCTCGAGCTCGCGACGCTGGTCTTCATGTGCATGGAGCAGGACCCCGACGGCGAGTACGAACTCAAAGACGGGAACACCTACTCGTTCATGGACACGTACATCGTCGACACGGGCTACGGGTTAGAGCGCTGGACCTGGATGAGCCAGGGGACGCCGACGGTGTACGAGGCGATCTACCCCGAGATGATCGCGTTCCTGCGGGACAACGCGGGAATCTCCCACACCGACGAGGAGTCGGAACTCGTCGGCCGCGCCGCCCGCCTCTCTGGCAATCTGGACATCGACGACGTCGACGATGTCGAGGCTGCCCGCGGCGACATCGCCGATCAGCTGGGCGTCTCCGTCGACGAACTGCGCGACCTCGTCGAGCCCTTAGAGGACGTTTACGCCATCGCCGACCACTGTCGCACCCTCGCGTACATGCTCGGTGACGGTATCGTCCCCTCGAACGTCGGGACGGGCTATCTCGCCCGGATGGTTCTTCGTCGAACGAAACGACTCTGTGACAACGTCGGCGTCGACGCGCCGCTGGACGAACTCGTCGACATGCAGGCCGAACGGCTGGGCTACGAGAACCGCGATACGATCCGCGACATCGTCCGTACCGAGGTCGAAAAGTACCGCGAGACCTTGGAACGGGGCGGCCGTCGCGTCGAACAGCTGGCCGAGGAGTACGCCGAGAGAGACGAGCCGATTCCGACCGACGAACTCATCGAACTCTACGACTCCCACGGCATCCAGCCCGATATGGTCGAGGAGATCGCTGCCGAAGCAGGCGCAGACGTCGCCGTTCCCGACGATTTCTACAGCCTCGTCGCCCAGCGCCACGACACCCCCGACACCGGTGAGGAGACGGCCGACGAGGCCGACGAACGGTTCGAGGACCTCCCCAAGACGGAGAAACTCTACTATGACGACCAGCAGCGAACGCAGTTCGAAGCGGTCGTTCTGGACGTCTTCGAGCGCGAGGAGGGGTACGATGTCGTCCTCGATCAGACGATGTTCTATCCCGAAGGCGGTGGTCAGCCTGCGGACACGGGGACGCTCTCGACCGACGACACCTCCGTCGAGGTGAGGGACGTCCAGATCGAAGACGGCGTCGTCCTCCACCGAACCGACGAGGATCCGGGCAAAGGCGACTTCGTCAACGGACGGGTCGACACCGCCCGTCGCAGACAGCTGATGCGCCACCACACGGCGACCCACATCGTCATCCACGCCGCCCGCGAGGTGCTCGGCGACCACGTCCGCCAGGCCGGCGCACAGAAGGGCGTCGACTCTTCGCGGATCGACCTCCGCCACTACGACCGGATCGACCGGGAGACGATCAAAACGATCGAACGCGTCGCCAACGAGATCGTCATGGAGAACACGTCGGTCACCCAGGAGTGGCCGGACCGCCACGAAGCCGAGGCCGAACACGGCTTCGGGCTCTACCAGGGCGGGATCCCGCCGGGCGAACAGATTCGGCTCATCCACGTCGCCGAGGACGTCCAGGCCTGTGGCGGCACCCACGTCGCCCGGACCGGCGACATCGGCGCGATCAAGGTTCTGAACACGGAGCGCGTCCAGGACGGCGTCGAGCGCATCACGTTCGCCGCCGGCGAAGCCGCCCTCGAGGGTACCCAGGAGAACGAGGACGCCCTCTACGAGGCAGCCGAGATCCTCGACGTCTCGCCGGAGGACGTTCCCGCGACCGCGGAACGGTTCTTCGAGGAGTGGAAAGACCGCGGCAAGCGCATCGAGGAGCTGAAAGAACAACTCGCCGCGGCCCGCGCCGGCGGCGGTGGCGACGCCGAGGAGGTCGACGTCGGCGACGCGTCGGCGGTCGTCGACCGGATCGACGCCGACATGGACGAACTGCGTGCGACCGCAAACGCGATCAGCGAGGAAGGTACCATCGCTGTCCTCGGTAGCGGGGCGAGCGGCGCGCAGTTCGTCGTCTCCGTGCCCGACGGTATTGGGGTCAACGCCGGCGAAGTCGTCGGCGAACTCGCCGCCAAAGTCGGCGGCGGCGGTGGCGGGCCGCCAGATTTTGCACAGGGTGGTGGCCCCGACGTCGACGCCTTAGACGACGCACTCGAGGACGCACCCGACGTGTTGCGCCAGGTCCAGGACGCCTGATCGGACGGGGATACGAACCGCGGTTGGATCTCGAGCGAGGGAGATGGCGCAGTTCGAATCGATCGTTGGAGGGACAAGTTTACGTTGTTCGGGTGGCTTCTCGACAGTAATGGCATCGGCCGCGCCCGAACTACTCGCAGAACTGTTCCCGTTGCTCGTCTATACGATTCTCGCAGGCGTCCTGACCGCTGGCGGAATCGCCGCGGAGTACGCAAGCGTCCAGCACCTCGGAAGCGGAGAACTCATGAGTGCCCTCTGGCTCGCCGCCATCGGTGCAGTCATGCTCTACGCCGGCGTCTACGGCCTGGCGTACAAGAAAGTCCTCGCTCGAGTGCTCATCTCGAGCGGGCGCCAGTAACCGATTCGCATCGGCGATCGGCTGCTGTACCGCGAGCACCACCGCTCTCGAGTTCGCACCGGACGTAACGGTCTAGCACAGGACCGATTCCCCTTTACTCTCGGAGCGAATCACCTCACGTATGGACAGGTTCGCCGAGGTCGACGACCAGTACGATCCGCACGAACTCGAGGGGCGGATCTTCGACTACTGGGACGACGTCGACGCTTACGAGCAGACGGTCGAGCACCGATCGGACGGTGAAACCTACTTCTTCGTCGACGGCCCGCCGTACACCTCCGGCTCCGCGCACATGGGGACGACATGGAACAAGTCCCTCAAGGACGTCTACCTCCGGTTTCTTCGGATGCAGGGATACGACGTCACCGACCGGCCGGGTTACGACATGCACGGGCTCCCGATCGAGACCCGCGTCGAAGAACGGCTTGGCTTCGAGAACAAGAAGGACATCGAGGAGTTCGGCGAGGAGAATTTCATCCAGGAGTGCAAGGAGTACGCCGACGAGCAACTCGAGGGCCTGCAGGCGGACTTCCAGGACTTCGGCGTCTGGATGGACTGGAACGATCCCTACAAGACGGTCTCGCCGGAGTACATGGAGGCCGCTTGGTGGGGCTTTTCGAAGGCCGCCGAGCGCGGTCTCGTCGAAAAAGGGAAGCGATCGATCTCGTGGTGTCCCCGGTGTGAGACCGGGCTGGCGAACAACGAAGTCGAGTACGACGACGTCGAGGACCCCTCGATCTACGTCACGTTCGACCTCGCCGACCGCGATGGATCGGTCGTCATCTGGACGACCACGCCGTGGACGATCCCGGCGAACACCTTCGTCGCGGTCGACCCTGAGGGCGAGTACGTCGGCGTCCGCGCGGAAAAAGACGGCGAGGAGGAACTACTCTACGTCGCCGAGGCCAAACACGAGGAGGTCCTGAAGGAGGGCCGTTACGAGCGCTTCGAGGTAGTCGAAGAGCTGACCGGCGAGGAGCTGATCGGCTGGTCCTACGAACATCCACTCGCCGAACACGTCCCCGACCACGTCGACGGCGATGGGACCCTCGAGGTCTACGCCGCCGACTACGTCGACACCCACGGCGACGGTACTGGACTGGTCCACTCCGCACCCGGCCACGGTGAGGAGGACTTCGAGCGCGGCCGCGAGCTTGGCTTCGAGCCGTTCTGTCCCGTCGGGGAAGACGGCACCTACACCGAGGAGGGCGGAACGTACGCCGGCCAGTTCGTCAAAGACGCAAACGAGGGGATCATCGCCGACCTCGAGAGCGAGGGTGCGATGCTCGCCTCGGGGGCGACCCAGCACAGCTACGGCCACTGCTGGCGGTGTGACACGGGTATCATTCAGGTCGTCACCGATCAGTGGTTCATCACGATCACGGACGTCAAAGACGAACTGCTCGACAATATCGAGGACAGCGAGTGGCACCCCGACTGGGCCCGCGACAACCGCTTCCGGGACTTCGTCGAGGACGCGCCGGACTGGAACGTCTCCCGTCAGCGCTACTGGGGGATTCCGCTCCCCGTCTGGACGCCCGAGGACCGTGACGACGATGGGGCGGCTCCTGCCGCCAATTCAGAGCGCGCCAGCGGGCGCGCGGACGAAGATCGGATCGTCATCGGTGACCGCGAGGAGCTCGCAGAGCGGGTGGATCAGGATATCGATCCCGAGGCGGTCGACCTCCACAAGGACACCGTCGATGGTCTCACGATCACCGAGGACGGCACCACCTACACCCGCGTTCCGGACGTTTTCGACGTCTGGCTCGACTCCTCCGTGGCGTCGTGGGGCACCCTGAACTTCCCCGAAGACGACGGGAAGTTCGACGAACTCTGGCCCGCCGACCTCATCCTTGAGGCCCACGACCAGACCCGTGGCTGGTTCTGGTCCCAGCTCGGGATGGGCACCGCGGCGCTGGATGAGAGCCCCTACGAGCAGGTGTTGATGCACGGCCACGCGCTCATGCCCGACGGCCGCGCGATGAGCAAGTCCAGGGACATTCTGATCGATCCACACGAAGCGATCGACCGTCACGGCCGGGACGTCATGCGACTGTTCTTGCTGTCGAACAACCCCCAGGGCGACGACATGCGCTTCTCGTGGGATGGCATGCAGACGATGGAGAACCACCTCCGGACGCTGTGGAACGTCTTCCGGTTCCCGCTGCCGTACATGCGGTTGGACGAGTTCGATCCGGAGCGGACGACCCTCGAGGAGGTCGATTCCGATCTCGAGCCCTTAGACGAGTGGGTCCTCGCCCGGCTCCAGTCGACGAAAGCCGAGATGACCGCCGAACTCGAGGAGTTCCGCCAGGACCGCGCGCTCGAGGCGCTACTCGAGTTCGTCGTCGAGGACGTCTCGCGATTTTATATCCAGGCGGTCCGCGAGCGCATGTGGGACGAAGAGGACAGCGCCTCGAAACGGGCCGCCTACGCGACGATCTACCGCGTTCTCCGGGAGTCGGTCGTCTTGCTCGCGCCGTACGCGCCGTTCGTCAGCGAGGAGATCTACGGAACGCTCACCGACGACGGCAGCCACGACACCGTCCACATGGAAGACTGGCCCGACGTCGAGGAGTACTGGGAGGACGACCGGCTCGAGGTGGACGTCGAGCACCTGCGCGCGATCGAGGAGGCGGGTGCGAACGCCCGCCAGCAGGCTGGCCGGAAGCTCCGGTGGCCCGTCTCACGGATCGTCGTCGCTGCCGACGACGACCGCGTTGTCGAGGCCGTCGAGCGCCACACCGATCTGCTTGCGGAGCGGCTCAACGCCCGCGAGATCGAGCTCGTCTCCGCCGAGGACCGCTGGGAGGAACTCGCCTACAGCGCCGAGGCCGACATGAGCGAACTCGGCCCCGCCTTCGGCAGCCGTGCCGGCGAGGTGATGAACGCGCTCAACGAGGCCCGAATCGACGAGCCGACCCTCGAAGGCCTCGAGGCGGCGGTTTCCGACGTCCTCGAAGACGACGAACTGACCGAGGAGATGGTCTCGTTCGTCACCGAGACGCCCGAGGAGATCGCGGGGACGCCGTTCGGGTTCGACGGCGACGACCACGGCGTGGTCTACGTCGACGCCTCGCTGACCGAGGACATCGAAAGCGAGGGCTACGCCCGCGAGGTCATCCGTCGAGTCCAGGAGATGCGCAAGGAACTCGAACTCGACGTCGAACAGCGGATCGTACTCGACCTCGAGATCGGCGACGATCGCGTTGCGAATCTGGTCGACGAGCGCGAGGATCTCGTTCGCGAGGAGGTCCGCGCCGACGAGATCCGCGACCTCGAGGACGGCCACCGCAAGGAGTGGGACGTTGAAGACGTGACGATGACGATCGCGGTCGAGCCGCTGGCTGCTGTCGAAGCGTCGGACTGATCCGGGGAGCGAAGCGAGCCGGTTTACGGACCGGGAGGCGACGCCGACCGGTCCGTTTTTTGGTCCAGATTTTTGCGTGAGTGGTCGCTCTGTGAGCGACCCGAGCGGAAAAAGGTGGATGCAGCGATCGCGGTCGAGCCGCTGGCTGCTGTCGACGCGTCGAACTGATCCAGCGAGGCGTTTTCTCTGCTGCTGTGTTTTCCCGTCGGTGCGTGTGCGGGTAGGCAGCCCTCACGACTCGAGTGGGGCCGGGAGAGAGCAGTCACGTTTCGTTAGCACGACGACGCCGGGAAATTTTCGTTGCGTTTATACGATCGTCATGGCATTCATTCTCTCACAAGAGTATGGCAAACGATTATGACGGAACGCAGATCGGGTCGATCGGCGTCGTCGGAGGCGGGGACGCCGGGTTGATGACGGCGCTCGCACTCGAGAAGGGACTCGACGGAGTCGACATCTTCGTCGTCGACGACTTCGACGAAACCGTCCCGGAGGTCGGCAAGAGCACCCTCCAGTTCCTCCAGACGTTCCTCCACGACCGCCTCGAGATCACGCCGACCCGGTTGGTCGAGGAGGTGAAACTCGGGTTCAAGACGACGGTGTACCTGAAAGACTGGTGTGGACAGGAGTTCCACAGCCCGCTCGGTAAACCGCTTCCGACGGTCCGCCAGGAGGAGGCGGGCAACTGGATCGATCCGTCGGTCCAGGACGAAGGGCTGAGCGCCGAGAACGAGCCGGTGTTCGACGAGTTCTACTATCGGTATCAGGAGGACGAGTACACGACGGTGTACAACGAACTCGCCGAGACCGTCGGGAAGTCACCGATGGTCATCGATCAGCAGGACGTCTTCAACATCCAGAAGGGACTCCCAGACGCCTCCTATCACTTCAATTCGAACAGCTTCAACCGGTTTCTCCGGACGATCTGCGGGGAACGTGGCGTCGAGTTGATCAACGACCGGATCGACGAGGTGACGGCTACCGACGGGTGGATCGAACGGGTTGCAGGCAGCGACGGGAGCTACGACGCCGACCTCTACATCGACGCGTCGGGGTTCAGACGGATGCTGATGGACGAACTCGAGGTACCGATGCGGGAGTTCGATCTGCCGGTCGACTCGGCGGTCGTCGTGACCACCGATCTCCCGCTTTCCGACATCGAGTCCGCGACCATCGTGACCAGCGGCGAGGCGGGCTGGTTCTGGCAGATCGATACGGTCGACGTTCGCGACCTGGGATACGTCTACTCCTCCGATCACGTCTCCGACGACGACGCCGTCGTGGAGTTCCTCGAGACGCGACCGGAAGAGATCGACCCCGACGAGATCCGTCGCTATCGCTTCGAATCGGGCGTCCTCGAGTCGCCCTGGAAGGGGAACTGTCTCGCCGTCGGGAACGCGGTCGGGTTCGTCGAACCGCTCCAGTCGACGGCGCTGACGACGTCGGCCAGGCTCGCCGACCGGCTCGCGACGTTCCTCGGGATGCACGGCCGGGTCAACCACCAGGGGCTCCGGGAGCTGTTCAACGAGACGACGCTCGCGACCTGGGAGGAGATTTACGACTTCGTGAGCCTCTACTACAAGTACAATTCGGGGACGACGGCGTTCTGGGAGGACGCCCGCGAGGTCAACCCGGGTCCGATCCAGCAGGTCGAAACCTACCGGGCGTCGGGATTCTGTGCCCCCCAGACGCGGGCGGCGCTGACGCGGACCGGAACCGACCTGAACAACTACTACCTGTACTATCTCGTCTTGAAGGGGCTCGGAGTCGAATCGGAGTTCTACGAGAACCTCGAGTACGACCCCGATCCAGCGGTCGTCGAACAGGTCGAGGAGTACACCGACTCGGTTCACGACCGGGTCGACGAGTTCCTCAGTTACGAGGAGTTCTACCAGGCGTTCCATCCGGGGTTCGACGATTGAGACGGATTGCTGTAACTATTCACCGGAGCAACCGCAAGGCGAGGCGCGGTTGCCCCGGTACAGACTTACAGCAGTCAGTATGAGACGGTTTGCGATGACCGATTGCCGGTCGATCGCCTCGAGGTCGACCGGGACAGACGCGTTGCAGTCCGTCCGTGACGGTCCGATCGGGGTTGGTGTCGGGCGGTTTCGAGACTCAGTTTCACGCCCACGACTGTTCAATTATTCTGAGTGTTCGAATATCACAACAGTCATGCCGATCGGCTGACCTAGCGTCTGTGATGACCCATCGGTTCGTCGTCTTCGCGTTCGTCGTGTTGCTGGCGGGATCGCTCCCGGCCGGTGTCGCCGGTGTGGCCCTCGGCACTGGTGGGGACAGCACGCCATCGCACACCGTCGAGGCCGCGGCCGCCTCGAGTGGCGACGCCGAGGACGTCCTCCATCGGACGACGACCCTTCGACACCTCCCCGAGCAACCGGGGACGTTCGAGACCGAGAAACGGTTCCAGGTACCCGATCCCGTCGTCGACCTCGAGATCGGCCTGGATAGTCGGGCCGAGATCGAGACGGCAGACGGCTTCGAAGAAGCCGACGACGGCACGCTTCGGTGGACGGGCGAGACCGACGAACCGGTCGTGCGGTTTACGATGCCGGCGAACCGGACGGGTGACGTCGGCCACCACGCAGCCGACGAGCCACGGATGCACGACCGGGCGGGAGCTGCGGACGGCTACAGCTTCGTCGACACCGGCGAGTGGGGGATCGTCCAGGTCCCCGGCATCGACATCACGCTTCGGCAGACGGAGTCCGTCGGCCACGACGAGACGGTGACTGTCGACGGTCCGGGTGCGACCGGCGGCGATATCGCCTTTTTCGGCGAGGTCGTCGAACACCGGACGGAGTTCCGCGGAGAGACGATCAGGGTGATCGTCCCCGAGGCGGCGGATCTCGAGGAGGATCCGGCCGACGTTCTCGAGACGCTCGCGTACGCGAGCCAGCGACTCGACGTCGGGGCTGTAAGCGAGGAGACGTTCGTCGTCGCCGTCCCGACCGACGTCGACTGGGGGCCCGAGGGCCTCCAGTACGGCGAGGGCGACGCCTGGGTCGTCGCCGACGCCTCACTCGATGACCCGGGGAACGTCTGGCTTCACGAGTACGTTCACGTTCGCCAGGGCTACGACGGGGTCGACTCGGACGTTCCCACGGGAACCGAGTGGCTAGTCGAGGCCCAGGCGGAGTACTACGCCGGTCTCCTCTCGTTCGAACGGGGATCGATCGAGTTCGACGAGTTCAGTCGCCACCTCGAGGCCGGCGAACGGTCGCCGTACGCCGACGGCGTCCTCGTCGATCCCGACTCCTGGGCGGACGACCGAACGGACTACGTGAAGGGCCGACTCGTCTACGGCGAGATCGATCGAACGCTTCGCCTCGAGACCGACGGCGACCGCACGCTCGTCGACGTCTTCCGGCTGATGAACGCCCACGAAGGGGCGCTGACCGAGACCGAGTTCCTCGCGTTGCTCGAGGACGCGGGTGGTTCCGAGACGCGGTCGGTCGCCGAGCAATATACGCGGACGTCCGAGACGCCGACGATGTGGAGCCAGGACGACCACGGCGACGCCTTCGGCCTCGAGGGGGCAACGTTCGCCTACGGATTCGACGACGAACCGATCGAGGTGGCTGGCGAACCGTGGGCCACCGAGTACGGTGACGGCGACACGACCGCGGTGCCGGTAGACGAACCCGTAGTCGTCCCCGTCGCGGTCGAAAACGACGGCGACCGGGACGGAACGTCCGATGCGACCCTCGCGGTCGACGGCGAGGTCGCAGACTACAGGCAGTCGACGCTCGCCGCGGGAGAGGAAACGACCGAGCGCCTCACCTGGACGCCGACGGAGGCTGGCACGTACGACCTTCGGGTCGGCTCCGAACGGCTGACCGCCCTCGTGCGTCCGTCCTCGAGCGTCGTCGTCTCGGATCTCTCGGTCGACCCCGAGACGGTCGAACCCGGCGAGACGGTGACGATGACGGCGACCGCCGAGAGCGGGGACGACCGGCCCGCGGCCGCGGTCCTCGAGGTTCGGACGTACGACGGCGTCGTCGACCGCCACCTGGTCGGCGTCGAACCCGGCGAGACCGAGACCCTCGAGACCGAACTCAGTTTCGACGACGAGGGCCGCTACGAGATCGCGATCGGCGACGTCTCGACGACCGCGACCGTCTCCGAAGGATCGTCGACGGCCCTCGAGGTCGATTCGATCCCCGGCTTCGGGGTGAGCGCGGCGCTCGTCGCGCTCGTCGTCGCCGTGATCGTGGCCGCCACGGGCCGAGAGTGCGGTCGATCACGCTAACACCGGTTCGGTACCAGATCCGTCACTCGAGTCGAACCCGAAACGTACAGACACCCTCCGCGCCGTCCCGGTCCTCGAGTGCGACCGTTGCATCACCGTCGAACTCGCCGACGACGCCCTCCAGAACGCCGTAAGCGACGTCGGGATACCAGCGCGGGGAGCGATACGTCACGAGGAGGTCGTCGCCGTCGCGTCGCATCGAGAGATCGGGAACCGACGTCTCCTCGGCGGCGTCGTCGACGGCGTTCGTGATCGACTCGAGGTGTTCGAGCAGGTCCGAAAGCGCCCAGCCGGACCGAACGTGGGCGCTGAACGTCGACAGGAGGGCGGGGGCGAGCAGCCGGCCGAAGGAACGTTCGATCTGCGCGCGCTCCTGGACGGCGACGGCCGACAGCGTCTCGAGGATCGCCTCGAACTCGGCGTCGTCGTAGTGAGAGACCGGCAGGTAAAGCGACGGCTCGAGGCCCGCACGCTCGACGATGGCGTTCCAGGAGGCCTCGTCCGTCCGTTCGACGACGTACTCCTTCAGCGTCTTGTGGACGATTCCGTGCATCTGTCTGCGACTGCTGCGTTCGATCGTCGCGGTCGATCGGGGGTGTCGACTCGATCCTACGTAGATCAGGGTATCGATGTCACTTAACAGTGTGACATTTTTCCATGCGAGATCGACGACAGTGAAACGGGGGTGGGAGATCTGACGCTACAGGCGTGTCGCCAGCTCCGGTGCGACCGAGACCGCGCTGGCTTCTCGCTCGATGGTATCCGTCCCGTATATCGCCTCGACGCCCGCTCGAGAGAGCTTCGCGTACGCGTTTTGTGCCAAAAGGGGGTGGACGCAGGTGACGAAGACGCGGCCGACGCCGCGCTCGCGGAGGACGGCGACGGCCTCGCTCATTGTCGTTCCGGTCGCGATGATGTCGTCGGCGACCACGACGTCCCGGTCGGTGACGTCGACGTCGCTCGGCGAAATTTCGACCTCGGTGCCGGAGTGTCGGGTCTTCTCGAAGTAGTCCGTCTCACCGCCGCCGTAGGCGTCCCGGACGGTCTCCGCGAGGGAGATCGCTCCCGCGTCGGGCGAGAGGAAAACTGGATCGACGAGATCGGTCGGGAGCGGATCGGCGAGCCGTCCGGCCGCGTCGACCGCGATTGCCGTCGGCTCGAAGAACTGACAGATCGCTCGCTCGTGGGGGTTGACGGTCAGCACGCGATCCGCACCGGTCGAGATCGCGCGAGCGACCGCCCGGGCGGAGACCGGCTCGCCCGACTCGAACGCCTCGTCCTGTCGGCCGTACCCCATGTACGGCAGGATCGTGACGACCTCGTCGACGCCGGCCTCGCGAACGGCGTCCTGTAAGAGCAACAACTCGAGGTGGGCGTCGCTCGAGACGGTCGAGGCGACGACGATCGCTCGCGTCCGCTCCTCGATCCCGGGGACGGTCGTGAACAGTTCGCCGTCGGGAAAGCGGTCGTACTCGACGGGCGCGAGCGGTTCCTCGAGTTCCCGCGCGAGCGCCGCCGAAAGCGACTGCGACGCGGATCCACTGACGATCATACTCGAATCCACAGCGCGCGGGGTAAAACGGGTTTCCGTTCTCTCTCGTTCGCTCGGCCGAAGCGTATCGGGCGGTTTCGGTTCGCTCACTCCGACGAGCGAGTCGAAACGGCGGCGAGCCCTGCGACGCCGCGAACGCCGAGGACGTGCTCGCGCCAGCCGTTCGTTTCGGCGTCGTCCGTCGCGGCGAGGAACGTTCCGTCCTCGGTGACGGCGTAGACCGTCTCGCCGTAGTCGACGGCGACGATCCGGCCATCGGGGGAAGCGACTTCGTCCCACTCCTCGCCGTCGAACGCGTAGACGGCGTCGGTCGAGACGGCGTACGCACGCCTCGAGTGTGCCGGCGAACCGTCGGGTGCCACGGCGACCGCTTCGAACGCCCCCTCGAGCTCCGTCATCCAGCCGTTTCCGAGCCTAAAGAGGCCGGTCCCGGTCGCGACGAGCGGTGTGCCGGCTGCGTCGACGTCACGTGCGTCGGTCAACCCGACGTCTGCGAGTCTGCCGTCCTGGGCGCGGTAGACGCCGTCGGCGGTCGCGACGAAGTCGCCGTCGATCGCCTCGACCGTCGCGTCGAGTCCATCCGTCAGATCCGTCCACGCGCCGTCTACGCTCCGGCGAGCGACCCTTCCCTCGGCGTCGGCGGCCAGCAGCGCCGTCCCGTCGGAGCCGACGGCGACCGCCGGACCGAACCCGGTGTCGACGAACCCCCCGTCCGAGCCGCCGGTGTCGTCCGTGTCGGTTTCACTCTCGAGGACGCGGACGTCCTCGTCGGTCGCGATCGCGACCGAGTCGGCGGTCGCGGCGACGTCTCGCGTGTCACAGCGCTCACAGAGACCGAACTCGCCGACGGTGTCGCCGGCGACGCGGACGCGGACGACGCCGATCGTACTCGCGACGTAGACCTCGAGTGCGCCCGATCGGTCGCCGAAGACGCGTTTCTCCTCGATCGAATCCATACGGGATGCTCGCGGTCGCGGGCCGAAAACGTTCCGTCTGTACGCCCCTGTCGGCTTCGGAACCCCTTTGGGGGATCCCGTCGGACTAGGGATCGATGGAAGTGTTCGGTTCGAGCGGGACACGGGGTGTCGCAAACGAGGAGCTGACGCCCGCGTTCGTCCTGCGCGTCGCGAAAGCGGCGGGGACGGCCTGGGGGGTCGATCGGGTGGCTATCGCGCGCGATACGCGCTCCACCGGTCGGATGCTGGCCGACGCGGTCGCGAGCGGGCTCGCAAGCACCGGAACCGACGTCGACCGACTGGGGACGCTCCCGACGCCCGGCGCGCAGTATTATGCCGAGCGAGAGAGCGTGCCGGTGATCGTCGTGACTGCTTCGCACAACCCGCCGCAGTACAACGGGATCAAACTCGTCGGCGCGGACGGCGTCGAACTCGCCGTTTCCGACCTCGAGCGAATCGAAGAGACGCTGCTGGCGGAGGGGTTTGCAGTCGCACCTTGGGACGAGACGGGACGCGTCCGAACCGTCGACGGCGTCACCGACGACTACGTCGACGAACTGCTCGCGTCGGTCGACCGCGCGTCGATCGCCGACGCCGAGTTGACCGTCGCACTCGACCCCGGTCACGGCGCGGGGTCGCTGACGAGCCCCGAGTTCTTCCGCGAACTGGGCTGTCGGGTCGTCACGGTCAACGGACAGCCGGACGGCCACTTCCCCGGCCGCGATCCGGAGCCAGTCGTCGACAACCTCGAGGACCTCGGGCGACTCGTCCGGGCGACCGACGCCGACGTCGGCATCGCTCACGACGGCGACGCCGACCGGGCGATCTTCTTCGACGAAGACGGCGAGTACGTCCAGGGTGATGCCACTCTCGCCGCCCTGGCGGCGGCCGAACTCGAGGCCGGCGAGACGGCCGTCTCGGCGGTCAACGTCTCCCAGCGGCTCGTCGACGTCGTCACCGACGTCGGCGCGGAACTCGAGTTGACGCCGATCGGCTCGACGAACATCATCACGCGAATCAGGGAACTCGAGGCGACGGGCGAGCGGGTGCCGATCGCAGGTGAGGGCAACGGAGGCATCTTTTTCCCCGAGTACCGACTCTCCCGGGACGGCGCGTTCACGGCGGCGCGGTTTCTCGAACTCGTCGCCGAGCGGCCGGTCAGCGAAATCGTCTCCCCCTACGACGGCTACGCGAACGTCCGTCGGAACGTCTCTTACAGTTCGACCGCCGAACGCGACGCGATGCTGGACGCCGCCGCGAACCACGCCAAGGGTGCCGACGCCGAACTCAACACTCGCGACGGCTACCGACTCGACTACGGCGACGCGTGGGTGCTCGCCCGTCCCTCCGGCACCGAACCGCTCGTGCGGGTCTACGCCGAGGCCCGCGAGGAAGACCGGGCGACGGAACTCGCCGATGGGATGTACGAGACACTCGAGAGCACGAAATAGACGGCCCGATCGCGGCCGCGGTTCGTTCTGCCGGCGGTAGTTCTTTCCGTCCGTTCGTGGTCCGTTCGATGGAACCGTACGCAGCGTTTCGGTGATCGACGACCGAGTTCTCGAGCGACTCGAGTCGATTCGGTCGATCGCGATGTCGCGCCATACCCGCGACCCCCGGATGGGTGTGCCGGCGCTGACGGACAGTAACCCGTCTTAGATGGGGTCGTCGACCTCGAGTGCCGCCTCGAGGTTCTCCCGTTCGGTCCGCAAGGCCTCGAGTTCGTCCTCGATACGACCGTCGGCGAGACGTTCGCGCTCCTCGGGGGTGAGCCTGACGACCGCCTGGGCGGCGGTCTGGAGCCGGTCGTAGTCGGGGTCGTGGGTGAGTCGTCGGACGGATCGAAGCGCAGCGACGGTCTCCTCGTCGGCGACGCGGGCGGCGAACGGACGGATCTCTCGCGTCGCCCGGCGCAAGACCGCGGGCCCGTCCGGTGGCCACTCGATAGTCAGCGCCTCGGCGTCGATCCCGTCGAGGTAGGTCTGCTGGGTCGCGACCCGTCGTTTGAGGACGTCGGCGTCCTCGACGTAGTGAGAGAGTTTCGACCGCGAGTAGTCGGCGTACTCGAGTAACTCGGGAATCGTGTACTCGCCGTCGGGGCTCTCCGCGACGTACTCCCGTAGATCCGCGGGCGGTCGCTCGTACCCGACGAACGGGTACCACCGGCTTCGCTCGAGGAGGGCGAACACCTCGCGAGCGGAGGCCTCGAGGCGGTACTCGACGAAGGCGTCGCGAATCGCCTCGTTGTAGCGGTCGATCGGCTCCCGTAGACGGTCGACCGGGGCGTCGAGGTCGGCCGTCGATAGCTCGAGTAACCGTTCGTGCTCGTCGATCTCGTCGTCGATCTCCCGGAGTCGCTTGCTCGCTTCCGTTCGGGCCTCGTCCAGCGCCTCGCGTGCGTGCTCGCGATCGTCGACCAGTTCGGCGTACCGGGAGGCGGGCTCGAGGGCGGCGTGTGCCCGCTCGAAGTCCGACTCGCTCAGCCGGCGCTTGTCGATCGCCTCGAGTGCGTCCTCGAAGGCGCTGCGTCCCTCGAGATCGTCGGGTAACCTATCGACGAGCGTGGCAAACTGGCCCTCGAGTTGGACGTATGCTTTGAAGTTCTCACGCCCGGTGCCGGTCGCCCGATCCACGTACGTCTCGAGCAGATCCGTCGCGGTCCGGTAGGCGTCGGCTGCGTCCTCGACTGCGTCGGTCGCGTCCTCGACTCCCCGGCTGCCGTGGTCGTCGATCTCGCGCTCGATCCGGTCGAACCGCTCGCGGGCCGCCTCGAGTTCCGCAAGCGGCGTCGACCCGTCCCGGTCACCGTCGCTCGCGTTCGAACCGGGTGAGTGGGCGCGTTCGCTCATGGGCTAGCTCTCGTACACCGCGTCCGGATCGAACACCTGCTCGCCGACGTTCTCTCCCTCGATCGTCCGGTAGAAACACGAGCGGTGGCCGGTGTGACACGCGCCGCCTTCCTGGTCGACGACGTAGAGGAGGGTATCGGCGTCACAGTCCACGCGGACCTCGCGGATCGCCTGGACGTGACCGCTCGTCTTCCCTTTCTCCCACAGCTCCTCGCGGCTCCGCGAGTAGTAGTGCGCTCGCCCCGTCTCGCGGGTTCGCTCGAGCGCCTCGGGGGAGACGTAGGCGAGCATCAACACCTCGCCGGTCTCGGCGTCCTGTGCGACGGCAGGCACGAGCCCGGTCTCACCGAAGTCGATGGCAATTCCGTCGTCCATATCGGGACGGATGTCCGTCGGGGCGATAGGTCTTTTGCCGCTTATAAATCCGACCGCGGATCACCGACTCGAGTCGACGGCCGCTTCGATCTCCGCGGCAATCGTCGGCGGTACGACGAGATGCCGTGGTCCCGGAACGTACTCCCCACCCGGCTGTGCGTACCGCAGGTTGAGGACGGTCACGCCGCCGACCTCCCAGACGGAGACGCGATCGATCGTCTCGAGGTCGATCGCCAGGTCGGGGTCGGAGAGATACAGCGTCTCCGCATCCCGGTCGACGGCACCGGCCGACCGAAGAAACGAGGAGAGCACGAGCGCGACGAACGCGAACGGCATCAGCAGCGTCGCCATAGCGGTGAACGGACTGGCACCGAGTGGTCCCAACGCGGCGCTGCCTTCCGCGACTCTGCCGGCCAGCATTAACGCGACGATGATCCCCGCCATGACGACCGTCCCGACGGCGGCGTCCACCGCACGCCCCGTCGAGTCCTTGACGACCGCAATCGCGAGGACCGTGGCGGCGAGTGCGCCGAGGAGAGCGAGGATGATCGGCTGGAGTTGGGGCCAGGCCTGTCCGGCGAAATCGTACACTCGCCAGAGCGCGACGATCGAGATTGCCGCGAAGAACGTGCCGACGCCGAGCGACCAGCAGAGTCGAACGGCCGTCGACGTCGAGCCGTCGCGTCGCCACTGGATCGTGTTCGGATCGTTCGAATTTCCGGTCGCGTCCGCTCCCATACCCGTTCTCGGGTTCGATCGGGTAAAGACCGTTCGATGTCCCCTCGTCCGACCGCTCGAGCGAACGTCCTCGAGGAACCGATCAGGCACCCGACTCGAGTCGGCCCAAACCGACCCGGTAAACGAGTACGTACGAGACGACTGGGGAGAACACCACCAGCGGAACTGCGACGCCGATCAGCGAGAACGGATCGGGAGGGGTCACGGCCGTCGTGATCACGAGCGCCACCGCACACAGCGCGATGGTCGCCGTGAGGAATCGCAGGAACTCACTCGAGTCCATACGGAGCGTACTGACAGCCGTCGGATGTGTGTTGCGGTGGTTCGTGAGGGAAATCAGCGGCGCATCAGAACAGCAGCGTCGCGAACGCCAGATAGCCGACGAAGGAGATGACGATCGAGCCGGCCAGCGAGAGCACCCACGCGAGCACCGTATACCCCATCTTGCGCGCGCTGACGCCGCTGCCGCCCGCCGCGGCGTAGCCGCTGCCGATGATCGAACTGACGATGATCTCGTTAAACGAAACGGGGATGCCAAAGAGGACGGCGGTCTGTGCGATAATAAACGAGGGGATGAGTGCCGCGATCGACCGGCGGGGGCCGAGCGAGGAGTAGTCCTGCGAGATCGCCTTGATCATCCGGGGCGCACCGGTCCACGACCCCAGTAAGAGCCCGAAGCCGCCGCCGAACAACAGGGCGAGCAGGGAGACTCCGACGTCGCCCGACAACGGAATCAGCGGACCGATCGCCAGCCCAACCTGGCTGCCGCCTGCAGAGAAGGCGACCAGCCCGCCCAGTATCAACAGGAAGTGTCGCTCGCCCCGTTCGACTCCGTTCTCGAGATCGATCGCGACCGCTCCCCCCCAGATCGCCGCCATCACGGTCGTCGCGGTGACGACCCCGACGAACGCCGGTCCGGGAAGCCAGCCGCCGGTTGCCTGTGCGATCGATGCGCCGCCGTCGGCTGGGCCGAGGACGGCGAACTCGATGTTCGCGACGAGTACGCCGACGAGCGCAGCGAGAACGACGATGAGATACTGCTCCGAGATCGGTTCGGCCCGAAGCGTTCTGGCGATACCGTAGGCGAGTCCGCCGCCGACGAACGGCGTCAGAATCCACAGCGTGGCGATCTCGGCGTACTTCGGCCAGGCCGGATCGCCTCCCATCGCGAGACCGACGCCGACGACCGCCCCAGTCACCGTAAACGCCGTCGCTATCGGATACCCCGCGAAGACGCCGATCGCGACGAGGACGGCCGCGATCACCAGCGCGATCGTCGCCGCCATCGGCGACAGCGTCACGCCGCCGATCAGCTCCGTCCCCACCGCTTCGGAGACGTTCGCACCCTGTAACACCGCACCGGCGAACCCGAGAATACCAACGAGAAAGCCCGCACGCATCACCGAGATCGCGTTCGCCCCGACCGCCGGCGCGAACGGGGTGGAGCCGCTCGAGCCAGCACCGATCGCCCACGCCATAAACAGGCTGGCCAGCGCAGCGACCAGAAACGTCGCGATCGTCGCGATCTCGACCATCTACGGAGTTCCTACTGGCGGGTCCTACAAGTGTGTGCCGACCTGTACTCGCCGAAGCGAACGGCACCTCGTCGGGCGGGACCGAACTCAGTTCGTCGTCGACCGCGAGTTGTCCTCCGGTTCCGGCGGCGGTTCGGCGCCCTCGATCGCTTCGGCGGCGTCGGTATCTTTCTCGACTTCGACGTGCCAGCGGTCGATCTCGTCGTCGTACTCGGCGAGGCGATCCGAGACCTTCTCTTTGAGCTCGTCGTCGTTGACGTTGACTTCGAAGACGAACTGTTCCCCGGCGTCGCCGTTTCGCGTCGACTGCTGGATGTTCGCACTGACGAGTTCGTTGTCGAAGTAGTACGGTGCGAGCTGTGTCATCACGTTCTGGTAGACGGTGTCCTCGACTCGCCGCAGCGCCTTCCGGCCCGCGGAGTCGGCCGCCCGCGCGACGTAGTCGATCGACTGCTTCCAGTTGTCGACCGCCGCGTCGGGGTCGTCCTCCTCGAGTTGCTCGTAGGACTCCGAGAGTTTCTCGCCGGCGGTCTTGATGTCCTCGTCGGGCCCTTTGCCGGCTTTCTCGCCCTTTCCTTCCTCGACGCTCGCCTGATCGGCTGTCTTCTCGCTGACGTCTGCTTCCAGGGTTTCGTGGGCTTTCGGCCGCCACTCGTCCCACTCCTCGAACGCACGGGCCAGATGAGCCTCGCCGCCGCAGCCGGGATCGTCGACGCTGTGTTCCCGGAGCGCCTGCGTGATGCGTTCGCCGTGTTCGACGACGTCGCCCCAATCACCGCGAATCTTGAATCCCGAGATGCTCTCTTCCATTCGGCTGGCCGATCCGTACGGTGTGGATCGGTATAAACTTCTTCGCTGACGGATGCCGATCGATAACGTGAACTATCCGGCGACAGCCTGTACGAGTATGCCGATCGAGAACCGGGAGAACGCGTATCTCATTACGCACGGACTGGCGAAAGACACGCTCTCACGCATCCGAGACGTCGAAACAGAACAGGTCAGCTTCCGAAAGGGGCTCGTCAAACTCGGGCGAATCTGTGGCTACGAGATCATCGATGGTCGAATGGAAACCGAGTACGTCGAGATCGAGACGCCCCTTGAGCCGACGATGGGCGAGCGCGTCCGCGGACTCGACGACGTCGTCATCATCAACGTGTTGCGCGCCGCGACGCCGTTCGTCGAGGGGCTGTTGAAGGCGTTCCCTCGCGCACGACAGGGCGTCATCAGCGCGAGCCGCGACGAGGAAGCCGGCCGAGCGGAGGACGGCTCGTTCCCGATCACCGTCGACTACGTCAAACTCCCCGAGATCCACGAGGAGGACACGGTGATCGTCGCCGATCCGATGCTCGCGACGGGCAGTACGATGTGTACGGTGCTCGATCACGTCGTCGAGAACTCCGCCGAGCCGGAGAACCTGATCGTTCTCTCGGCGGTCTCAGCACCCGACGGACTGCTCCGGGTCTCCGAGTCGGTTCCCGAGGCCGACCTGCTTACGGTCTCGATCGACGACTACCTCGACGAGGACGGGTTTATCGTCCCCGGACTTGGCGACGCCGGCGACCGGGCGTTCCGAACGACCTGAGCCGGCGCTGTGCAGGTCGACTCGAGACGGGTGACACGCCGTTTTTTGCACACCGAGAGTGAATGCCATGCATGGACTATGCCGTCGTCGACCCGGAGGGCCTCGAGCCCGAAGACGACCGACCGTGTGACTGCCGGCAGCTGAGCGAACCCGCGGGTCTCGAGCAACTCGCGGTCAACTTCTTTCGTGCGGAGCCGGGCGAACAGATCCCGCTCGCCTACCACTACCACGAGATCCAGGAGGAGGCGTTCGTCGTCCAGTCGGGCGTTCTCCACGTAGAGACACCCGAGGGGGAGTTTACGGTTCCAGCGGGGGCGACGTTCGCGGCGCAGCCGGGAGCGCCCCACCGAGCGTACAACCCCGACGACGCCGAGACTGCGGTCGAGGTGATCGCACTCGGTGCGCCGGCGGTCGACGGCGACGCCGTTCAGTACGACCCGACCGAGGACGGTCGCTGAGCGTCGAGGCAGGTGGACTGTCGTTGATGTGATGTTTTTAAGGGTGACGAGCGATACGTACGAGTATGGGCATCCTCTCTCGGACCTCCTACGTCATCCGGTCGAAAATCAACTCCATCCTCAACCGGGCCGAGGACCCGACCGAAACGCTCGACTACTCCTACGAGCAGATGCGCGACCAGCTCCAGGAGGTCAAACGCGGTATCGCCGACCTCACCACGCAGAAAAAGCGCCTCGAGATGCAGAAACGCCGCCTCGAGGAAAACGTCGAGAAACACAACGAGCAGGCTCGCACGGCCGTCCAGCAGGACCGAGAGGACCTCGCGCGGCGCGCACTGGAGAAAAAGAAGACGAAGATGAACCAGATCGAGGATCTGGACCGACAGATCTCGGAGCTTCAGAGCCAACAGGACAGTCTGATCGAGCAAAAAGACGAGCTCCAGGCCCGTATCGAGGAGTTCCGCACGAAAAAGGAGACGATGAAAGCCCGCTACGAGGCCGCCGAGGCGAGTTCGACCGTGTCGGAAGCGATGACGGCGACGGGCGAGGAGTTCGAGGACGTGGGCCGTGCGATCGAACGCGCCGAAGAACAGACCGAAGACATGGAAGCCCGCTCCGCGGCGCTCGACGAACTCCACGAGTCCGGCGCGTTCGACAACGTCCTCTCCGATAAGGACTCGATCGATCGCGAACTCGAGGAGCTCTCGACCGACAGCGGCGTCGAAGCCGAACTCGAGACGCTCAAATCCGACGTCGGTTCGGAGGGGTCCGAATCCGAGCCCGAACCAGCGACGGAGCCGGACGTCGAAGCGGACGTCGATGAGTCCGAACTCGAGGATCTCGAGGCAGACGTCGACGACAGCGAAGTCGAGGCCGAACTCGCAGAGCTCAAAGACGAGGAGAGTTCCTGACACACCTCGTTCGGTCGATCTCCCGACCGCCGTCGGCCGACCCGGTTTCCGACCGACGACTCGAGCCCATGCCGTCGATGCGGCGTTCGGTTGCACGGCGTGTGTCGTGGGCGAACAGTTACTAGGTGTGACGTTGAACGACTAGTATGGTCTCTGACTCGAGCCTGTCGCTGACCGAGCAGATCGTTCTCCTCGCCCTCGTGCGAAGCGAACGCGACGGCGAGGCACCGATTCAGACCCACGACCTTCGCCGACAGTGCGATCGCTGTCTCGAGCGCGTCGACACGGACGTCGTCGGCTCTCCGAAGGAAGCCGATGTGGTGCGATCGCTGTACCGCCTCGAGGACGACGGGGTCGTCGAGGAGATCGAGATGACGGGAACGTCTCCAACTGGGAAAGGGCGACCGGCGTACGCCGTCGCGGACCCGCCGGAAACCGTTCTCGAGACGGTCGACGACGACATCGTCGATTCGGTGTTCGGGTAATCTCTCGCCAGCGACAGCGGAGGAGGGGGAAACGGTCGCCGGTCACGATCGGGCATCCCGTGGTTTGAACCCGTATCGCTCGGCCAGCGTCGAGATAACCCGATCGTGAAAATACCAGAGGATAGCGACGGCGACGACGATGATCGCCGCGTCCTGGATGCCGCCCATCAGGCCGAGTGCGACGATCAACGTGGTCGCACAGGCGGCGGCGTGGTTCGTCTTTGTCACCAGCATCGCCGTCGTCGTGAGCATCATCGCCGCAGTCGCACTCGCGGTGAGGTAGACCAGATCCCACGAGAATGCGGGATCTGGCCGGTCGAAGACGACGTACGCGCTGACGTCGCTGGCGAACAGCGCGTAGGCGATCAACCCCGCGACGACGGCGACTGTGTGGCCGCCGATGACGTGGTATGGCCCCTCTGCACGCGTTTTCTCGCCAGTTGCCATCAGATATGCCGACGGCCCCAGACTCGGGAACAGAAACGGCTGACCGGTCACCAGTGTGATCGCGCCGAGGACCGTAAAGTGTAAGAATACGTTGACGGTCGCACTGTATTCGTCTTTGATGTCGAGGTCCCGGTCTGGGTCCTCGAACGGGAGTTCGACGTCGAGCAAACGTAGCGAAACACACGCGACGAATCGGCAAAAACGCTCGTACTGTCTCGATTCGGCTGAAAGCCCCGACTGCCGTTCACGTCGTCGCTGGCGGAGCGGGAGGGTCAACTGCCTCGGGGTCAAGTGGTTCGAGACGCCGCAGGCGTCTCGTCATCACGGAAGATCCAAGATCTTCCGAACGACCCCGAGGCTTGTCAGTGGACTCCCGCTCTAACTGCGTAGCGCAGTAGGTCGAAATCGACCATTCGCGTTCAACGTCCCTGACTTCAGAGCCAGTTGACTCGTGGCTCGTCCAGCACCAGACTTGAGCCAGTGCTGGATAAGACGCCACCCGACGTTCCGAGCGGCGTTATAATCGCTATGCAACTCCTTTCCGCACTTCAGACACTCAAATTCGTCACCATCACGGTTGTCCTCGTGCGTGAACCCACACTCACTGTGACTGCACCGCTGACTCGTGTACGCCGGATTCACGTCGTCCACATCGATGCCGTATTCTTCGGCTTTGTACTCAACGTGGCGTTGAAGTTCCTTGAACGCCCACTGCTGGAACTTTGAAGCGTTCGAGATGCGCTTGCGGATATGATTCAAGTTCTCGAACGCGATAGCGGTACAGTCGTTCTCCACGGCCTCACGAACGATGGCTTTGGAGATGCGGTGCAAGTAGTCGGCGCTCCACCGGGCGAATCGGTCGCCAATCGACTGTATCGTGAGGTGAGCCGAGCGAGTACCTGTCTGTTGGAGGTTGCCGCGCCGACGTTCGTATTCGTCGCGGCGATGATTGAGGTAATCTGCATTGCCGAAGAACGCTCCGGTACTGGTGACGGCCACGTACCCATCCACGTTCAAGTCCACACCGAGAACCACTCCGTTCTCGGATTCGTCGTCGCAAGAGGGGTCTACGTCTTTCTTCACGGCGATGTGGAGGTAGTACGTTCCATCGCGTTTGTGGAGCGTTGCTTCGGCTTTCTCCCATTCATCCGTCCAGTAGTCCTCGAACGGCGTTCCCTCCTCGTTGACTGGCGTGACGTATTCTGCGGTCACGCGCTTGTCTGTGGTGGCGAGGGATACGTGGTCGTCGTTGTACGTGATGGTTCGACCGTTGTATACGACGACGCTTCCTCGGAACTCGGGTTTGCTTGCTTTCTTGCCGTCGTCGAGGATGCGGTCTTTGCAGTTCCCAAGTGCGGTTGCCGCGAGGTTGCGGGCACTTTGAACAAGGCTGGATTGCAGAGAGAGTTCTTCACGAACGTCGGAATACGTCTCGTCGTGGAGCGTGTTCTTCGTGTCCGTGATTTCGTAGGGGTTGTCGTCCCATCCGTGGTCAGCGACGTGTTGCGCTGCTTGTCGGAACTGCTTGAACGTCTCATCGAGGACTTCAGCGTCCTCGGAGGAAACGTTGAGTTTGACTTGGATGTTCCGAACAACCTCCATACTTCATAAGTATTCTTAGAAGTATTTAATAGTATTTATTGAGGTGTGGGGAGTCGGCCTTGCCATCGAGCATGGTTTGTGTACTGGAATGTCGGCTTCCTCCCCGACCTCAAGGGTCGGGGTATCCGCCTCGACCGCCGATGAACCCGGACTCGAGGCACCGGCCGAGGCGTATCCCGACGCGACCGCCGATGGCATCGAACGACCAACGAACGGATTGGCGACGTACTCGAGGTGGTTCACGGGTCGTCCAACCGGCACAGGGCCCGTTCGGCCGCCACGGGGCCGTTCCGTCCGCGTAGGGTCGTCTCAGCCCTTGTGATGTCGTTCCAACGTGGCGTCTCACGTCGGCGTCCCCAACACGGCGACGTCGTAGCGTCCGACGTCCGCTGGAGACTCGAGCAAGATCACTTCGAACGCCCACCGATCGCCGGCGTCGACGTCGCCGGTCGTATCGAGGTACCAGCCGAGTTGATCGCCAGCGTCGTCGTAGACGCGAACGCGGACCTCGACGACCTGGACGCGGTCGTCGCCGACGTTTTCGACCGTTCCCTGCACCGTCGACCCCCTGAAGTCGTCCTCGAGGACGAACTCGTGGTCGACGAGCGAGAGCGACTCGAGCGGCGTGACGCTCCCGTGGCTCTCCTGTCGGGCGAGCGCTTCCGCCGTGGTCGTCTCCTCGGCCGATCGGTCGTCGCCGGCGACGTCGACGACGCCACCGTCTTCGTACGCCGGGTTAGCACCGTCGCCGATCGCGTTGCACCCGGCGACGGCGACCGCGGCCCCCGATCCGAGAACTGTGAGGAGCCGGCGTCGAGTCGAACGGTGGCGGTCCGTCATCGTCGCGACGGTCGCATGAGCGGGTCGCTGACTCGTTCGCTGTCTCCGATCATACGAGAACCGACGGCGGGAAGATAGTTGAGTCTGGACCCTGCAACCGGGTCATCGGAACGAACGGGAGAGGCGATATGCAACGCGGGACCTTTTGCTCGTCGACGGTGAACCGACGATATGGGGTCGTCCGACACCGAAAAGACGCTCGAGTCCTACGGGCCCGACATCGGCGAGCGGACGAGTGGGCTGACCCGGGTTCGCGAGTGGATACTGGTCGAAGGCGACCGCCTGGTCGTCGCAGCGCTCGTCTCGATCGCGGCGTTTTTGGGGTTTCTCGTGCTCGACGAAGTGGGTATCATCTCCGTTCTCAACGGCGATTCGATCACTCGCCTGGCTGGCGGCATGATCGCCGGAACGTTCTCGCTCGTGACGCTCGTCGTCTCGATCAACCAGCTCATCCTCTCGCAGGAGTTCGCCGCGGCCGGCGAGTCCGAGCGTCAACTCGAGGGTGTCGTGTCGTTTCGGGAGGACGTCGCGGAGACGGCGGCCGTCCCTGCGGTCCCCGCGTCACCGACGAGACTGCTCGAACTGCTCACGGCGTCGGTTCGCGACCACGGCGGAGAACTCGAGAGCGCAATCGACGATCACGACGACGAACTCGCGGCGCAGGTCGGGTGGTACGCCGCCGACGTCCAGGAGCGCGCCGACCGACTCGACGAAACCCTCGAGCACACGAAGTTCGGGACGTTCCAAGCAGTCTCGGCGGCGATCGGCTACGACGACGCCTGGCAACTGTACGTCGCCCGCCACGTGAAGGGGCGGTACGGCGACGAACTCCCCGCGGAGGGACGCGAGGCACTCGAGGAGTTAATCGAGACGCTCGAGTTGTTTAGCGTCGCTCGCGAGCACTTCAAGACGACGTATCTCCAGCGGGAGTTGACGCGTTTCTCACAGCTAACGATCTACTGTGGCGTGCCGGCGATCCTCTCTGCGATGTTGATCGGCTTTCTGTACGCCGATCTCGGCGGGCCGTCGATCAGCGTCGACTTCCTTCCGGTCGTCGTCGCCGCGCTCGTCGCCGTCGTCGTCTCGCCGCTCGCGCTGTTGACCTCCTACATCCTCCGGACGGCGACCGTGACCCGGCGGACGGCCTCCGTCGGCCCGATGCTCCCCCAGAAGGCACCGGACGAGGGGCCGTTCGACGTCACGTACGCCGAGGAGTCGGAGTCGGGGTCCCCGACGGGGTCCGACTGATACGGGTTACTGTACGTCGGTACCGCCGAAACCGCGACCCGTCTGCGGTTTCGCCGAGAAATCGTTACAGGAATCCGTACGAATCGATCGCCGTTCGAACTCGATCCGAGCGTCGGGACGGACACCAATCCGGACTCGAGCGGTCGCTGGGGCGGTTCGAAACCGCTCTCACCCGTCGAGTCCCGGCCCTGTTATTTTACCACCGACCGTCGTGTGTCCGGACGTCGATGACCGACCCGGACTCGAGCGGCGAATCGAACGGCTACGATAGACTCGGTGGTCCCCGGCTCTGGCTGTTACTTCGGCTGAACCGCTGGGCATTTACGGGTGTTATCCTGCTCGCCGTGTTCGTCGTTCTCGTTGCCGCAAGCGGACTCGAGTTGACGCCTCTCCGGGAGATCGTCGAGAGCCAGGACGGCATCGAGTTCCTCTTTTCGGCCTTTATCGGGGCGATCATCACCGGCACGGCGATCGTCGTCACGATCAATCAGCTGGTACTCTCCCAGGAGCTCGGCGCGGTCGGCCAGCAACGCGGACGGATGCAGGAAGCGATGGAGTTTCGACGGGACGTCGAGCGTACGATCGAGGAAGACGCGAGTCCGCCCGAACCCGCCGCCTTTCTCTTCGAACTCGTCGACGGAGTCCACGAACGGGCGAACGAACTGGAAGCCGAGATGGAAGACGAACGCGACGAGGAGCTTCGGGAGAAGGTCACGGAGTACGTCGAGGAGACGACCGGTAACGCCGAGAGCGTCAAATCGGATCTCCGAGACGCCCAGTTCGGGACGTTCGACGTGGTCTGGAACGCGCTCAACTTCAACTACTCACGGAAGATCTACGACGCCCGCAAGATTCGAGCCGATCACAGCGACTCACTCTCCGACGAGGCGAACGAGAAGATCGATCACGTGATCGACACGCTCCAGCTGTTCGGGCCGGCCCGCGAGCACTTCAAGACGCTGTACTTCCAGTGGGAGTTGATCACCCTCTCGCGGGCGCTGTTGTACATCTCAGTGCCCGCACTGACGGTGATGGCGTTGCTAATCATGTACGTCGACGGGAGTGCGCTCCCGGGAACGACCCTCGGCGTCGACAACCTGGTCTGGGTGACGAGTGCCGGATTCGTCGTCGGCATTTCGCCGTTCGTCGTCTTCATCGTCTACATCCTCCGCATCGCGACGGTCGCGAAGCGCACGCTCGCGATGGGTCCGTTCATCCTCCGGGAGTCCGAACGCGACGAGGACCTCGGCTGACACTGACCGCCGTTCGGACCGCCGATGTCCCGAGAGACGAACCGGCGACGACGGACGGCGGGACGAACGATCGGCTTCGGCCTCCCCGGCCTCGAGATCGGTCGACGCGACTGTCTGTCCCCCTATTATTTTCCGGTCGCCGTCGAACACTCGCACATGTCCGACGGGGAAACCGAGACCGTCCGCGTCTGGTTGGTCGAACGGACCTACTCCGACGACGAACAGAACCTGATCATCCTCACGTACGCCACGACGGACGGCGACCGGTACTTCCGCAAGGAGCGTGCGCTTACGTCGTTTACCGACGCCCGCGAGACGACCGCCGCCGTCGACGCGGCTCCAGAGAACCTCGGCAGCGTCGACGACCACGACCGTCGGACCCAGTACGCCGACGAGGCTCGACGGATGGCGTCCGTCCACGACCCCGACGACGTTATCTGACGTGCACCTCGAGACCGCACTCGCGCTCGAGCGCCGGCGTGGTCACTGCGGCACGCCGACGAGGACGAGTTCCGCCCGTTCGTCGCCGCGGTTGTGGATCTGCCGGCTCTCGTCGGGATCGATCCGGATCGCGTCTTCCGCCTCGAGCGAGACCGTCTCCCCGGCGTCGGTCAACTCGACGTCGATCGATCCCGAGACCACGTAGTAGATCTCCTCCTGGCCCGTCTCGGTTTCGTCGTGTTCCTTGCCACTCGCCTCCGACTCGAGTTCGAGGACGGTGAACCCGAGCGACGACGTCTCGAGTTCCTCGCGCAGGAACCACATTCCGCCGTGTTCTTCCGGGACGACCGATTCGGCGTCGGTCTTCGCTGCGGTATCGTATCCCATGGATAGTCGGTCTACTGCCATCGCATAAACTCTTCGAGTATCGGCGATCCGCTCGTCCGCACCCGGACGGTTCCGAACCAGCAGGGTGCGACGAACGACCGGTTTTCGGCACAGTCTCTTCAGGTCGAATTATTATATGAGATATGATTAAATCTGAGGAAATACGCTACAGTAGGCTGGTTTTCACATAAATTATATCTGGGATGTTGGGGAGGTTTAATGGGTCGATCCGTGTACGTCGATACTGTATGACACAGATCACCATGGAGGACGTGAGCAAGTACTTCGACGACGGTGAGACCGTCGCGAACTACCGGCTCAACCTCGAGGTAGAAGACGGTGAGTTCATCGTCTTCCTCGGACCGTCGGGCTGTGGGAAGACGACGGCGCTCCGACTCGTCGCTGGGCTCGAGGATCCCTCCGAGGGAGCGATCTACTTCGACGGCCAGCGAGTCGACGGTCGGTCACCGAGCGACCGGAACGTCGCGATGGTGTTCCAGAACTACGCGCTGTATCCGCACATGACTGTCGCGGAGAACGTCGCCTACCCGCTCAAGATACAGGGGGTCCCGCCCGACGAACGCGACCGGAAGGTCGAGGAGGCGATGAGTTTCCTGCACATCGAAGACCAGGCCGACAAACCTCCCGCCGAGTTGAGCGGCGGCCAACGCCAGCGCGTAGCGCTGGCCCGCGCCATCGTTCGGGAGCCGTCGGTCTTCCTCCTCGACGAACCGCTGTCGAATCTCGACGCCAAGCTCCGCCAGGAGATGCGAAGCGAACTGAAACGCCTCCAGGACGAACTCGGGATTACGACGATCTACGTCACCCACAACCAGGAGGAGGCGATGAGCATGGCCCACCGGGTCGTCGTCATGAACCAGGGGACGATCCGTCAGGTCGCCCCGCCCGGAGAACTCTACTCGCGCCCGCGAACGGCGTGGGTCGCCCGCTTTATCGGCTCGCCGCCGATGAACCTGCTCCGGGGAACCCGCCAGAACGGCTCGATCGAATTCGGCGAGGCGGGGTCAGTGGATCTCCGTCGAACGAGCCCCGGCGGCCTCGAGACGGTTCCCCGTGGAACCGTCTCACTCGGCGTTCGACCGGAGGACATTACCGTCGAGACCGATCCGCCATCCGGAACGGCTGCGATCGAGGGGACGGTCGATACCGTCGAACCGCTCGGCGAGTACACCATCGTCAACGTCGCCGTCGCCGATCAGATCGTCAACGCGAAGGTGTCGTCGACGTCCGTCGACCGCGAGGATCGCGTCTACCTCACGTTCGACGACGACGACGCCTACCTCTACGACGAGAACGGCGAACTACTCTCTTGAGACGATGAGCTTGCGAGATCACATCGACGCGCTCGAGGCCGATTGGGTTGCGTGGCCGGACGTCGATCGGCGGAAGGCAACGGCGATCGTGGTGTTTCTCGTCCCCGGGCTGACGCTGTTCGGGATCTTCTCGGTCGGGCCCATCGTCTACTCGGCGGTCGGGAGTTTCTTCTCGTGGGACGGGTTCTCCATGGAGAGTTTTACCGGGCTGGACAACTGGATTCGGACGTTCGCCGACCCCCTCATCGTCAACTGGGACAACATTCTGCGCTGGCGGTTCCCGATGGGCGCGCTCACGCAGAACCTCCTCTGGGTCGTTCTTCACGTCCCGATCAGTACCTTACTGGGGCTTGGAATGGCGCTTCTGTTCGTCGATCTCAAGGGACGACGGATCCTCCGATCGATGGTCTTTCTCGGATTCACGACGCCGACGATCATCATCGGGCTCGTCCTCATGTTCATCTACGACCCCCAGGCGGGGATCTTCAACGAGTTGCTTCGCGTAATCGGCCTCGGCGGACAGGTCCGCAACTGGACGCAGTCGCCCCAGCTGGCGATCTACGCGCTCATCGCCGGCGGCATCTGGGTCCAGACGGGATTCAACATGTTGCTCTACAGTTCGGCGCTGGCCGCGATCGATCCGTCGCTGATCGAGTCCGCGAAAGTCGACGGCGCCGGGCGCTGGCGTCGGTTCTGGGATATCACCTGGCCGCTGGTCAGACCCGTCACCGCGGTGGTCGTCATCATGGGGATCATCTGGGTCATGCGGGTGTTCGACATCGTCTACGCGGCCGGCGGCTCCGCCGGCGGCCCAAATCACGCCTACTCAGTGCTCGGGATCGAGGTCTACCGCGCCGCGTTCGAACCGCCGATCGACTACGGGAAGGCGATGGTCGTCGCGCTCGTCCAACTGGTCATCGTCGCCCCGCTCGCGCTGTACATCGCCCGAATGAACTAACATGGCAGACGATACTCACTCCCCAGGCGAACCGACCCCGGCCTCGAGTCGCGAGACCGACCAGTATCTCCCCCCGGACGCGATACCCGAAACCGCACCCCGGAGAGAGGACGACGTGGCGACGCGACTCGCCTCCGCCGTTCCGTCGATGCCACGGCTCCTGAAGTACGCGATCGCGATCACGGTTGCGGTGCTCTGGATCGTCCCGTTTCTGGGGCTGTTCATGGCGTCGTTCCGGCCGCTCGGCGAGATCCTCGCCGGCTGGTGGCACGTCGAGGGAATGACGATCACCCTCGAGAACTACACGCGGGCGTGGTCGTATCAGACGGCCCCGATGGGGCGGGCGCTGTTCAACACCCTGGTCGTCACTGTGCCGGCAGTGCTCGTCGTCATGTTGCTCGGCGCGATGGCGGCGTACCCGTTTGCACGTTTCGAGTTCCTGCTGAAGACGACGCTGTTTTTCCTGATCTTGCTCGTGATGGCTGCTCCGCCGGAGCTGGTCGCGATGGGCAACTACAACACCCTCCGCGAGATCGGGCTGTTCGACAGCTACATGGGGTTGATCCTGGTCCACATCGGCTGGGGGCTAGGCTGGGTCGTCCTCTTCCTTCGTAACTACCTGCTTGGCATTCCCGTCGAGCTAGAGGAGGCCGCACGCATCGACGGCGCTTCGCGCTACCAGATCTTTCGGACGATCATCCTGCCGCTGTCGACGCCCGCGCTCGTCTCCGTGGCGGTTATCCAGTTCACCTGGGTCTGGAACGCCTTCTTCTTCCCGCTCGTCTTCATGCGCTCGCCGGAACTCTACCTCGCCCCGCAGGTCCTCCCGCTGATGACCGGCCGCATCCAGGTCGAGTGGGGGCTCGTCGCCGCCGGCTCGGTGATGACGATGGCCGTCCCCGTCTTCCTCTTTCTGGTACTCGAGCGCTACTACAAACAGGGGATGGTTGCGGCGGTCACGGACTGACCACGCGCCGATCCGGTTTTCGCCCGGTGGTTCGTCGTCAAACCGCTACTCGTCGTCGCTGACTCGCGGTTGTACGTATCGACTCGAGACTCGAGAATCGTGCGTGCCGGCTCGAGGATTGCACACCCCTATCCGAAGATGCAGTACCGCCGTGAAACGGCGTCTCGGGCCGTCAAAACGCCAGTCGTCGCCCTATAACGGCCCGATCCCAGTCTCCGTAGCGATCACCGCGAGAGCGATCGCGAGCAGGTTCGCGACGAGGAATGCGGTCGTCGATCGCCAGGCGAAATAGAGGAAGGTCAGGAGGGGGAGGGCGGCGACGACCGCCGGACGGACGCCCTGGACCGCCAGCGTCGCGAGAAAGGCGGTCGTAAACAGGTAGAGGACGTCCATCGCGAGGGTGCTGGCGTTGCGCCGACGCATCTCCTGTCCCAGGACGTACACCGTCTCGGCGGGGCCGCCGCCGCGTGTTCGATCGCCGTCGACCACGTTAGCCCTCGTCTTGCTCCTCGACCGTCTCCTGTAAGACCGTGTTCAGCGATTCGGTGAGCGACTCGACGTCCTGGTCGGGTTCGGCCCAAAAGCCCGTGAGCACCGACCAGAACTCGGACTGGAACGGGTCGCCGAGCGTGTCGTCGAGGTCGGGGACGAGTTCGACCTCGTCGGCCATCTCAGAGAGCTCGAGCATGATCTCGACGTCGTAGGCGTCGTCGGGCACCCCGAGGTTCGAGGCGATGAAACCGCCGCGTTCGGCCCAGACAGCCTGGCCGTCGGCCGACACCATCTCCGCGACGGCCGTCCGCGCCGCCTCGACGTCGTCGCCGTACTCCGGGACAGTAAACCAGTTCTCGGCGGCGACCATCGCCTCCGTGCCGGGGAGCATGAAGACGTCCAGATCGTCGGGATCCTCGATCGCTCCGAACGTCGGCGTCCACGACCCCATGAAGTACAGCGGAATCTCGTTCTCCCAGAAGAACTCGTACTGGATGCCGAAGTCCCGGACCTCGCTGAAGTACCCCTGCTGGAGGAGCCCCTGGATCTCCTCGAAAGCGGTGATGACGCGCTCGTCGGTGAACGCCGCGTCGCCATCGATGAGATCGCGCTGGAGCTGTGCGCCGTCGTCTTGCCGGAGGATGAACGCCTCGGTGACGTCGCTCAGCGGCCAGCCGTCACCGTTTCCGGACGCCAGCGGCGCTTCGACGCCCTCGACCCCGTCGATCTCCGCGAGCAGATCGAGGAACTGGTCGTAGTCGTCGGGCTCCTCAAGGCCGTGCTCGTCGAAAAACGACGGCCGATACCAGAATCCGGGTTTGAGATCCATCTTGAACGGCGCGGCGTAGGCCTCGCCGTCGACGCTTACGAACTCCGGATCGGGCGCGAACTCCTCGGGATCCCAGGTGTCGGTCAACGACGCCAGATGACCCGACTCGGCGTCCGACTGGACACGGGCCGGTGACGGCATCACGACGACGTCGGCGGTTGCCACGGCCGCCTCGTAATCGATCAGCGTCCCGGTCAGAATCGCCTCGGTGTCCCGCGGTTCGTACGTAATGTCGATTCCGGTCTCCTCCTCGGCGTGATCGACGACCGCGAGGAAGTCTTCTTCCTCGTCTTCGGTCCAGACGCCGG
This sequence comes from Natrialba sp. INN-245, assembly GCF_009807105.1. Classification (NCBI taxonomy): domain Archaea; kingdom Methanobacteriati; phylum Methanobacteriota; class Halobacteria; order Halobacteriales; family Natrialbaceae; genus Natrialba; species Natrialba sp. INN-245. Next base: position 381,777 of record NZ_WUBV01000063.1, on the reverse strand, counting down.
TGACGGAAATCGATCCCTCTTGTGCTTCTCCGGCCTCGTCGCCGACATCGCCGGCGTCGTCGGCCTCGTCGATACTCTCCTCGACGTCTCCCCCCTCCTCTCCGAGACAGCCAGTCAGGCCGACGACGCCAGCCCCGACTCCTCCGATGACGGTCCGCCGACGTACAGGTATGTTACTGTCACCCATACTGGTTTCCGACGACGATCTCGAACTTAATAGCTTCACTCGCAAGACTGTAATTAAGACGAGAGTGAGTTACCGCTCTCCGTGAGACTCTCCACAGCCAGAACGACGCGGTACGGATCGAAGCGAGAACCGACCTGAACGGCAGTGACGGTCACCTACCGTATGATTTATTTGAAATCCCTCACGATACACGTTTGACAAAATGAACGAGAAACGTACGGTAGTTACCCTGTTCGGGGTCGGCGTCGCGGTCGTGACGGCGTACATCGCCTACCGATTCATCGCGGCGCTTACCATTGCCGTCTTTCTCTACTACTCGACGCGGCGCTTCTATAAGTCCCTCGAGCGGCTTCACCTCCCCGATAAGGCACGTGCCGGACTCGTCATCTCGTTTCTCGCCGTCCCGTTGCTCGTTCTCATCACGTATACGGTCGCCCTCATCGTGGTCGAGATCCGCAACTTCGCTGCCGAGTATCCGGTCACCGAGATGCTTCCACAGGACGTCGTCTGGGTACAGAGCCTCGAGAACCCGCCGGAGCTCACGATCCAGGGGCTGGCCGTCGCCTACCAGGCCGGCACTTTCGACCCGTTTATCGACTTCGCGGTCGACCACGCTAGCCTGCTGACGAGCGTCGTCTCGAACGTGCTGTTGAATCTGTTGATCGTCGTCGTCGTCACCTACTACCTCCTGATCGACGGCTCGAAGTTCCACGAGTGGCTCCTCCGGTTCGACGACGACGCGATCGTCCGCGAGTACCTGGAGACCGCCGACAAGGAACTCGAGGCCGTACTGTTCGGAAACCTGCTGAACGTGATCCTCATCTCGCTGATCGCCATCGTCACGTTCATGGGGTACAACCTAGCGGTCCCGTCGGCCGTCGAGATTCCCTACCCCGCACTCGCCGGCGCGCTCACCGGCATCGCGAGTCTGATTCCGGTCGTCGGGATGAAAATCGTCTACGTTCCCGTCGCCATCGCGGCGGCCGTCCCGCTCGTCCTCGACGGCACCACCTCGCTGATCGTCTATCTGGTGGGCTTTCTGGTGCTCACGATCGTCGTCGTCGATACGATCCCCGATCTCGTCCTCCGTCCGTACCTGAGTGGCGAGCGCACCCACGTCGGCTTGCTGATGCTCGCGTACATCTTCGGCCCGATCGTCTTCGGTTTCTACGGGCTCTTTCTGGCCCCGATCATCCTCGTCCTCGGACTGACGTTCGCCGACACTGCGCTTCCGCGACTCCTCGGTGCCAACGCCGGTCGGCGCTCCGGCCCACCCGAACGAACCGAGGGCGTCTCGGTCTCGGGCCAAACCGAGGGCGTGTCGGTCTCGACGCAATCTCCCTCGAGCGAACCGTCGGGGGAAGCCAGCCAGTGACAGTCAACGATTATCAGGACGGAATCCGTTAGCACGCTCGTGAGCAACGATACGACAGCGACGTTTGACATCGGCGAGACGACGGTCGACCGACTCGGCTTCGGCGGGATGCGCCTCTGTGGCGAGGAAATCATCGGCCCGCCGGACAACGAGGAAACCGCACGCGAGGTCGTGCAGACGGCCGTCGATTCCGGCGTCACCTTCATCGATACCGCCGACTCCTACGGCCCCGGTGTGAGCGAACGACTCATCGGCGAAGCGATCGGCGACCCCGAGGACGTCGTCGTGGCGACGAAAGCCGGCCTCCTGCGCAACCGCGAGGGCGAGTGGCTCGCCCACGGCGACCCCGATTACATCCGCAATCAGGTGCTCGCCTCCCGCGACCGGCTCCGAACCGAAACCATCGATCTCTATCAGTTCCACCGTCCCGACCCCGACACCCCCTTCGAGGACTCCGTCTCGACGTTCGCCGAACTGAAAGACGAGGGCCTCGTCGACCAGGTCGGCCTCAGTAACGTCTCCGTGGACCAACTCGAGACTGCACGCGAACACGTCGAGATCGCGACCGTCCAGAACCGATACAACGTCGACGATCGATCGTCGAGGGACGTCCTCGAGGTCTGTACAGACAACGACATCGGCTTCATCCCCTGGGCACCCATCGACGCCGACGACCTCGCAACTCACGGCGACCTCCTCGACGAGATCGCCGACGAACACGACGCGACCAGACGACAGGTCGCGCTGGCGTGGCTGCTCGAGCGGTCGCCGGTGGTGTTGCCGATCCCCGGTACGTCGAGTCCCGACCACCTCGAGTCGAATCTCGAGGCTCGAGAGCTCTCGCTTCCCGACGAGGCTGTACAGCGATTGACCGACGCGGGTCGATAAGACATCGTCTAACCGACACCACCTTTCGGCGTTCCACGCCTGAGACGGTCTACTGTCCATCAGCGGTAACATTCTCTTGCTCGGGACGTACTGGAGTTCAACGATGCGGAGGGCTCCATCCACAGGCTTATTAACTCATTTAATCAATAGAGATATATCCGATTCAGCGTACCCAGCCGGTAATGTCGGTAGGCCGACCAATCATCGCGCGACGATGGGTCTGGCCCGACCCCAGAACGGGTGACTCGCCAATGTCAAGTTTACTCATCTTTGAGTATACTCTATAGCTATTCGGCTACTGTCGGCCGTTATGGACTGCCATATGGCAACGTGAGATTAGATAATTTGTATCACACGCAGGATAGGACCCTTGGCGTTTATGTACCAGCGTGATTACATCCCTAGTATGTCCGAAACCGGGACCAAGCGTCGGTCTCCCAGACGAGAGCTTCCGGATCCGACTGAGGCGTCGAACGTGCGATACAACCCCACACTCGAGGAGCTACGTGAACTCGCCGAAGACGACGAGATCACCACCGAGTTCGGCTCCTCGTCGTACGTCAGCGAGTACCGCTCGCGGAGTGCGGACAAGACCAAAAACGCAGTCGACGACGAGTTTTCGACCGAGGACTACGAACTGCTCGAGAACGCCGTCGACGCCGTCGAAGCGCGTGAGATGATCTGTGTCGACCGGCTCATGGGACGCCACCCCGACGCGACCTTCTGTTGCCGTCTCTACGTGCCGGTAGCACACGCCCGTATCGCCCTGGCGTGGGCGAAGCTGTTCGAGCCGGCCGACGGCCGCGACCCCGACCTCGTGACCGTCCAGAACCCCGACCACGAGCGGACGGCGATCCGCGTGCTCCCCGAGGACGGGTTCACCGCGGTACTCGGCAGCGATTACACCGGCGAGGCGAAGAAGTCGTTCCTCCGCCTCTTCATGTACCGTACGAAACAGCGTGGCGGTCTCGGTCTGCACGCGGGCAGCAAGCGTGTACGGGTCCGCGACGGTGACGGCGACATGCACACTGTCGGCCAGGTCTTCCTCGGCCTCTCGGCGACCGGCAAGTCGACGCTGACCTCCCACGGCCTCTGGCTCGAAGAGCCCGAAGACGCCGTCATGCTCCAGGACGACGTCTGTGCGTTGCTCCCGGACGGCTCCGTCGCCGGAAGCGAAGGACAGGGGCTGTTCATCAAGACGATCGGCCTCGAGCGAGAGGAACAGCCCGCCCTCTATACGGCTGCGACCCACGAATCGGCGGTGCTCGAGAACGTCGCCGTCGACGACGACGGAACCGTCGACTTCGACGAGCCCCGATACACGAAAAACTCCCGGGCGATCGTCCAGCGCTCGGAACTCGAGAGCGCCGACGAGGAGATCGACTTAGACGGCGTCGACCAGGTCTTTTTCATCACGCGCAACCCGCTTATGCCCCCGGTCGCGAAACTCGACGAGGAGGAGGCGGCCGTCGCGTTCATGCTCGGCGAGTCGATCGAGACCAGCGCGGGCGACCCCTCGCGTGCGGGCGAATCGATCCGCGTCGTCGGAACGAATCCATTTATCATCGGCTCGGAGGGCGAAGAAGGGAACCAGTTCCGCGATCTCATCGCCGAACTGGACGTCGACTGTTTCGTCATCAACACCGGCTATCTCGGCGACGAGTCCAAAGATATCGGCGTCACCGAGTCGGTGACGATCCTCACCGAACTCGCCCGTGGGACGATCGAGTGGACCGACGACGAGGCGACCGGCCTCACGCTCCCCGAAGCGGTCCCTGGCCTGGACATCGAGGCGTTCTCCGTCCCCGACCACGTCGACGAGTACGAGACCGCCGCCGCTGAACTCCGCGAGGAGCGCCTCGAGTACCTCGAGGGGTTCGAGGACTTAGACGAGGAGATCAAAGAAGCGACGTACTGATCGACCGGTTTCACTCGAGTCCGTTTTTGGATGCCGTGTCCAGCAGGCGTCGTCTCGAGGTCCGGGTGCGAGAATCGAACCACGGTCGTTTCGCTCACGTCGTTCGCTTCACTCCCTGATTCGATTCTCGCCTTCCGGCTTTTCCACTCCTCACATCGTTCGTCGTGAAAAAGTCCGGGTGCGAGAATCGAACCCGCGTCTCAGCCTCCACAAGGCTGAAGGATAACCACTACCCCAACCCGGACACGCTTGCAGGCTTATTTAGGACTGGTCCACCTGAAATACGTTACGACTCGAGTACGGTCCGTATGCGAGTTCGTGACGCGGATTTTCCCACTCTCGGGAACGTCGGCTCGTCGGTTCTCGCCGCAGTCGCGACCGGGAGCCTTTTTTCCGCGCCGACCGTAGCCTCGCCAACGCGTGGCCATCACCGACAAGATCTACGTCAAGAACCACCGCCAGCTCAGCTCCCAGCTCGAGACGAACATCCCGAAAGGCGCGTTCAAGGGGGCGACGCTCGACGTACTCTTCCAGGGGGAGGGCCTCGAGAAACTCGACGACGCCACCCGCGATCGCGTCCTCGAGTTCGCACAGGACTTCCTCGACTGTGACTGTGACAACAACCCCTACTGTGGCTGTCCCGAGCGGAAGTTCCAGCGATACCTCCTCGAGTTGCGCGCGCAGGGACTCGGTCCGGACGCCATCGTCGACGTGATGAGCGACGATTACATGCTCTATGCCTATCCCGGCGACGTTCTTTCGTTTCTCGACGACGCCGTCCGGACACTCGAGGCCGCCGAAGGACTCGCTCGCGTCGACGGCGCCGACGCGAAAGCCGACGAGATCAGACGCGAGAAACGGAACCTCGCCAGATAAGACGCGATCGAGGCCTGCAATCGGCGCTCGAAGCGAACTGCGTCGACCGGAGGGGATCACCGGAGCTGGTAGGATTCGCCCTCGCCATCCAGGTCGTCGAGTAAGAGCACCTCGTCTTCGCCCTCGAGTCGGTCCTGGAGGTCGTTGACGTACGCCTTGTACTCGTCGAGTTGCTCCCGGAGGTGGTCGGCCTCGAGTTCGAGCCGTTCGTGCTCGCGAATGAAACTCTTGGGAACCTCGACCGTCGGCGGGAACGAGAGATCGCCGTCCTCACCCTCAGCCGGTGCCGAACGCGACTCGAGTTCCCGCCTGGGAACGACCTCGACCTGGCCGTCGTGGTCGACGAGCTGGTCGACGTAATCCCGGAAGACGGCCGAAAGCGAGATATCCCGTTCTTCGGCGATATCCTGGAGCGCCTCGAAGGCGTCCTCGTTGACGCGAAACGAGATCGTCTTGTTCTTGTTGCCCATTCGCCCGCTAGTGCGTACTCCGATCACTTAACGATTCGTCAGACGACGGTCTTTCCTTCCGATCAAAATAGTACGAACAGAGAGATGGAGTCGGACAGGCTAATCCGCTCGAGCCCCAACGTGACCCCATGCTCGCGGACACACCTGGGCTCCACCACGTGACGGGAATCGTCGGTGACGCACAGGAGGCCGTCGACGTCTACGCCGGCGTACTGGGGCTTTACCCCGTAACCCGGACCGTGAACGTCGAGGACCCCCTCCAGCACCACCTCTACTTCGGCGACGCGACGGGCTCGCCGGGGACGGTCTTTACCTGCTTTCCCGACCCCCACGCCGATCCAGGACGCGTCGGAAAACCCCAGGTCGATGCCGTCGCCTTCCGCGTCCCCGACGGCTCGCTCCCGTACTGGCGCGAGCGCCTCGAGGCCTACGACGTCGACGTCGACGGCCCGCTCGAGCGATTCGACGAACGGTTCCTTCGACTCGAAGATCCCGTCGGGACGAGACTCGAACTCGTCGCCGACTCCGACGCTGATGACTCTGACGCCGAGCCGTGGCCGGGAAGTGACGTTCCGCCAGACGCTGCAATCTGTGATCTGTACGGCGTCTCGACGCGTTCGCTGAACCCCTACGCCACCGCGAGTACGCTCGAGACTCTCGGCTTCGCGTACGACGAGGAAGGTGACGAACGGGTCCGGTACCGCACGACAGGCGATCGGGCGACGATCGTCGACGTGGGAGTTGCGGCGGAAGAAACCACGGCCGACTCCGGAACGGGCTCGGACGGATTCGAGGGCGAGTCGGTGGCCGAGCGAGCGGCATCGTTCGGCCGGGAGGGTCCGGGGACGATCCACCACGTCGCCGTCCGAGCCGAGAGCGAGGCGGCGCTGTCCGAGTGGCGCGAACTGTTCGACGACCGCGGATACGACGTCTCGCGAGTCAAAGACCGTCACGTCTTTCACTCGCTGTACGTCCGCGAACCCGGTGGCATCCTCTTCGAACTCGCGACCGAGACCGACGGCGTCGCCGTCGAGCGCACGCTGGCGACGGATACCACCGAGTCGACGGACTCGAGGGGAACGACCGACCTGCCGCTTTCTCTCCCGGACTGGTTCGAAAGCGATCGCGAGTTGATCGAGAGCCAGCTTCCCTCGCTGTCGATACCGATCGACGAAGACAGTCGGAAACCGAGCGACGCGGGAGGCGGTGATACCGAAGACGAGGGCGGAGCGTGACGGACTCGAGCCGCCAACTGACCGCCGTGTCGGGGCCCCACGAGGGACAGGAACTGCTCACTGCGGGTGCGCCCGCGATGGCAGCAGACGCGGCCGTCGTCCTCTGTCACGGCCGTGGCGCGACCGCCCAGGGTGTCGTCAATCTGTTCGATCCGATCTCCCGCCACGGGGTTGCCTTGCTCGCCCCGCAGGCCGAACGGAGTCGGTGGTACCCACGTCCGACGACCGCCCCACGGACCGAGAACGCACCGTGGCTCACTTCGAGCGTCGAGTGCGTCGACGCCGCGCTCGAGGCGACCCGATCGATCGGCGTCCCGCCGGAGCGCACGCTTCTCGGGGGGTTCTCACAGGGCGCGAGCGTGGTCGCGGAGTTCGTTCACCGAAACCCGAGTCGGTACGGCGGCGTCTTCCTCCTCTCTGGGGTGCTCCCTGGTGACGCCGTCAGAGCTCCCGGCGTAACCGATCCCGCCGACGCGATCGATGGAGACGGCTCGGACGACCGAACCGCGGCCCTCGAGGGAACGCCGATCCTCGTCGGATGGGGCGAGAACGACCCGCGGATCGACCGTGGACGCGCCGCCGAAACTGTCGAGGCGTTCGAGCGAGCGGGTGGCGACGTCGACGAACGAATCTATCCCGACGTCGGCCACGAGGTAACCGACGACGAGTTCGAGGCGATTCGCGCGATGGTCCCGGACCCGTAACCGGTTCTCACCGCACCAGCCGCCGATCGGCGTCAGTCCGCCCCCATTCCCTTCTCCTCGAGTTCATCGATCGCTGCAGCCGTCTTCTCACACTCCTCGAGACCCATTCCGCGGAGAACGTGGTCGGCTTTGGTGAACTGGATCTCCGCGTAGTCGACGATCTGGACTCGGTTGCCCCAGGGATCGCGAAACTCGAGACCGGGTGCGTCGAGTCGATCGATTCCCAACTGCTCGAGTCGGCGTTCGACGCGGTCTGTGTCGTCGACGACGAGACCGAAGTGACGGGCGTCGTCGATCCCGTCACCCTCGGTCTCCGCGAGGGCAATAAACTGATCGCCCATATCGACGAACGCTTTCGTCTCGGAGCGCCCGCGTTCCTCGAACGCGAAGATCGACTCGTAGAACTCGAGTGCTGCCTCGAGGTCGGCAACCTCGAGTGCGACGTGGTTGATGCCGACGAGCTGTGGTCGGTCGTCGGCGTCTCGGTGGTGATCGCGGTCGGTCGACCGTTCGGTCATACGAATGCCGTCGGTATCGGTCCTGAAAAGATATCTGCCGGCCGATCCGTGCCGATTGACCGACTGCCGCCTACCCGCCGAACGGAATCGGTGGTGTGTCGTGGTGGTCTTGAGTTGGGGTCCGTTCGGCGGTCCACTACCGTTCCAGCGTCGATGCGGGTCGAATTCGGTGGTGGGGTCTGATTCAACCCTGTCGTTCGGACGTAGACCGCCACTACGTGGTCGGTTCTGGATTCTGTGTGCCTTCGATCGACTCGAGCGCCTGGATCACGTCGCGCCGATAGTTCTCGACCGGCGAGTCGTAGCGCTCGCGAGCCATCTGGGCGTACTCGTTCGTGGGTGCGGTCGATCCGCTCTCGGGAGGCTCCTGTTCGGCTTCCCACTCCCCGAACGCTTCGACGCGTTCTAACGTGCGTTCGGCGGTTTCGACGACCCAGCGGTCGCGGGTCGCCTCGTCGACGATCGCGATGGATTCGGGTCGAAGCGAGACGTTGACCGTCCCGTCGTCGGTCTCGTACGTCCGGGGTTTACCCACGACCGCGGCGTACGCCGGCGGCTCCGTGTCGCGGAGCGCGGCGGCCGCTTCGGGCTGATACTGACCGGCGTAGACGAAGAACGTCCCCGTCGGATCGACGACGCGGCCACGCCAGTACTCGCTTTCCTCGCCGACGTCCTCGGTCTCGGTTAAGGTGCCGACGACGAACACGCGGTTCGCGCGGTCGCCGGTCGGGAGGAGCGCGTAGTTGGGTGCGCGCTCGTCGTCGCTTTCTTTGAAGGCGTACGTCGAGTCGTTGAATTCGGAGGCGAAGACGCGCCGGGCGACTTCGCGCGTGAGTTCTGCGCCGCTCATGTTACATCGACCTCGCTTTGATCAGCAGTTGTTCTGCATCCGCCGGCCCATCGAGTTCGGAGACATCGTCGGCAAGAACGTATCGGCCGAACGTCGGCCCCTCGATGCGGTAGTAGGTGCCGACGATGTCGTCTGCGATCTCGTCGGCGACGATCGTCGTATCGAGTGCGTCCATCGCCATCTCCTTGGCCTCCTCGAGGCTGAGTCCAGTCAGTTCCTCGGTGGCTTCCTTATCGAAGATGACCTCGTGGGCGTCGATACCGTCGTCGACGACTGCCTTGATCCGGAGGTCGAACTCGCCTTCGACCTCGCCGTGTTCGCTACATCGGCCGTTCTGGAGGACGCGGGTACAGCCCTCGACGGGACAGCGCTTGATGAGACCGCTGCCGCTTTGCATGTCGACGAGTGCGCCCTCGACCTCGCTCGTGTCGTCGCCGACCTCGATGTCCTCCTCGAGTTCCTCGATGACGGTCGTCGAGTTGAGTTTCACCGAGTACCGGCCCTGGTACTCGTCAGTGACCACGTTCCGAAGTTCGTAGACGCCGCCTTCCTCTAGGCTCGGCAGGTCGGATTTCGCCCACTTGGTGAACTTGATCGTTCCCGTCGGATCGCCGAGCAAGCCGACCTGGGCGACCGAATCGCTCCGGGGGTCCCAGAGTTCGATGACTTTGGCAGTGAGGTCGATCCACTGTTCGGGCTCGTCGACGTCCTCGACGTTGACGTGCTCGCTCGAGCCACTGGAGATGTCCTCGCGTTCGAGACCCGCCTCCTCTAAGTAGTGGTTGGTGACGCTTCGCCGTGCCTCGTCCATCGGTACCTTGTACTCGTCGACGAGCGTGCTCAGGCGGTCCTCGACGTCGTCGACGCTGACGTCGATGTGGTCCGAAAACTGGTCGTGTATGTCGTCCGCGTGCTGTCGTACGTCGCTCATTGTGTCACGCCTCCTCTTTGGTTTCAACGGGAGGCATACCGACGTTCGCGCCCAATAGTATTTAAACTGCCGCCACCGGAGCGAAAGTGAACTGATCGCCTCGAGAAGACGCCTTCGGGTCGGTCGACGGTTAGACTAGCCCGGACGTGACCGCGTAGCCGACCGCGCCGACGACGATGAACACGATCGAGATCGCGAGGCCGTACCGCACGAACGAGTCGCCGTCGGTTACGGTTTCGTGTGCGCCGCGGTCGACGACCCGACGCCGATCGATCCGCCCGAGTTCGCCGGCGTGCTCGATGGCGAGGTGCTCGAGATACGCATCCTCGTCGTCGAACGACGCCGCACAGTAGTCGCAGTCGGGCATCGTCTGTTCTCGTGAGCGCACGGACTCAACGGTGTCGGTTCGTTCGTCGATCCATTCCCCGGTTATTCACTCCCCGTCACCGTAGTCCGACAGCGACCCCTCGGTCACGTCCGCACGGTGGCTCGTCGCCAGACCGGCGAGGTGGGGCGCTTCGGGGACGATAAGCTGTTCGCAGGCCGTTCGACAGGCGTTGGTACTCCCGGGCAGACAGAACACTGGCGTGTCGACGGCGATACCCGCTGTCGCGCGCGAGGCCATCGCTCGAGTTCCCACTTCGTCCCACGAGAGCGAGCGGAACAGTTCACCGAATCCCGGCAGTTCGCGTTCGAACAGCGACGACGTCGCCTCGGGCGAGACATCGTCTACGGTGACGCCGGTACCGCCGGTCGTCAGGACGACGTCGATATCGCGACGCGCGACCAGTCCGCGGACCGCCGTCCGGATCGCCGAGTAATCGTCGCGTACGAGCAGTCGCTCTCGAATCTCGTGGCCTTCGGCCTCGAAACACTCCTGGATGGTGTCGCCACCCGGGTCGTCGGGGTCCGCTTCGTCCGACCCCGCGCGTGAACTCGAGACAGTCACGATTCCGACGTACAGCGGGTCGATGACGTCGTGGCCGTGCTCGTCGGTGCTCCGCCGATCGTCTCTCTCGGTCGTCATGTCGTGTTCAACTCCACGCTCGAGGGCGATAACTGCTAGCGGTTCTCGGCCGTTTGCTCCCGCGCGTCCGCGGACACGGTGGCTGTCTCGCTCATCGCCGCCGGCGCGTCGTTTTCGAACGCGGTCCAGTCGGCGTCCATCTCGTCGTCGGTGAGCAGGCAGTCGTCGAGGCGGTCGGTCAGTGCTCCTATCTCGAGATCGCGGCCGATGAGCGCCAGCCGTGTCTCGCGGTCGCCCCACTGCTCGTCCCACTCGAGGTCCGGCTGTCCCGCCCGGTGGCGCTCCTGGCGCTCCGCCGAGAGGCTGGCGATCCAGCGGCCCGTAACCTCGAGGCTCGTCTCCGAACCGGCAAAACTCATCGTGATTGCCTGGCGTTCGCGGCCGGCGATCCAGCACAGACCCTTCGCGCGGACGAGTCCGTCCGGGAGGTCGGCGAGGAGGGCGGCGAACCGCTCGGGGTGAAACGGCCGTCGACGCCGGTAGGTGTCGACTTCGATGCCGTACTCCTCGTGCGGATGCGCGTGATCGTGGTCGTGATGATCGTGCCCGTCATCATGATCGTGGTCGTGATCGCGGCCCTCGCCGCGGTCGTGGTCTTCGTCGTGGGCGTGATCGTTCCCGTCGTCGTGGGTGTGAGCGACGGATTCGTCCTCGAGTGCACGTTTCCAGCCCGCCGATTCGGCGGCCACCTCGAGGTCGAATCGCTCGGCCTCGAGGAGGTCGTCCGGATCGACGTCCCCGTACTCGGTCGTCACGATCTCCGCGCCGGGCTGGAGGGTTTCGAGCAACGCGACGACGCGGTCGCGTTCGGCCTCGCTTACTAGATCGCACTTGTTGACGACGAGCAGATCACAGAACTCCACCTGTTCGAGGACGAGGTCCGCGAGCGGTCGCGTACCGGTCTCGTCCGGGCCTTCGATCGCGGGTATCTCGTCGGTTTCCGAGGTCACGAACCGATCGTGGAACCGACGGGCGTCGACGACCGTGACGACCGACTCGAGGTCGTAGACGCCCGCGGCCGGACCGCGAACGAACTGACGGGCGATCGGTTCCGGCTCGCCGACGCCGGAGGCTTCGACGACGAGGTGGTCGAACGTCCGTTCGCGCTGGAGCCGGATCACCGACCGAGAGAGGTCGCCGCTCAGGCTACAACAGATACAGCCGTTCTCGAGGGCGAGAACCTCCTCGCCGGTCGAGAGATCGGTTCGGGCTTCGACGAGGTCGGCGTCGACGTTCACCGCGCCGACGTCGTTGACGACGAGCCCGATTTCGCGGTCGCTCGACTCGAGTAGGCCGGAGAGCAGCGTCGTTTTCCCCGCGCCCAGTTCGCCACAGAGGATGGTGACCGGAATCGCCATCTACTGGTTCGTAAGCGCGAGTTCACGTCGCTCTTGCGGTTCGAACGGATCGGGGTAGGCGTTCCAGTCGTCGTCCATCTCGTCGTCGGTGAGCAGGCAGTCGTCGAGTCGCTCGATCAGGGCGTCTTCCTCGAACTCGCGGCCGATGAAGACGAGTCGCGTCATTCGGTCACCCCACTCGTCGGACCAGTCGTCTTTCAGCCCCGGCCGGGCGGCGAAGTACTGCTTTCGTTCGCGCTCGGGCAGCGTCGCGAGCCACTTCCCTGACGGCCCCGCTCGGACGGAGGTCCCGGCCTTGTCGACGCCCATCGCGACGTCCTCGCGACCGGCGCTCCAGAAAAACCCTTTCGCACGGATGAGTTCGTCCGGCAGGTCCGAGAGCAACGCGGCGATCCGCTCTGGATGGAACGGCCGATCGCGCTGGTAGACGAACGACGTGACCCCGTGTTCCTCCTGGGGATCGTGGTGGTGGTCGTGCTGGAGTTCGTGTTTCCAGCCCGCGGAGTTTTGCGCTCGCTGGAAGTCGAACCGTTCGGTGCCGAGGATCTCCCCGGGGGCGACGGCCCCGAACTCGGTGCGGATGATCTTCGCACGCGGCTGAAGCCGCTCGAGAACTGCCTCGATCTCCTCGAGTGCGTCGTCCGGGACGAGATCGCACTTGTTGCACAAGAGGACGTCACAGAACTCGATCTGATCGAGCAACACCTCCTCGGGGACGCGTCCGGATTCGTCCTCGAGTTGCTGGTTCGTCAGCGCGGACCCCGAGTCGAACGACTCCCAGAAGCTGTGAGCGTTGACGACGGTTACCATCGTATCGAGTTCGTAGGTTCCGGTTGGATCGAAGCTCGCATCCTCGAATCCCATCGCGAACGTCTGTGCGACGGGAATCGGTTCCGAGATGCCCGAGGATTCGACGAGCAAGTAGTCGAACTCGCGGCGGTCGGCGAGCCGGCCGACCTCGTCTAACATGTCGCCACGCAGGCGACAGCAGATACAGCCGTTCGACATCTCGATGATCTCTTCGTCGCCAGCCAGATCGGATTGCTGGGCGACGTGTTCGGCGTCGACGTTGACCTCGCCCATGTCGTTGACGACGACGGCGACGTCGAGGCCGTGATCGGCGGTCAGGACGTGGTTGAGCACTGTCGTCTTTCCCGCACCGAGGCTTCCACTCAGGACGGTAACGGGAATGTGATCGTCGGTCATCGGATGGTTGTGAAATAGGTCTGGGTCCTTGTTAATGTTAGTTATTACGTAAGCGTGCTGCCTTGAATAACAAATTCTATTATATCGTGAAACAGAGTTCATATATGCCCGTCGTCAGCGTCTCGATGCCCGCTGAACTGATCGATCGAATCGACGCTCTCGCCGACGAACACGACTACACCGGTCGGAGTGAAGTCGTGCGGGAAGGTGCTCGAACTCTGCTTTCGGAGTTCGACGACGACCGGCTCGAGGATCGGGAACTCGCCGGTATCGTGAGCGTACTCTACGACTTCGGCACCCAGTCCATCGAACACCGAGTTACCGAGATTCGCCACGAACACGAGGCGGTTATCGTATCGAACGACCACAGTCACGTCGACGACTACTGTCTCGACCTCTTCGTCCTCGAGGGCAACCTCGACTCGATCTCCGCGTTCGTCGGGACCTTGCGGACGATCGAGGACGTCGGAACGGTCGATTACTCGCTGATCCCGATCGATTCAGTCGGGAGTCTGCAGGACGTGTAGGCGGGGACGCCACCCGCCAAACCGCTGGTCCGATCGAGTCGGAGTCGATCTGTTCGCCCGTCGCGGTCGATCAGCGCCCACTCGAGTCAGCGGTTGTCGAGGCTGGCACGGCTCGTTTGCGGCCGCGAGTCCTCGAGCCGAAGTCCGCTGTCCGGTGACGTGATTGCGTGACTGGTTACCCACATGATAAATTAGCGCACCATCACCATTAATATCAGTCTCCTGTCTCTCTCTGGGTGAATAAATGTGGGTCCTTTGAGCCGAACTCGGGGACACAACGGCGGTACAGTTATTGTCTTTGCTCGATATCTTTCGAAGACGTGACTAACGGTGGTGTGTAATACGATCGATGAGTAGAAGATCCGCCCGGATACCGATCGACTGCTTCGACGACCCCGTCTTCGTCTTCGACGAACGCGGCCGCATTCGAGAGTGGAATCGGTCGGCACTCGAGGCCAGTGGCTACTCCGAGACCGAACTCGAGTCGATGCCGGTCGATCGGATCCTCGGTGGAGCGGAGACCTCCGCCGTCGTGGACACGATCGACCAGTGTTCCGACGCCACCGATCCCGTTCGTCTCGAGTCAGCGTTCGTCACGGCCGACGGGGAACGGCGTCCGTTCGACTGCACGGTGACTGGATTGGCGGACGACTCCGACGCTCGAGCCGGAATGGTGGTCGCTCGCGACGCCTCCGAGCGAACAGAACTCGAGGACCAACTCCGACAGGAACGTCACTTTATCGATCAGCTCTTTCACCGCGTTCCGACGGCACTCTACGTCAAGGATACCGACGCCCGCCACGTTCGGATGAGCGACTACGATCTCGCCCCTAGCGACGCGATCGGGCGGACCGACCTCGAGATATACGACCGGGAGTTAGCCGAGGAGACGTACGCGGACGACATGCAGGTTATCCGGACGGGAGAACCGATCCTCAACAAAGAAGAGTACAACCCGGCGGACCAGGAGTGGACGCTCACGTCGAAAGTGCCGTGGTACGACGAGGACGGCGAGGTAAACGGGCTGATCGGCGTCTCGAGACTCATCACCGAAAAGAAAGAGTACGAACGGGCGATCGAGCGCCAGAACGAACGCCTCGATAACTTCGCCAGCATCGTCTCCCACGACCTTCGGAATCCGCTCAACGCCGCGGTGGGATATCTGGAGTTGGTCGCAAACGACTGCGACTCCGAGCACCTCCCGCAGGTCAAGCGATCGCTCGAGCGCATGGACGCACTGATCGAGGACCTGCTGGAACTCGCTCGACAAGGGCGGTCGATCGACGAGCGAACGACGGTCTCCCTGGCGTCGATCGCCGACGACTGCTGGGACTCCGTTCGAGCGTCGTCTGCGTCGCTTCACGTCGATTCGGACGGCACGCTCGAGGCCGACCCGGAGCGGTTGAAACAGGTCTTCGAGAATCTCTTTCGGAACGCCGTCGAACACGGTTCGACGAGCCCTCGGTCGCAAACTCCCGAGGACGCCGTGGAGCACGGCTCCACGAGCCATACAGAACCTGACGGTTCTGCAGACGCGATCGAACACGGCGGGGCGGGCGTGACGGTGACTGTTGGACGAACCGCCGACGGATTCTACGTCGAAGACGACGGTCCAGGGGTACCACCGGACGACCGGGAACAACTGTTCGATCACGGCTATACGACGAGCGACGACGGCACGGGATTCGGGCTCACGATCGTCGAGGAGATCGTCGACGCACACGGCTGGGAGATCGACGTCTGCGAGGGAAGCGACGGCGGACTCCGATTCGAGATCGTCGGAACCGGCCCCGAATAACCACGAACAGCCGAAACCTACAGGCTAGACTTCGATCGTTCCGGCCTCCGCGAACATCCCGGAGAAATCTTCGAGCGCCGAAGCCAGGACTCGAACCTGGGACAACCTCGTTAACAGCGAGGTGCTCTACCATCTGAGCTACTTCGGCTCGATTTCACGTAGTCGGGTGCATTTGATAGGGCTTTCGTTTTGCCTTCCGCCGGTTCGATACGCTTTCACGCATCGCTCGAGTACGACCGTTCAATGAGTGACGAGGATGCCGACCGCGACGATTCCACGAGCGAAGAAATCGCCAGGCGCGACGACCCGCCGGACGATTCAGTCCAGGCCGTCATCGGTCGGGTTCGCGACCGCGTCGACCCCGACGAGAGCGAACGCGAGCGTCTCGAGGCCGTCGCGGACCGCCTCGTCGAGCGAGCGGCGGCCGCCGCGACCGAGCGCTGTCCCGACGCCGACGTCTTACAGGCGGGCTCGTCCGCCCGCGGAACGTGGATCAGCGGCGACCGCGACATCGACGTTTTCGTCCGGTTCCCGCCGGAACTCGACCGGGAAACCCTCGAGGCGTACGGGCTCGAGGTCGGCCACGAAACCCTCCCGGACGGCCACGAGGAGTACGCCGAACACCCCTACGTCAAAGGCGAACTCGAGGGGTTCGACGTCGACGTCGTCCCCTGTTTCCGACTCGACTCCGCGACCGAGATCCGATCGGCGGTCGACAGAACCCCCTTTCATACGCAGTATCTTCGAGAACAGCTCGACGACGAACTCGCAGCCGACACCCGGATGACGAAGGGGTTTCTGAAAGGGATCGGCGTCTACGGAAGCGACCTCCGAACGCGAGGGTTCAGTGGCTACCTCACGGAGCTTCTCGTCTGCGAATACGGCGGCTTTCGGCCGTTTCTCGAGGCCGCTCGTGACTGGCACCCACCGGTTCGACTCGATCCAGAAGACCACGGCCGGACCACCTTCGACGACCCGCTCGTCGTCATCGATCCCACCGATCCCGAGCGCAACGTCGCGGCTGTCTGTTCGGCCGAGAACGTCGCCCGCCTCCAACACTACGCGCGTGCGTTCCTCGACGATCCCGACCCCGAGTTCTTCGAGACCGACGAACCGGAGCCGCTGGCCGAATCCAAACTCCGGCGTCACCTCGAGCGACGCGACACGACGCCGGTCGCCGTTCGGTTCGACGCACCCGATCTTGTCGAGGACCAGCTCTATCCCCAACTTCGCAAGTCACTCGACGGGATCGTCCAGGAACTCGACGGCCGGGGTTTCGACGTCCTGCGCGCGACGGCGTTCGCTAACAGCACCTGCGTCGTCTTCGCCGAACTCGCGGTCGACCGACGACCGGCCGTCGAACGTCACGAGGGGCCGCCAGTTCACGTCAAAAATCACTCACGAGAGTTCTACGACGCGTACGTCGACGACCCCGACGTGTACGGTCCGTTCCTCGATGGCGATCGGTACGTCACCGAGCGCGGTCGGGAGTTTACGACCGCTCGTGGGTTTCTCGAGAGCGATCAGCTGTTCGACGTCGCCCTCGGCGCACACGTCGCGACGGCTCTCGAGGAGGGGTACGGGATCCTCGTCGGCGAGGACGTACTCGCGTTGCTCCCTGAGTTCGGAGCCGAACTCCGTACGTACTTCGAACCGACGCCGTGACCACGGCCGGGGCGAACGCCGAGGCGACCGACGTCAGTCGGCAGACGTCTCTTCGCCGGCAGCCTGTCCGGTGTCGTCGGCCGGCACTCGTCTGCCGTCTTCGACTCGAACGGCGAGATCACTCGAACCCGCTCGTGGGCGACGCCGTTCGTTCCCACACGCACCGTTTTCGAAGCCCCAGGAGAAGCTGCGAAACGACACTCAGTAACGGCAATTCGAGCAACGGACCGATCACCAGCGCCAGCGGAACGAGCGGTTCGTGCGGGAAGGCAACGACTGCGACCGCGAGCGTCGTCGGCGAGTTGCGCGACAGAATCGTACAGTTGAAACAGACGACTTCCTCGTAACTGAACGCGCCAAGGCGTCCGATCGCCAGCCCGAGAACGAAGTTGACGGCGTAGAAGACGACAACGGGGACGGCGAGCAGCGCTAGCACACCGGGGTTGGCGAGAACGACGCTCTCGAGCAAGGTTTCGAACGGCAGTGCAACGAGTTCGCCGGCGAACAAATTGCAGTGGCTACTCTCGCTCGTGTGCGTCTGCGACGTCTTCGAGCATCGATTCGACGGCGTCGTTCGGATCTCCGTCCGGTTCGATCGGCTCTCGACCGTCGAACGTCTCGTGGACGATCGCGACGCTGTCTGCGAGAACGTCGAGACCGTACCCGCCCTCGAGGACGAACGACAGTGCGGCGTCGAGCTCCTCGGCGAGCGTTCGCAACCGATCGGTCATCAACGCGTACGCCTCCGTCGACAGCCGGATCCGCGAGATCGGATCGTGCCGGTGCGCGTCGAAGCCCGCGCTTACGATCACCAGATCGGGATCGAACGCCTCGAGCGCCGCGGAGACCGGTCCCTCGATCGCCGCGAGATAGCCGGGATCGCCCGTCCCGGCGGGCATCGGGAGATTCATGGTCGTTCCCTGTCCGTCGCCCTCGCCGATCTCGTCGACATCGCCGGTACCGGGGTACAGCCCCTGTTCGTGAAGTGACACGAAGTAGACGTCGTCGCGGTCGTAGAAGATGTCCTGGGTGCCGTTGCCGTGGTGGACGTCCCAGTCGATAATTGCAACTCGATCGACGTCGTGGACATCGTGATCGAGTGCGTGCTGTGCGGCGACTGCGGCGTTGTTCGCAAAGCAAAACCCCATCGCGTCGTCGGCGACGGCGTGGTGACCCGGCGGACGGCCCAGCGAGAACGGCATCTTCCGGCCGTCGTCACCCTCGAGTGCCGCCTCGACCGCCCAGCAGGCCAGCCCCGAACTGTGACGGATCGCGTCCCACGTCCCTTCGCTTGCCGTCGTGTCGGGATCCCAGTTGCCGCCGCCGTCGGCACAGAACTCCTCGACGGACTCGACGTACGCCCGGTCGTGAACTGCTGCGAGTTCGTCGATATCGCAGGGTTCGGCATCGACGTACTCGACGCCGTGTTTTCGTTTCAGTCGTTCCCGGATGGCCCGCAGCCGGTCGGCCGTCTCGGGGTGGCGTGGACCAGGATCGTGCCCGAGACAGACGTCGCTGTAGCCAAATTGCATCTCACTCGAACAGCGAGAAGTACGTCTCGATGTCGTCGTCGATGATCGTTCGCCGATCGGCGTGTCGCGCGAGGATCGCCGCCGCCCGGGCGACGTTGTCGGCGTAATCCTCGAGAATGTCGGCGAGTGCGATCCGTGCGTCCATCGAGACCCGGTACCGGTCGTCGATCTCCAGTCTGGCGATGCGGTCGACCGGCGCGACCGGCAACTCGAGGTCGTCCTTGTCGACGACCGTATCGACCTCGAAGTCCGAGGCCATCAGCGTCTTCCGTCCGTCCGCAGTCGCCCGTTCGGCGGCGTCGATTGCGAGCGCGCTTCCGTGCTCCTGTATCCGCGTTGCGAGTTCCCTGGAGGCGTCGGCGCTCACCCGGAGGTCGTCCGCGTTCCGCCTGATGATCGTATCCACCGGCGCGAACGGGAGTTCGACGTTCATACCTTGATAGGTGAATCTAACTCCCTTAACGCTTTTCCTAGCGTTCGATGAGGATCCTCGACCGCTCAGAAGACGTCACTGGCCTCGAGGCGTCCGTCTGAGACGACACCTCGTACCGTGATCTCTTCGCCGAGGCCCACGTCGGTATCCGTCTCGACGCTCATCGTCGTCTCGCCGTCGTCGAGGACGACCGGGTCCCCGGCCTGGACGACGACGCCGGTAAATTCGACTTCTTCGCCGTCCGCCGCTCCGTCTGTCTGCGCTTGCTCGGAAGGCGTTTCCGCGACGTCGTCCGAGACGCGGGTTTCCCCACCGTCGTCGGGGCCGGTCTCGCTCCCATCGTCTGCAAACGCTGACAGCCCCTCGCTTGTGGAGCTCTCTCGATCGTCTGTGTCCGCCCCGGTGTCGGAATCGGTGTCGAGCACCGTAATCGTCGACTGCCAGCCGGCCGACGCCTCGAGGTCGTCCTGCCAACCGTCCTGGATCTCGACGTCGCCGAGTGCGACCTCGTCGCCGGGGCCGATATCGATGTCCGCTTTCTCGCCCCAGAGTGCGACGCGGATGTCGTCGGTCGCGTCCTGAACGCGAATGTTGCGAACCTGCCCCTCGGAGCCGTCGTCCCGATCGAAGGTGCGTTTCGGATCCGCGGAACGGACGACTCCCGCGAGGTCGACCGTCTGACCGATCTCGACGTCCTCGATCGGCGTACTCTCAGGGACGTACTCGACGTCCTCGTCGACCTCCTCGATCGCGCCCCGGTTGCCGACGTGAAGCTCGAGGCTTCCATCTCGTTCGCGAACGTAGCCGTCGATCACCTCGATCGTCGTCCCAGGGTCGATCTCCTCGGCGAGATCGGCCCGCTCGTCCCAGAGAGTGACGCGCACGCGGCCAGTCGAGTCGCCGACGACGAGGTTCGAGACTTTCCCCTCGGAGCCGTCGTCACGGTCGAACGTTCGGACGCTGTCGGTATCGAGGACGAGCCCGACGAGGTTGACGTTCGAGAGGCCGAGCGAGAGGCTCTCGACCGTGTGCGTATCGGAGACCTGCACCTCGATCTCGGTATCGTCGTCCGGTTCGACGTCGTCGACGCTCACTTCGACGCCCGAAAAGCCCTCCTTGGGTCGGCCCTTGATTCGGAGCACCTGTCCCTCCTCGAGTTCGTCGGTGGCTGCTTCGGCGTGGTCGTCCCAGAACGCCGCCCGGACGGAGCCGGTCTCGTCTGCGACCTCGACGTTGACCACCCGGCCGTCCTCGTCCTCGCCGTCCCGTTCGAACGTTCGGACTTCGCCGATACTCACCACCTTGGCGACGAACTTCGCCTCTTCCATGCCGGGCTCGATGTCGGCGATGCCGCCGACCTCGCTTTCGCCGACTTCGTGAGCGACGAGCATCGCCGCCGTCTCCTCGTCCGCGAGTCCACCCATCTGCTCGACTTTCGCCTCGACGGCCTCGCGAAACTCCTCGAGAGAAACGTCGGCCTCGAGATCCTCGTAGACGCCCTCGATGTCGCTCATTCTTATGCTCGTGCATGCGTAGCCCGCGCATAAGCGTTGTCCATTCGTCCCGCTCGAGGAGCTCTCTCTCGGGGTCCGGTGTCGCGTTCGTCGGCTGGCTCTCGAGACGAGAGGGGCAAGCAGGGGTGACTCGAGGGGCCAACGGTCGGGTCCACGGCCATACCCCTGCTGGCCGCGGATTCGTATATAAACTCTCGTGTTGTCTGTCATCGACGTTCGGGTCGGGTTCGAAAGGGCTTTAATACTGACCCGGCTACGGGTAGATGAGTCCTGATAGGGTAGTGGACTATCCTCTTGGCTTGCGGAGCCAGGGACCGGAGTTCAAATCTCCGTCAGGACGCTCACTTATCGCGAGTGCTTCACGTTGTTCAGCACTCGCTCTTGCGTTCGGTCCTGACGTGCTCCACGCTCGTGTTCACTCGCGTGGAACTCCGTCAGGACGTTTCTGCCGACATCAAACCGCGAGCGAAGCGAGCGGCTGGTGTCGGTGAAACTCCAATACGGAGATTTGAGCAGACGAGTCGCAGCCCGGAACGGCGGAAGCGCCGCATGCCCGGACCGTCTCGTACGGGTTCCTGTCCGTCAGTGCCGGCCCAGCTGTGACCCGTCGGGCGGGTGTGCCGGGTGTTCGGGACAGCAATCCGTCTCACTCGGCGTCCGCGTGAGCGACCGCCGCATCGTCGATCGACGCGCCCTCGAGGAGCCGAACGACGCCGCGGTAGGCGAAACAGGTGATGGCTTGCGGGCAGAGCTGTCCGTCCTCGAGCGTGGAGGCGAGACCGATGTCGACGGTGACGTCGTCGCCGTCGTAGTCGACCGCGCGAAAGACGACCTCGTGACACGGCGTCGGTGCGACGATTCGTCCGGCGAATCGGACCGCGTTTCCGTCGATTTCGACGGTAGTGCGTTCGTCCTCGGTGCGCTCGTATCTCGGATCGCAGTCGGTTTTGCGGGACGAAACCGTGGCCTCGAGTACGGAGACGTCGTCGCCAACGCTGGCGTGAACGACGGAGAGGCCGGTGTAGCGACCCGAGTCGGGGAGGGCGAATGGCTCCTCGTAGTCCGCACAGGAGATGACGTCCGGACAGCCCCTCCCGTCGGCTCGTTCGGAGTCGATCGTCACCGATAGCGAGTCGTCGCTGCCTTCGACGTCCGCGAGAACGGGTTCGTGACACGGCGTCGGCGTCGTCACCCGGCCCGCGGCGATCGCTCGCCCGTCGAACAACTCGAGGGAGGCGTGGACGTCGTCACATCGCCAGCTCGCTTCGGCGTCGCCCCTCGTGTGAGATTCGTCCGGCTCGCTCGCGTGATCGTCGTCGGACGCGAGCGCAGAGACGCTCAGTCCGGTCGTGGTGAGTGCGATGCCTGTCGTCGATCGAAGGATGGTTCGGCGTGATGGGGCCATGAGTGTGTTTCTCGATCGATGTGCGGGTAAGTCGGGCGCACATCGACGGAATTCACCACGTTCCCCAACTAATTTTCGTTGGTTATACATCTTGGGTCAACGAACGTTCTGTAAACACGTTATGCTTTGATCGTTCGAAAGAGCGGCCGCTCGAGGGTCGGAAACTGGGTGAGAGGAGTAAGCCCCCTTCTGTTCGTCCCGGCATTCGGCTGAGCGTTCGCGCCGTCCGCGGGGATGCCGCGGGGCGTTCGGGCTACCACGGCGCGAACTTGCACCGGTGAGGGTTCGCCGTTCCATCGATCCTCGGCCGTCCGGTCGCAGTCGACCGTGTCGAACACGGCCCACGGTTTCGAACCGTGATCGTCGACTACGATCCCGCTCGGCGGTTTATACCGCCTCACATAACGTGGTCGCTTCGCGACCACGCGGTTCACGGCTAACGCCGTTCACTTATTGGCGACTCTCGCGCCAACGGCGCTCCGAGTCGCCCTCCCTCTGCGGGTTAACTCCCCTTCCTTGCGGTCGGGTTCGCGCGCATCATCGGTCGGGCCGAGACGTGTCGTTTCTGTTCCAGAGCCAGCGGTCTCCCGCTCCGGACTTGCGTCCGGTCACCCGCCCGAACGGGTGGGGGGACTTTCCTCGCGAGCGTGATACATCCCGACGGATGGGTCACGGTGGACGACTCCGCCGTTGCCGGCGAACTCGCCGCGGCAGCTGGGCTCTCTCTCCCACGATGGGTAGGGCCTTCGGCCGAATAAGTCCCCCGGTCGTCGCCCCAGTTTGGCTCCCGAAACGAATGGAAGCGTTTTAGGACGATAACTCCCATGTACTGGTGTATGTCCCAGCGACAGGGCGTCGACCTTTCCTACGAAGACGGGGCGCGTGCCGTCAAACTCGCGCGCGAAGCCGTCGAATCCTACGTCGAACACGGCCAACGAGAACAACCGGGGAGCATGCGAGAGGCTTTCTACGAGCGAACGGGCGCATTCGTTCGTCTCGAGTCCACGCGGGGTCGCGGGAGCCTGCGGGGCTGTGCGGGCGGCTACCGCTCGGATGACCAGCTTGGCCACGTCATCGTCGACGCGGCGATCGAAGCCGCGAGCGAGGACTCCTGTGGCTCGGAGGTCAGCCCCTCCGAGCTTCCGAACCTGACCGTCTCGGTCTGTGCCGTCAGAAACGTCGTGCTCACGGACGATCCACTCGCCGACATGGAACTCGGCACCCACGGGGTCGCGATCGACGGCGGCGAGGGCAGCTGGCTCTACCCTACCGTTCCCGTCGAGAACGGCTGGAGCGAGCGCGAGTACCTCGACCGGATCTGCCGGAAGGCGAAACTCGCCCCGACGGCGTGGCAGGACGACGACGTCGTCGTCACCCTCTTCGAAGGACAGGTCTTTCGCGAGCGGGAGGCCGACGGGAGCATCGAGGAACTGTAGCGACACTCGGTGACGACGACCGAATCGGTACATGGGCGAGTGGGCCCGACAGTCGATTCTGAAGACGAATCTCTCTTCGAGGAGTTCACTCGAGCGGTTCGCGTTCGTCGTCGATGGCGTTCGTATCGACGTCGGCCTCGTCAACATCAGCTTCGTCGATGTCGGTCTCGTCGGCGTTTTCCCTATCGACGCCAATGTTATCGGCGTCAGTCTCGTCGACATCGCCCCCATCGACGCCAGGTTCGTCGTGGAACGCGCCGAGCAATACCGCGTTCAGGACGCCACCGAGCATCGCCAGGACGTTCCAGAGGTGAAACGAGACGAACGCGACGACGACGCCCAGCGCGGCGACGGCGAGTGCGGCCGGGAGCGTCTCGATCTGGTACTGGCCGAACACGTAGGAGACGTGAGGGTCCGAATAGACCAGCGGCGCGGCGAGCATGGCGGTCACGATCGAGACGGAGACGACGAGTACGGTAAACGCCAGCACACCGTAGACGAACTTGAGGAAAACCAGCACGAAACTGGTCCAGGTGGTCGGCGCGGTTACCAGCGCCGCGAGCGCGTCGGCGTAGCCGTCTTCGGCGCGATGCAGGCTTCGGGGATTGTCCGCACGGAAGGCCGCAGGCAGCGGGGTCTCGATACCGACCAGATGCGTCGCGAGCAGCGCCTCGACGGCTGCGAGCACGACGACGGCGAGCACCGTCAGAAACAGGATCGGAATCCCGACCAGCGTGACCGAGAGCCCGACCCCGAGGGAGAGGCCGGTGACGACGGTGACGAAGTAGAGCAGTCCCAGCGGAAACGCGAGGGCGACGTACAGCAGGTTGGCGTACGTCTGGGGGCGGAACGGAACGCCGAAGAACCAGCGAATCGGTCGATCGCCTGGCCCGTCGGAACCGTTCTGGACGACTGTGGAGGTGGATCGGATCGAGTTCATGCGACACTCGGTCGGACGGGCCGAATCCGCCTATAACGAGCCATCGAGTTGGCCGGTCGCCAACCCTGCGAAAGAATAATATAGGAGTGTACTTCCTCGTCTCGAGGAAGGAGCGGGCCGGAGCCATCGGCTCCAGAAGCGATCCAGAACCGGAGACGGAACTCGAAAGCGGCGAATCGGCGACTCGAGAGTCCCTCCTCGATACCGAGATGGGTTCGAACCCTGACGAGTGAGGTCAGTAGTGAAACGTCCGATAGATCGCCACCAGGCCGAGGGTGTGAGCGAGCGTGATCGCGAGGAGGGCCTCGGCGTCGGTGAGATCTATTGTCGGGCCGACGAGGTAGAGGACGAGGTAGGGAACGACCGCGATGCAGACGATCCCGATCGAGAGCGCGCCCATTGTGGGGCTGTCGTTCCGTCGGAACCCGCGGTAGGCGAGGAGGGCGACGAACAGCCCGAGGACTGCTGTGAGCCCGGACGCGAGCGCGGTGATGGTTTCAAGTGGCATGGTTATCTCGAGTAGACGACGTACAGGATGACGACCAACCCGGACAGTTCCGAGAGCGTCGTGGTCAACAGCTGTGCGGACAGCGGAATCGCCGCGACGTTCCCGACGAGCAGCCGAATGAACATCGGCGCCGGCGCGAGCAAGAACATCCCGACGGCGAGCAACAGGATCGGCCGGGCCTTCGTCCGCCGGTAGCCCTCGACGAACCGGTAGGTGACGAGCACCGAGAGGACCAACGCGAGGAAAAAGGTCGCGATCGCGGCGAGAACGACGAGCGTCGAGCCGCCTTCGACTTCGATCTGGAGGGGAGCGACCGGGATACTCCCGAGGCGTGCGATGGCCTCGAGCGTCCTGGTCGACGTGATCGAACCGACCGCATCGGGCACCGAACCCGTCGCTCGAGCGAGCGCCGCGGGCGGTCCGGTCAGTGGTGTGGGTGTTCCGATCATCCCGTGAACTCCTCGTACAGTCGGGTGAACGTGTCAGCCGGTTCCTCCTCGGCGTAGTCGACGTCGACGTCGAAGCCGTCGTCGGTGACGTCGATCGCGACGCCCTCGAGTCGGGCGACGTACACCTTGTAGTGGTGGCCGTTCGGATCGAGTCGTTGTTGGTCGACCAGGAGCCCGCGCTCCTGGAGCCGGTCGATGCGCCGGTAGATCGTCGACGGGTCGGCGTCACAGGCCGCACTTAACGACTCCGCGGACTGGGCTTCGTCGTAGGTCTCGAGGATAATGGTTCGGGCGTACTCGTCGTCGAGTAAGGCGAGTAACTCCTCGGTGTCGGGGTCGACGCGGCTGCTCATCGCTGGAGAGGGTGTCGAGGACGAATGCTCGTCGCTGGAAGCCGTCCCGGAGTGTGGTGGTACTGATCGTCGTCGACGAACCTGGCCGAACCCTTCTCCGGCGATGATAGTTGCCGTGTCGACACGTCGCACGAAAATCACGTTGCGAACGGGATAATCGTTCGGGTTTCGGCCACCCGATCGATTCGACGAGTCCTCGAGCGCGGCCGGCCACAGTTCGTTTATCGAACATTTATGTCGGCCGAGCGAGCTACCGACTGACGTGAGACTCCGGACGTCGTCCCCGTCGGTCGATCAGGTCGGAACCGTTCTCCGATCGATCGCCTCGAGTCCGTTTCGCCCCTAGACCTATCGCAACCTGTTGTACCTGCTGCTTTCGTTCCCGCTCGGGACGGTCTACGTCGTCTTTCTCGTCGCCGGCCTCTCGCTCGGCGTCGGACTCTCGATCACGCTGGTCGGCATCCCGATTCTGTTCGGAACGCTCCTCGCGAGCCACGGGTTTGCAGCGTTCGAGCGGGAACTCGCCCGCCGACTCCTGGGCGACGATATCGACTCGCCCGGCTACGCGTTTCTGGAGGATCGCGATACCACTGCGAGAGTACGTGCGCTCGTTCTCGGTCGGGAAACGTACGAGGCAGTCGTCTACCTCACGAGCAAGTTCGTCGTCGGTATCGGTGCGTTCGTCCTCGTGACGCTTCTGTTTTCGATCGCGATGGCACTCCTGGCGACGCCGCTGTACTACGACCAGTCGAACGCACAGGTCGGCCTCGTGCTCGACGAGCCCGTCCAGCTCACGTCCTCGATCCAGCTCCCGTGGGACGAGTTGCTCGTCGGCCTCGAGGTCGCCTTCTCGATCGTGAGCTGGGAAGTGGACTCACTCGCCGACGCGCTCGTCTTCTCGGTGGCCGGCATCGTCGCGCTCGTCGTCTCGCTTGCGATCTGCAACGCGGCCGCCTGGCTCCTCGGCCAGTACGCCCGCCTAGTCCTGAGCGAGCGGTCACTCCAGTAACCCGGTACAGCGGTCCGTCTCAGCCGTTCGTGACGTCGCTTTCCGGATCGGCCCGGTCGCCGAATCCGACCGTCTCGGCGTCGGCCAGACACCGCTCGCTCGCTTCTTCGAGGTCGAACTCCTGGACGATCTCACCGTCGCGGATCAGGGGCTCGAGCAACGGCTCGCCGCCGTCCGGTGGTTCCGCGTCGGCGAGGGCAATTCGGTGGCCGCCGTCGGGCGTCCGGTACACCTGCTTTTCGCCGGAGAGCTTGCCGCGTTTGGAGATCGGTTCGCCGTCGTCGCCGGACTGCGTCCGGCTGCTCGAGGGATCGGACGATCCCTCGCTGATTTCGACGATGTCGAGGCTGAAGTCGACCGAGTCGGCCCCGGTGATGTGGCTGCCGACGCCGAAGCCGTCGGCGACGTCCCGCAGGTTTCGAATGCTCGCGGGCTCGAGGCCGCCACTACAGAAAATATCGACGTCCTCGCGATCTCGAGCGTCGAGTTCCCAGCGCACCTCCCGGACGATGTGTCGGAAGTTGCCGCGCCGGGAACCCGTGGTGTCGATCCGAACGCCGTCCAGGTCCTCGCCAAGCGTCTCGGCGGCGAGCAGGCTCTCGCTTTTCTCGTCCCAGAAGGTGTCGACCAGCGCGATCCGCGGGACGTCCTCGGGGACGGCCTCGTCGAAGGCCGTCCACGCCTCTGCCTGATTCCCTTCGCCGAAACAGAACATGAGCGCGTGGGGCATCGTCCCACCCGGCTCCCTGCCGAGAATTTCGCCCGCCGCGACGTGCGAGAAGCCGTCGAGGCCGGCCAGTAACGCGGCGCGTTCGACCGACGCGGCGATCGACGGGTGGACGTGGCGAGCACCGAACGACAGCACGAGCGAGTCGGGTGCAGCCAGACGCGCCTTGAGCGCCGCCGTGGCGAAGCCGCTTGGCTGTGACAGAAATCCCAGCAGGGAGGTCTCGAGTTCCGCGAACTCCAGATACGAGCCTTCGATCCGCATCACCGGCCCGCCGTCGAACAGCTGCCCGTCGGGGAGCGCGTCGACGTCGACGTCGCGGCCCTCGAACAGCGTCGCGACGTCTTCGACGCCGGTGAAGACGTCGAACGATCCGGTCGGGAACTGGTCTGCGGTCACCTCGGCGACCACGCGGGGATTCTTCCCGGCGTGCTCGAGCGTCGCTCGGGTGCGCTCGAAGTAGGCGTCGGTCGCGGCTCCCTCGAGAATCGCGTCGGCGGAGACGGTTCCGAACGGCTGTGACATAGCGTCGATTTCCCGCCCGGAACAAAAAATCTACCTTTCGACCCGTCGCTGGGCGCGAGAGGCGGCCGTTCGACCACGAACGACGACGATCGCGATCGCGGTTCCGATCACGACGACCGCGACGGTGACGATCGAGCCGAGGCCGGTCTCGACGGCCGCCGCGATCGGATCGCTGTCGTCGCCGTCGGCGCTCGCGGTGATTCCGGTCGCGTCGGCGCTCCCGTCGGCGGTCGGTCCCCCGACGTCGGCTCCGGCTCCGTCGGTGGCTGTTGCGCCCCCGTCGATCTCCTCGAGGTCGTCGACCGACGGGGCGCGGACGATCGTCACGGTCTCGCCGTCTCGGTCGACGGCGTACGCGCCGGGGTAGTCGTCGTCGATCTCGTAGGCGTTCGCCCGGTCGTCGACCGGTTCGGCGCCGTAGCCCGAGAGGAGTTCGAGGTACGCCTCGAGGAACTCCTCGGCGTCTCCGGCCGTCTGCCACTCGCTTTGCCAGACGTAGCCGGTGTACTCCACCGACTCCATCGGATCGGTCGATTCGGGGGCGTCGGCGGCGACGTAGACGACGAGTTCGTCGCCGGCCCAGCCGTCGGTGTACCGATGGTCGTACTCGTAGCCGCCGTCGGTCACGACGTCGCCGCGTTCGAGTACCGTCGGCTCCGACGAGTCGAACGCGCCGGCAGCGAACATCGAGACCATTCCGACCTCGCCGACGGTCTCGTTTGCAACCTCGCCGCCGACTTCGAGTGGCTCCCAGTCGTCGCTCGAGCGATCCTCGAGGGCGATGTCGACGGGCGTACGCTCGTCCCCTGGCCGGATGACTTCGGAACTGCTCGCGGGCGGATCGTCGTAGGCGGCGTCGACGGCCGCCCAGCCGTCGTCCTGTGCCAGCAGGTAGTCGACGTAGTCGGGGCCGTCGTCGTAGGGCTGGAAGAGGATCAGGTACAGCCCCCAGTTGATATCCGAGACGCCGCCCGGTTCGTCGTCGGGAATCACGCAGTTCCACTCGGTCTCACAGCGCTGTTCGTACTCGGTTTCGACCCAGACGGCGTCGCCCTCGACCAGCCCGTTCGACGCGGCCGTGTCGTCGATCGTCGATCGGTCGAATCCGCCGAGCCCGAACCGCTGGTCTTGCAGTGCGTGAAGCAACTCGTGGCCGAGGGTGATCTCGTCGGTCTCCGGTTCGTCCGGATTGTCGGAGACGACGACGACCTCGCCGGTGGTGGGATCGTAGTAGCCGTTGACCGCGCCGCCGTACAGCGAGTCGTACTCGTCTTCGGCGTCGGTCGCCCGGTCGACGACGAACAGCGCCTCGTAGTTGACGTTGCGCTGGATCAGTTCGTCCTCGGAGACGTTCCCGAAGACGTCGCCGTGTTCGGCTCGATACTCCTCGCGCGAGACGACGTCCACGTCGACGTCGTCTTCGAACGTGAGCTCGCGAATCACCTCGACGCGGGCCATCGATCGGTAGATCACCGCCTCGAGTTCGTCCTCGGCGAGTGCAGCGTCCTCGCGGTCGTCGACGGGCAGTTCGTCGTCGTACCAGTAGCCCTCGACGTAGCCGATGGTCGACTCGGTTGCGGGCTCAGCGGGGCGGTCGTCGCCTGCCGGCCGTTCCTCGAGGACGACCCCGAAAAACACACCGCCCCCGACGATCGCGAGGAGGACGAGCGCGGCGGCGAGGACGGCGACGGTCCGCGTTCGACTCGAGTTCATCGCGGCTGCTAGCCGTCGGTACGGAACCGACGACAAAAAGGACGCCGGTCGACCGATCGGCGGCCCTTCGCCGCGGCCGGGGCGAGGCGTTCGCGGCGTCGATGCCGTCGCGAACGTTTTTACGGTCCCGTTCGAACGTCCACGTATGAGACTCGAGCCAGCGCGCACGGCGGTGGTGGTCGTCGACATGCAAAACGGCTTCTGTCACCCGGACGGCTCGCTGTACGCGCCCGGCAGCGAGGCGGTGATCGAACCGATCGCTGATTTGGTCGAGCGGGCGAGCGACGCCGGAGCGTCGGTGCTCTACACCCGGGACGTCCACCCGCCCGAGCAGTTCGAGGACGCCCACTACTACGACGAGTTCGACCAGTGGGGCGAACACGTCCTCGAGGGATCGTGGGACGCCGAGATCGTCGACGAACTGCCCTCGGAGCGGGCGGATCACGTCGTCGAGAAACACACCTACGACGCCTTCTACGCGACGGAACTCGAGGCGTGGTTGAACGCGCGCGGCATCGACGACCTCGTGCTCTGTGGAACGCTCGCGAACGTCTGTGTCCTCCACACGGGCGGGAGCGCGGGGCTTCGGGACTTTCGGCCGCTGCTCGCCGAGGACTGTATCGGCAGTATCGAGGACGAGCACAAGGAGTACGCCCTAGAACACGCCGAGTGGCTGTTCGGCGAGGTAGTCGAACGCGACGACCTCGCGTTCGAATCCAGTTGATCCCCGTTCGCCGTTCCCTGTTCGTCTCCCGAGACGGCATCCGTTCGTCTCCGAGGACCCTCGGCGACGACTCCGGAGAAACCACCACCGCTTATCCGTCCGAGCGGCGACTCTCCGCCAATGACGAGCTCCGACGACTGGACGCTGATCGAGGAGGTCACCGAGTACGAGACGCCCTGGTACGACGCCGGCTACGACCGCCTCGAGCAACCCGACGGAAGCGAGAAGCGATACTACTGGGCCGAGTTGCCGCCCGCGGTCGTCGTCGTGGCCCGAGTCGACGGCAGTCTGCTCGAGGCGGTCGACGGTGACGACCGAGCTGGCGGGACGACCGGTAGCGACGGAACCACTGGGGCGATCGGTGGCGACGGAACCAGTGAAGCGGCCGGTGACGACGCCACGGACGAGGATCACCTCCTCTTCGTCGAGCAGTATCGGCCGACGATCCGCGAGACCCACCTCGAGTTACCCGCGGGAATCGTCGAAGACGGCGAGTCCTACACGACCGCGGCGGCGCGCGAACTCGAGGAGGAGACCGGCTTTCGCCCCTCGAGTACGGCGTTGCTTCAGGAGTACGCCGTCGCGACCGGCGTCCTCCGGCACGACCGGGCCGTCGTCTACGCCGAGGGGCTCGAACTCGGCCGGCGCGAACTCGACTCGAACGAGTTCCTCGAGGTGCGGACGGTTCCGGTCTCGCGGGCGCTCGAGCGCGCTCGCGAACAGCCGGCGAACGACTCGACGATGTCGGCACTGTTGCTCGCGGCCGAGGACGGGCTGTTGTAACGCCGAGGCTGTCGACTACCGACGTCACGTCGACGGGCGGGTCCGTGGGTCGGCAGGTGATTTCGACCCGGCAGGTGGCTTCGACCCGGCAGGTGGCTTCGACCCGGCCTGCGGTCGCAGCCGTCCACCGGTACGGCAAACTGCCTCGAACCACTCTCTCCGAGGGTGGGGCTCGGATCGACTTTGGTATCTAAATTAGTGAGGGGGTAAAACCCTCGTATCGTTAACGGCAAACCGCTTGAACGTGGATCCCCTACTCTGGAACGAGGTGACCACATCGTGAAATCTAGCCTGTCTATCTCGGGGATGTCGTGTGCGACGTGTTCGGGGACGGTCGAGGACGCCGTCTCGGCTCTCGAGGGAGTCGACTCCGCCGACGTCAACTTCGCGACGGACGAGGCAACCGTCGAGTACGACCCCGAAGCGGTTTCGCTCGCCGAAATCTACGCGGCAGTCGAGGACGCGGGCTACGAACCCGACCGGTCGACGGCGACGATCGAAATCGCTGGGATGTCGTGTGCGACGTGTTCGGGGACGGTCGAGGAGGCCCTCGAGGGAATCCCTGGCGTCGTCTCGGTGTCGGCCAACTACGCGACCGACGAGGGAACCGTTGCGTTCAATCCCGACGACGTGTCGCTCCCGACGATCTACGACGCGATCGAGGAGGCCGGCTACGAACCGGATCGCGCCGTCGATGAGGCGGGCAGGGAACTGACCGAGGAACGCGAGAGCGCCGTCGAGCGGGAACTCCGAACGAAACGCACGTGGACGATCGTCGGCGGTCTCCTGGCGTCCCCGTTCGTCCTCGTCATGGCCCAGATGGGAACCGAGTGGCTCTACGACTTCGCGTTCCTTCCCGGCTGGTTCGACTGGGTCGAGTTCGTCTTCGCGACGGCGTTGATGGCGACGCTCGGCTGGCACTTCGTCAGCGGCGCGTACACCGCGCTCGTCAACAACCGGCAGGCGAACATGGATACGCTCGTCGCGGTCGGCACCAGCGCCGGCTACCTCTACAGTACGGCAGTCATCTTCGGCGTGATCAGTGGCGGGCTCTACTTCGAGGCCGTCGCCTTTATCCTCTGGTTCATCTACCTCGGCGTCTGGCTCGAGGCCCGATCGAAAGCCCGCGCGAGCGCCGCGCTCCGGGAACTGCTCGAGATGCAAGCCGACGAGGCCACCCTCGTTCGAGATGGTGAGGAGGTCGTCGTCCCACTCGAGGAAGTCGAACCCGGCGACGTGATGAAGGTTCGGCCAGGTGAGCAGATTCCGACCGACGGCGTCGTCGTCGACGGCGAAAGCGCGGTCGACGAGTCGATGGTCACGGGCGAGTCGGTGCCGGTCGAGAAACGCGAGGGCGACGAGGTCGTCGGCTCGACGATCAACGAGAACGGCGTCTTGCTCGTCGAGGCGACCAACGTCGGCGAGGAGACAGCGATCCAGCAGATCGTCGAACGGGTCAAGGAGGCCCAGGCCCGCCAGCCCGACGTCCAGCGGCTGGTCGACCGGGTGAGCGCCTACTTCGTCCCCGCGGTGATCGTCAACGCCGTCGTCTGGTCGCTTCTGTGGGCGGCGTTCCCGACCGAACTGTACGCCGTCTCCTCGACGCTCGGCTCGTGGATCCCGCTGCTCGAGCCCGTCGGCGGCGGGCCGGAGGTCGCCGTCCCCGCTACTGGCGTCGGCATTCCACTCCTCGAGTTCTCGATCGTCGTCCTGGCCTCGGCAATCTTGATCGCCTGTCCCTGTGCGCTCGGACTGGCGACGCCGATGGCGACGATGGTCGGTTCGACGATCAGCGCGAAAAACGGCGTCCTCTACAAGGGCGCGGACGTCCTCGAGAAGGCCCGCGGCATCGACGTCGTCGTCTTCGACAAGACGGGGACGCTGACCCACGGCGATATGCGCCTGACCGACGTCGTTCCCGTCGACGACGCCGTCGAGACAGACGGCGGGAGCGACCCGGAGACGAACGGCGGCCCCGTCGCGGACGGCGGTTCGTCCACCCCCGCCACCGTCGGTCGTTCGTCTACCTCCGACGCCGATGGCGGCGTCCTCGAGTCGCCCGTCGATCCGGAAACGGGCCTCGAGCGCGACAAACGAACGCTGCTTTCGGTCGCCGCGAGCGCCGAGTCGGGCTCCGAGCACCCGCTCGCGCGGGCGATCGTCGAGGGTGCCGAGGAACGCGGCCTCGACCTCGAGACGCCGACGACGTTCGAGAACGTCCCCGGCCACGGAATCCGCGCCACGATCTCCCATGGCGAGGTGTTGGTAGGTAACCGGAAACTCATGCGCGAACACGGCGTCGACCCCTCGCCCGTCGAGGCGACGATGGAACGCCTCGAGTACGAGGGGAAGACGGCGATGCTGGTCGCACTCGAGCGCGACGACGCGGATCGCGAGTACGAGTTACTGGGCGTGATCGCTAACGCCGATACGGTCCGCGAGAGCGCCAAGGAGACGGTTGCCGAACTACAGGCGAGAGGACTCGAGGTGATGATGCTCACCGGGGACAACGAGCGGACCGGCCGCGCGGTCGGCGAGCGCCTCGGGATCGAGCCAGAGAACGTCCACGCGGAGGTCCTACCCGAGGACAAAGCCGACGAGATCGAGTCGATTCAGTCCGATGGACGTCGGGCCATCATGGTCGGCGACGGCGTCAACGACGCGCCGGCGTTGACCTCGGCACACGTCGGTATCGCCATCGGCTCGGGCACCGACGTCGCCATCGAGAGCGCCGACGTCACGCTGATGCGCGACGATCCCGCGGACGTGCTGAAAGCGATGCGGATCGCCGACGCCACGATCTCGAAGGTCCGCCAGAATCTCTTCTGGGCGTTCGCCTACAACGCGACGTTGCTCCCGATCGCGTCGATCGGGCTCTTGAATCCTGCACTCGCCGGGATCGCGATGGCCGCCTCGAGCGTCTCGGTCGTTTCAAATAGCCTGGCGTTCATCGGGTGGGATCCCCACGACGACTACGTCTTCACACCGCTTCGGCCGTTCGTCTGGGTACGGGATCGACTGACAGTGGTCGAATAATCGATGTCGGTTGTATGTTTGTTCTTAGAACGTGGTCACAACCCCTACCCTCCAATTTAGCTACGGTTCAACTGAATCTCCATTCGGGAATTCGCACCAACACTCTGGCTAACCGTATACGCGAACTCCCCATCCATTTTGACCCAATTGTGAATGTGTACTTCTATCTTGGCAAGAGTACTACGCAACAGTTAATTGAGAGAATGGTCAAGTAAGGGCTGATGGCACAAGCGACCGAACGATTACAGCGGTATCTCGACGACGAACTCGAGGAGTGTCGCAACGAGGACGTCGAGCGCCGCCTCGACGAACTCAGTACGCTCGAGGCTGGCCTCGGGACGGAACGAGCCCAGGCCGAACTCGAGGTGCTCTCGGCGCTGTCCAACGAGACGCGCTATACCCTCGTGCGCGTTCTCGTCGCGGCCGAAGATGAGCTCTGCGTCTGTGAACTGAACGCCGTCGTCGATGTCACGGAAAGCGGTCTCAGTCATGCTCTCTCGGCGCTCGTCGACGCCGGTCTCGTCGAGGGCTGGAAGGATGGGCGCTGGAAGAAGTATCGGGCGACCAACCAGGCTGTCGCGCTCGTCACGGTTCTCGAAGGGAGCGTCAGCATCGATGAGTGACCTCGAACACGACCACGGGCCGGACTGTGACTGTCCGGACTGTGGCGACCCGCGGTCGATGGATTTCCTCGATAAGTATCTGACCGTCTGGATCTTCCTCGCGATGGGCATCGGTGTCGGACTCGGCTACGTCGCCCCCGGCGTCGTCGACCCGATCCAGGAGTATCATCTCGTCGAGATCGGACTCATCGCGATGATGTACCCGCCGCTGGCGAAGGTCAACTACCGCCAGCTTCCCCGCGTGTTCAGCCAGTGGCGTGTCCTCTCGTTGAGCCTCGTTCAAAACTGGCTCATCGGGCCGACGCTGATGTTCGCGCTCGCGGTGATCTTCTTCAGCGGTATCGTGCCCGCCTTTCCAGCCCGTCCCGAGTACTTCCTCGGGTTGATCTTCATCGGCATGGCCCGCTGTATCGCCATGGTGTTGGTCTGGAACGACCTCGCCGACGGCTCGAGCGAGTACGCCGCCGGGCTGGTCGCGTTCAACAGCGTCTTCCAGATCATCACCTACGGTGTCTACATCTGGTTTTTCGCGCTCTTCTTGCCGCCGATTCTGGGGCTCGAGGCGATGGTTGCCGGGATCGGTGCCTTCGACATCACCGTCGGACAGGTGTTCTGGGCAATCGCGATCTTCCTCGGGATTCCGTTTGCCGGCGGTATCGTGACCCGTCTGGGTGGCGTTCGCTCGAAGGGTGAAGAGTGGTACGAAGAGACGTTCGTGCCCAAGATCAGTCCGCTGACGCTGATCGCACTGCTGTTTACCGTCATCGTGATGTTCGCCACGCAGGGTGACAACATCCTCGCACAGCCCCTCGACGTGGTGTGGCTGGCGATCCCGCTGACGATTTACTTCGTCGTGATGTTCCTCGTCAGCTTCGGGATGGGGCGTGGCATCGGTGCCGATTACTCGACGACGACGGCCATCGGCTTTACCGCCGCCTCGAACAACTTCGAACTCGCGATCGCGGTCGCCGTCGCCGTCTTCGGCGTGGGCTCCGGTGTTGCCTTTGCGACCGTTATCGGGCCGCTGATCGAGGTGCCCGTCCTGCTCGGGCTGGTCTACGTCGCCATCTACTTCCAGGAGAAATTCGACTGGGGTGGCTACGAGACCGGACAACTCGAGAGCACGAATCCTACGGGAGATGATGTAACACCGTCGAAAACGGACGACGACTGATAGCCTATGACGTTCGATACACTCCTCATACCGACCGATGGAAGCGATCCGGCTGAAGCCGCTGCGCGACGCGGTTTCGACCTTGCAGCACAACTCGAGGCCAGCGTCCACGTCCTCTCGGTTGCAGACAGCTCCCTCGCGACGGGAGCGGGCTACTCCGGCGATTCGGCGTCAATTCGTGCCCGGCTTCGCGAACGAGCCGACAGCCGCGCAGCGTCCCTTCGCGCGGACGCTGACGAACGTGGCCTCGATGCGACGGCAGTGGTTCGCGACGGGATCCCGGCCAAGGAGATCGTCGACTACGCCGACGAGCAGGGACTTGACGCGATCACACTGGGAACGTCGGGTCGCGGGGGCGTCGCGCGTGCCGTCGCCGGAAGCGTGGCGGATAAGGTGGTCCGAACTGCGACGGTTCCCGTACTCACGCTCAATCGGGCAGCGATCGACGACGGCGAGGGCTCGGTCGACTCGATCCTGCTCCCGACCGACGGCAGTGAACCGTCCGAGGCAGCCGCTGCCCACGGGGGCGGCCTCGCCGAGCAGCTGGATGCGACCGTCCACTGTTTCTCGGTGGTGGACGAAGGGATCGCGAGTGGATTCGACTCGCTGCTGGCGGATGACGACAGCCTGTCCGCAGACCGGCTCGCTGAGCAAGCTGACGACCACGTCGACCGGGTCGTAACGACTGTGACGGACTGCGACGTCGAGTATGTCAGTACAACGGCCACCGGCGATCCCGCCGAGGAGATCATCGACTACGCCGACGACAATGGCCTCGATATGATCGTGATGGGTACGCACGGCCGTGGCGGATTCCAGCGGGCCGTCGTCGGGAGCGTTACCGACGAGGTCGTTAGAACGGCGTCTGTCCCCGTACTGACGGTCCGTGCCGAAACGAGCGAGTCGCCGGAAGAAACCGAACGACGTGGGAACGAATGACCGAATCCTCGGGCAGGATCCAGATAGCCTTCGTCTGCGTTCAGAATGCTGGTCGCTCGCAGATGGCGTACGCGTTCGCCCAGCGTGAACTGACAGAACGGGAGTTATCGGACGAGATAACCCTCGTCACTGGTGGAACCCGCCCCGCCGACCACGTCCACGACGAGGTCGTCCGGGCGATGGACGCAGTCGGCATCGATCTGTCGGACCGGACACCCCGTGAAATCACGTTCGAGGAGATCCAGGCGAGCGAGTACGTCATCACGATGGGCTGTTCGGCCGACGATGTCTGTCCGGCAGGGTGGGCAGGCGAGAACCGGGACTGGAACCTCGAGGATCCGGACGGAAAATCGGCTGCTGAAGTCGGTCGAATCCGCGACGAGATCGAAAGACGTGTGACCGACCTGTTCGACGAAATCGAATCACCGTCGGAACCGCACGCCACCTGACATCCTCCAGACGGCTAAAGCCGATGGGCTTTCGCCTCGCTACCGCTGTAACGCGATTCGTCCCACTTCTCCGCTCGTCGAGCAAGCACCTGAATCAGCTCTCGCACAGGGGTTTTGTTTGCTTGTACAACCGGTGTATCAACCGCGTATTCGATCGATACCGATGGCTCTCACCTGAACCGCTCGTCCAGGACGACCGGAATCCCGCGACTCGCCACGTCGCCGGCGAACGCCTTCGAGTCGGCCTCGAGTTCCGGGAACGTGTTGTAGTGGATCGGGACCACGAGGTCTGGTTCGAGGTCCTCGGCGAGGTCGGCGGCACCGTGGCGGTCCATCGTGTAGTTCTGTGCGATCGAGGGCACAAACAGCGAGACGTCGAAGTCGGCGGACCGAACCTGTTGCGCCACCTCGAGATCGATCCCGATCCGGCGCTCGAGCGCTTCGCGTCCGAGGCCGGCGATCGCGGCGATGGCGTCGTCTACGTGCTTCGTGACGAGACGGTCGTCGGTGCGATCGCGCTCGCGGACGTGATCCGCGAGGAGAGTTTCGAGGCGATCGACGCGCTCCACGGAATGGGCGTCGACGTAGCGATGCTCACCGGCGACGATGTCGACGTGGCTCACGCCGTCGCGGACGAACTCGAGATCGATACGGTCTTCGCCGAGGTGCTCCCGGAGGACAAAGACGAGAAGATCCTCGAGTTACAAGAGCGTGGCCACCTCGTCGGAATGGTCGGCGACGGCGTCAACGACGCGCCTGCGCTCACTCGATCGGACGTGGGGATCGCGATCGGCTCGGGAACGGACGTCGCCGTCGAGTCGGCGGACGTGGTGCTCGTCGAGAATGATCCTCGAGACGTCGCTCTGCTCGTCCGACTGAGCGCGAAGAGCTACCGAAAGATGGCCGAGAACATCGCCTGGGCGGCCGGCTACAACGTCTTCGCCCTGCCGCTTGCGGCCGGCGTCCTCGCGCCGATCGGCATCCTGCTCTCGCCGGCCGTCGGCGCGGTTCTCATGTCTGCGAGTACGGTGATCGTGGCGGTAAACGCACAGCTGTTGCGCCGGGCGGAGCTCTCGACGTGAGACGAACTCGAGAACGGGGAACTCACCGAGCACTCACCGAAATCCCGGCAGCCGTGAGGAGGGCATCAGTCCGACTCGCTCGTCGATCACGAGTCCCGCGCACGAACGAGCCCTGCACCGAGCGCTCGCCCGGATGAAAAGACAGTTCCCTGCCGACGACGAACGGGCGATAAATGCGAATCGCCGTTCCCAACAAGGGCCGCCTGCACGAGCCGACGATCGACCTTCTCGAGCGGGCGGGGCTGCATCTCGAGAACGGTGCCGACCGGAAGCTGTACGCCGATACCGTCGATCCCGATGTCTCCGTGCTGTTCGCCCGCGCGGCGGACATTCCCGAGTACGTCGCCGACGGCGCGGCCGACCTCGGTATTACGGGTCTCGATCAGGTTCACGAGGCTCGCGTCGACGACGTCGAGGAGTTACTGGACCTCGAGTTCGGCCGCTGTCGGCTCGTCCTCGCCGCGCCGGAAGACGGGAACATCGAGGGCGTTGCGGACCTGGCAGGCAAAACGGTCGCCACGGAGTTTCCCAACGTGACCGCGGATTTCTTCGCCGACACGGGCGTCTCCCCCGACATCGTCGAGGTAACTGGCGCGACTGAACTCACGCCCCACGTCGAGATGGCCGACGCCATCGTCGACATCACGAGCACCGGCACGACGCTGAAGATGAACCGGCTGGCGGTCGTCGACGAGGTGCTCTCGAGTTCCGTTCGCCTCTTCGGTCGCGCGGACGTCGTCGACGATCCGAAAGTCAGGGAGGTTCGGACGGCGCTCTCGTCGGTCAAACAGGCCGAGGGCAAGCGCTACCTGATGATGAACGTCCCCGAGGAGCGACTCGAGGCGGTTCGGGACGTCATCCCTGGCATGGGCGGGCCGACGGTGATGGACGTCGCCAACGGTGGCGGAAAGGTCGCCGTCCACGCCGTCGTCGACGAACGAGATGTCTTCGAGACGATCACCGAGGTCAAGAAGGCGGGTGCGAGCGACATTTTGGTGACCGAGATCGAGCGGTTGGTCGAGTAGCCACGTTGGTGACGGCCTGTTGCTCACTTCCCTTCGTCGAGCGGCGGCCAGTTCCAGGCGTCGGCGCGGACGACGCCGAGGAGTTTTCGGCGGCGCTCACTGAGTTCCTCGAGGGCCTCCTCGAACTCCTCGTCTGCGACCGTCGGAACCCCCGCTTTGCGCAGTCGATCGAGATCCGGGTCGGGTGGCACCTCGTCGGCGGGTTCGATGAACGCCGTGTCGAGGGTCTCGAGGTAGCTCTGTGCGCTCGAGCGCGCGTCCTCGATCAGCATCGGATTCGGTTTTCCATCGTCTGGGACGCCGTAGCGGTAGATAGTCAGCGCTTCGTCCAGGATGGGGACGGCGACCGCGGAGGCGCGTTTCCCCTGCTCGCTGTGGTAGTAGTGCAAGATCGGGTAGGACTTGTGTTGGTCCGCCAGCAACGAGAGATCCGCGGAGAGCGACTCGAGGGACAACCCGAGGCCGTCGAACGCTGCAGACGCGTCGTCGGCGTCCCGTCGGTCGTCCCAACTCGTCCGAACGAACGCCTCGCTTCGCGTCCCGAGTCCCGTCACGTCGCTGGCAAACGAGCGCTTCTCGGAGACGGCACCGAGCACGGCGAGCACGTAGGAGACGGCGAGCGTGACGAACGCCATTCCCGTCGCCGTCGTGAACGCGCTGGCGATCTCCCAGGTCCCGCTCGTCGGCGTGTAGTCGCCGTTGCCGTTCGTGAACATCGTGTAGGCGACGTAGTAGAACCGGCCGGTCCAGTCGGCTGGATCGCCGGTGTGGGCGCTGACGAGTGCGACGGAGCCGCCGGCGAACAGCAGCGTCCACCCGATCCACAGCAGTCCGATCCACATCGCGAGCGTGAACACGAGGATAAGCGGGCCCGCGAGGCTGAGCACCCGCGGGTTGTCGTCGCTGACACGACGGAGCCCGCGCCAGACGGCCGTCGTCAGGCGGGACGAGAGCGGACCGGAGCCGCCGTCGACCCACAGCGTCGTCCAGAGCAGGTCCACGACGACCGCGACGAGGACCACGATACCGATGACGAGAAACAGCGGTTCCATAGCCACCGACTACGTCTCGGACGCCCGTCAACGCCCCCCCAGCGAATCGGTCGGCCTTCATGTGTTTCCGAACGGCCAGATCGCGATCGTCGAACCACCCGTCCGTGAACCGAACGGTCTGACCGAGTATCTGTGAACCGAGAAGAGAATCCGTAGACGCGTCCGAGAGAGCGATCGTGGTGGTGTCGAGCCGATCACGACCGGCGAGACGCTGGGAGCCGATGTCGACACTCGAGTGTCGGTCGGCGAACCGATCGGCGGTTACTCGAGCAAGCCGAGATCCTCGAGTCGGGAGACGATCTTGTCGACGGCGTGTTCGGCGTCTTCGGGTTTTTTCCCGCCAGTGATGACGAGTTTGCCCGAGCCGAACAGGAGCGCGACGACCTCCGGTTCGTCGAGTCGGTAGACGAGACCCGGGAACTGCTCGGGTTCGTACTCGATGTTCTCTAATCCCAGTCCGATGGCGATCGCGTTCAGGTTGAGGTTGCGTCCGAGGTCGGCGGAGGTGACGATGTTCTGGACGACGATTTCGGGGTCCTCGTTGACCTGGATCTGGAGTTCACGGAGCTTGTCGAAGACGATACGCAGGCTCTCGTGGACGTCGTCGGTGCTCTTCGCGCCGGTGCAGACGATCTTCCCCGAGCGGAAGATGAGCGCGGCGGATTTGGGGTTCTGGGTGCGGTACACGAGGCCGGGGAACTGTTCGGGGTCGTAGTCGGCCCCCTCTAAGTCCATCGCGACGCTCTGGAGGTCGAGTTCCTGGCCGATGCCGGTCGACGCCACCACGTTTTCGATGTTGATGGTGTCCTTCGGATCCGTCATAAGTCGCTTAAAAAGACGTATTTAAGGTTTATAAAGGTTAGTACCGGTACCTGATATATCCGGTTTATTTTGCTCTTCGGGTGTTCGAGCTATCTCCCGCCGGTTTTACTCGCCTCGGTGTCACCTCGCTCCGTTCGATCGGTCGCTCGAGAAGCGGTAGGCTCATGGCCGGGCCGGGACGACGGTCGAACGTGTATCTCCTCGAACTCGGCGGCGAGGACGACGAATTTGCGGCCTGCGAGGCGGCGAGTGCGGCGACCGGCGTTCGTCCGATCGCGCCCGCCCTCGCCGTCGCGCGCGGTGTCGTCCCCGAACGCGTCCGCGGGCTGGCGTACACCCACCGGGCGAGCGAACTCGTCGGACGGACCGACGCCGACCTCGAGAGCGCGCAGGCGTTACTCGAGGCGGCCTCGATCGATCGCGAGGGGACCGTCGCCGTACGGGCGACGGACGTTCACGGTTCGACCGGGATCGACACCGCACACGCCGAGCGCGAGCTCGGTCAGGTGCTCGTCGACCGCGGCTTCTCGGTCGACCTCGAGGCACCGGATCACCTCTTGCGTGCCGTCTTCTCGGCGGGGCGACTCGAGCAGTCGGACCCGCCGACGGACGACGGAAACGGGGACACTGATAGGGATTATCGTAGGAGTTCATCGTTTCCCAGTGAAGAACCGAGAGACAGTGCCGAAAGAGAGGATTCGAAACCGGTGGTTGGCTACGATAATCCCTATGAGGACGAACGCCTCTCCGTCTGCGCGCTCGGCTGGCTCGTGGCCGAGAGCGTCCGAGACTTCGGGAGCCGCGCGCCGACGGACAAACCCTTCTTCCAGCCCGGGAGCATGGACCCACTGCTCGCGCGAGCTGTCGCGAACGTGGCGGGCGCGCGAGCCGGGAACACGATTCTGGACCCGATGTGTGGAACCGGTGGCGTACTCGTCGAGGCGGGCCTCGTCGGGGCCGACGTGATCGGAACCGACGCCCAGCGGAAGATGGTCGCTGGGTC
Organism: Natrialba sp. INN-245; assembly: GCF_009807105.1. Lineage (NCBI taxonomy): Archaea > Methanobacteriati > Methanobacteriota > Halobacteria > Halobacteriales > Natrialbaceae > Natrialba > Natrialba sp. INN-245. The sequence continues at coordinate 338,988 of NZ_WUBV01000063.1, read as the reverse complement.
CCAAGAGAACCTGAACCACTTCCTCGAGGCGGACGCTCCGTCACCGACTGGCGTGACACGCGGCGGCTGGCACGTCGCCCGTGGCGACGCCACGCGGCTCCCACTCCCCGACGACGCGGTCGACGGCGTCGTCTTCGACGCACCCTACGGCCGCCAGTCGAAGATCGAACGCCACCGCCTCGAGGATCTGGTATCCGGCGCGCTCGCCGAAGCTCGCCGGGTCGCTCCGCGTGCCGTCGTCGTTGCCGACCGATCGTGGGCCGAGGCGGCTCGAGACGCGGGCTGGGAACTCGAGTCGACGTTCGAGCGGCGGGTCCACCGCTCGCTGACGCGGTACGTGATGGTACTCGAGAGCCCCCAGCAATCCGTATGAGGCGATAAGGCAGAGTCTCCTTCTTCGGAGTGCAGGCTTCCGGCGTCCGCCTACGAGACCGAGTCACCGACGCCGACGAGATCGAACTCGAGTCCGGCGTCCGCCTCGCGTGCGCGCTCGTAGACGACCCGTGCCGCGGCGACGTCCTGAATCGCCAGCCCGGTCGAGTCGAAGACGGTGACGCCCGTCTCCGGCGTTCGGCCCGATTTTGCCCCGACGACCAGTTCTCCGATCTCGGCGTCGATGTCGTCGTCGGTGAGTACCCCCTCGGCGTACGGGACGTTGATCTCGCCGGAGTGGGTACACTGCTCGTAGTCGTCGATGACGATCGTCGCGGACTCGAGCAACGCATCGGCGAGCTCGTGTTTTCCGGCGGCGTCGGCACCGATCGCGTTCACGTGCGTGTGCTCCCCGACGTCGTCGGGGCCGACGATTGGCTCCTCGACGGGCGTCACCGTCGAGAGGATGTCGCAGTGACCGGCGTCGGAGATCGACCCCTCCCGGACGTCGAACTCCTCGGCGTAGGTGTCGACGAACCGCTCGACGCGTTCGTCGTCTGCGTCCGTGACGACGACCTCCTCGATCGGTCGAATCTCGGCGATGGCCTCGAGTTGGGTGTACGACTGGACGCCCGCGCCGACGAGACCCAGACTCGAGGCGCCCTCGACCGCGAGATAGTCGGTGGCGACGGCGGCGGCCGCCCCGGTTCGTTTCATCGTCAACGTCGTTCCGTCCATGATCGACAGCGGGAAGGCGGTCTCGGGATCAGAGTAGATCATCGTTCCCAGTACGGTGGGGAGGTCGTGCTCCGTGGGGTTGTTCAGATGGACGTTGACCCATTTGATGCCGGCGGCATCCCACCCGCCGGTGTCGAGATACGCCGGCATCGACCGGAAGTCGCCGTCGTAGCGCGGAAGCTCGATGTAGGATTTGACCGGCATCTGGGTATCGCCGCGCTCGAACGCTCCGAACGCCTCCTCGACCGCGTCGACGATGTCCGCGAGTCGGGCACAGTCGTCGACGTCGTCGCTGTCCAGAAGTAGCGTGTTCATAGTGGCGAATTTTGCGGGAACCTACTTAGTTCGTAGTGAAGCGCCACCAGAATCGCAGATCGAACCGTGGGTCGCACTCGAGATTCGATCGCAGAGAGATCAGATCGTCGCCCGGTACAGGACGACCGGGGTCCGGTACGATGTCAGTCGTTGCTCGCCGTCGGATTCGTAGCGAAACTCGAGTACGTCCTCGAGGTCGCCGGGAGCGTCCGACAGCAGCGACCTGATCTTCCGGCGACGGTCCGCGGGGACGTCCATTCGATCGAGCCAAGCGGAAACGTCCAGTTTCCGGCTCGTCTCCCAACCCTCTTCGACCGTCAGCCCTGCGTCCTCGAGCCACTCGCGCCACTGCGACGCGGCGTAGGTCTCGACGTGGCCCGGATCGCGGAGCCGTTCGATCCGGTTGACGGACGCCGCCAGTTTCGACTCGTCGGGGACACACAGGTCCTCGAGCGCGAACACCCCGCCGGGCGCGAGCACGCGCTTGACCTCCGCGAGGAACGCCTCGGGATCGGGAAAGTGGTGGGCGGCGAACCGACACGCGACCGCGTCGAACGCGTCCGCGGCGAAGGGCAGGCGTTCGGCGTCGGTGAGGGCGCCCTCGAGTGTGGCGTCCGCGTACTCGGTCGTCGCCGTTTCGACCATCTCGAGCGAGAGATCCGCCGCCACGACCCGCGGGACGCCACGAGCGGAGAACCCACCCGCGACGTGGCCGCCACCGGTCGCCACGTCGAGCGCCCGCGTCGCGTCCGCACACCAGTCGACGAGTTGCTCGAGGCCCGCGCCTTCCTTGAGCACGGCCCCGTCCCGGTAACCGTCCGCAGCGTCTCCGAAGGCCCTCGCGACGTCACGTTTGGTGTCAGCGTCGTCCGTCACGACACGGCTTCGGCGTGACACACACGTGAACGTTCCGTGAGTATGTGTCGCGAAGGCACCGCCGAGATGCAGCGTAATCGATCCGGTGGCGAAAACAGGTTCGGGAGCGACGACGAAACGGAGAGATAGAGAATGGGCCGACTGAACGCGGCTGTGCGGTGGTTCGAGCGGCGCTTCCACCCTCCACGAGAGCAGCCCGAGTGGCTGCCGGTCGGAGAGGACGGGTGAGGTATCACCAAGTCCACTGTCAGCGAGCGAGCGGTTCGGAGAACCCGAGTGACGCTGTTCTCCGAGCGCTTCGCGCTCGGGCCGACGAGCGACCCGGAGGGGAGCGAGGAGGCTTTTGTACTAAATTTTGCCGAGGGCGCGGCTTCGCCGCGCCCGCAGAGCAAACTTTAGTTCTGGCTCGCGGGTCACTACGTTCCCCGCTCGCCTTTACGAGGTTCTCACTCGCTTCGCTCGTTCCGAACCTCGCTTACATCATGCCGCCCATGCCACCGCCCATGCCGCCCATGCCGCCGCCCATACCGCCGCCTGGGCCGCCGGGCATCTCCTCGTCATCGTCGTCGTCAGCGACCGCGAGGTCGCCGGCGGCGATGACGTCGTCGATGCGAAGCAGCATGACAGCCGCTTCGGTGGCGGACTCGATCGCCTGGGTCTTCACGCGCAGCGGTTCGTAGACGCCTTCCTCGCCCATGTCGATCGTGTCGCCGGTAAAGGCATCGAGACCGGCAGCCTCGTTGCCGCCGTCGTGGTCGGCACGGAGTTCGACGAGGGAGTCGATGGGGTCGAGTCCGGCGTTCTCGGCCAGCGTACGCGGGATGACCTCGAGGGCGTCGGCGAAGGCTTCGACGGCGAGCTGTTCGCGGCCGCCGACGGAGTCGGCGTAGTCACGCAGAGCCAGCGAGAGTTCGACTTCGGGTGCGCCGCCGCCGGCGAGCACCTTGCCGTCCTCGACGGTCGTTCGCACCACACCGAGGGAGTCCTCGATGGCGCGGTCGATCTCGTCGATGACGTGTTCGGTGCCGCCCCGCAGGATGAGGGTGACGGCCTTGGCGTCCTCGACGTCCTCGACGAAGATGCGCTGGTCGCCAGCGATGTCCTGCTGGGCGACGTTGCCGGCGAAGCCGAGGTCGTCCTCGCTGATGTCGTCGACCGAGGAGACGGGCCGGGCACCGGTCGCGCGGGCCAGCTGGTTCTGGTCGCTGGATTTGACGCGACGGACGGCAATGATCTCCTCCTGAGCGAGGTAGTGTTGGGCCATGTCGTCGATGCCGCCGTCGACGAAGACGACGTCCGCGCCGACATCGGCGAGCGTCTCGGCCATCTCGCGCAGTTGGGCCTCCTCCTGTTCTAAGAACTGCTCGAGCTGGTCGGGGTCGGTGACGTTGACCTCGGCGTCGATCTCGGTCTCTTTGATCTCTAAGTCGCCGTCGATGATCGCGACCGACGCGTCCTCCGCGAAGTACGGCATGTTCTCGGAGACGCGCTCTTTGTCGACGATGACACCTTCGACGAGTTCGGAGTTCTCGATCGAACCGCCGACGACCTTCTCGACTTTGATGTTGTCCGTGTCGATGCCGTCCTCGTCAGCGACGGACTGGATGGCGTCGACGACGAGTTCGGAAAGCAGGTCACGAGCGCTCTCTGCGCCTTTGCCGGTCATCGCTGTCGCGGCGATCTGGTGGAGGATCTCGTCGTCGTCTTCGTCGACGTCGATGGCGATCTCCTCGAGAACGTCGGTGGCCTCCTCGGCGGCCTGGCGATATCCTTGTGCGAGCGTGGTCGCGTGAATGTCCTGCTCTAAGAGTTCCTCGGCCTGGCTGAGCAATTCACCAGAGACGACGACGGCGCTGGTGGTGCCGTCGCCGACCTCGTCTTCCTGAGTCTCGGCGACTTCGACGATCATGTCGGCCGCCGGGTGGTCGATCTCCATCTCGGAGAGGAGAGTCACACCGTCGTTGGTGACGATGACGTTGCCCGTCGAGTCGACGAGCATCTTGTCCATGCCCTTCGGGCCGAGTGTGGTTCGTACGGACTCGGCGACGGCCTTGCCGGCCTGGACGTTCATCGATTGTGCGTCTTTGCCGGACGTCCGCTGGCTGTCCTCCGAGAGAACGATAAGGGGCTGATTGCCCATCTGCTGTTGTGCCATAGTCAGGGAAAGATTGATTGTTATTCTATATAAACCTTTTGAGTGCGTACGAGGCGAATGCCCCTACGCGGGTATTACCTGGCAGATCCTGCTGAGGTCATCCGCCGTCATTTATATTGTAACCGAGGGGATGTCGAGCGTGAGAGGTCTCGTCCCGACCGATCACGGATCGAATAGGAGACCGAGCCGATTAGGCTTCCTCTGAGCCGGGAAACCGGTGGTACTCCAACCCCTGGTGTTTCATCTCGTTGTGTCGTTCCTCGAGGAACGAGTAGACCGAACCGTGTGGTGCACCGTCTAAGAGCATCTCCGCGGCGGTACGGACGGTGTCGACCTGTTCGGGCGCGCCGATGATGCCGAGCGTCGAGCCGTAGATGACGACCGATGCGCCGGAGAGTTCCTCCATCAGTTCGCGGGTCCGCCCCGATTCGCCGATGAGGCGACCTTTCTGCCGTTTCATGTCGTTTTTGTTTCTCGAGGCGGCGTCGATATCGACGACGTCGAACAGCATCATATCGTCCTCGAGCAGTCGGAGCGCGTCCTCGGGCGGGAATCCGCGCCCGATCGCTCGAACGATCTCCGGGCCTTTGAGGCCGCGAACGGGGTCGCCGACGGCGTCGACCGCAACCGAGCCGTTTTCGGAGTCGATGTCCAGTCGAACTTCGGCTTCCGCCTCGATTTCGCGCATCGTCTCGCCGCCCTCGCCGATGAGAACACCGATTCGGTCCTGCGGAATCTTCACGTGCTGCATGTACCCGGCTACTCGCTCGGCGAGGTTAAGCGCTTGGACCGCACTCCGAGCCGCGTTCGGTCGTGTCCCAGCGACCCGTTCCGACCGCTGCTCTCTCGAGAAGCCCGTGGCGGTGCGAGACGACGACTGAGGATGGGCGCGACGCGTGAGGGTGGCATAGTACTTTCCCGCTCGCGAACGACCGGACGAGTATGATCGGTGACGACTGTTGGCGCTGCAGAGCGGACGTCGATTCCGACGCGAACTTCTGTTCGGAGTGTGGCGCGGAGCTGACGGAGAGCCGAGACGACGACCGTGCGCCGGTCGAGAGAGGTGCTGACAGGAGAGCAAAAGAGTTCAGAACCAGCAGGGCGAGTGAATACGAAACTGGCAGTGAGAGCGGATACGGTCCCGATCACGACGTCGAATACGATCCAGACCAGAGCGAATACGACACGAGCGGCGGCGAGATAGACGGTACGAACGACGACGAACTCCTGGCCGCGGCCGCACACCTCCTCGCGATCGTGACGTGGGTCGTCGGCCCGGCGATCGTTCTCGTCGTCGCCGACGATCCGTTCGTGGACGAAAACGCCCGCAACGCGTTGAACTGGCAGATCGTCTACACGGTCGGCATGATCGCGGCGACGCTTCTCTCGGCCATCCTGATCGGGATTCCCTTCTTGATCGTCCTTCCGTTCGTCAACGTCGCCGTCTGTGCGATCGCCGCTGTCAAAGCGTACGGCGGCGAAACGTGGACGTACCCGTTTACCCCCGATTTCGTCTGATACGGATTGCTATCCCTGTGTACCGCTCACCGGAGAACGGATCCCGGATGCGGCGATACTGCTGGACAGCAGACCGTATGAGCGTTCGGCCCCACATCTGTACGAAAAGAAACTATTTTGTTCGCCCTCCGTGCTCGTTACGGTATGGTTGATGGAGACGATCACGAACACGACGACGAGGTGCTAGAGCAACTGCTCGGGGGGAACGAGGTGCACATCGATGGTCTTCCGTCCGAACACTTCTCGGCGGTCAAGTCCGGCCAACATCCCGAGGTGGTCTCGGTCTGTTGTTCGGACTCGCGGGTCCCACAGGAGCGGATGTGGGGGGTCGAAGATCCCGGAACGGTCTTTACGCCGAGTAACATCGGCAACCAGGTCTGGGACGACGACGGGGGCGAGCGGATCGTCGACGGGGGCGTCCTGTACCCGATCCACCACGCAGGAACCGAGGTCGCGGCGATCGTCGGTCACACCGGCTGTGGAGCGGTGACGGCCGCCTACGACGTCGCGACAGGTGCCGACGAGCCTGGCCCACGGGGCGTCGACAAGTGGATCGACCTGCTCGTGCCGGTCGTCGAGGAAGCCCTCGAGAGCAATCTCGTCGACGCGGACGCAGACCGGGAGACGGTGATCAACCAGCTCGTCGAGTACAACGTCGACTATCAGGCGACGTTCCTCCGAGAGTCCGAGGACGTCCCCGAGGACGTCGACGTCTACGGCTTCGTCTACGACTTCCAGGGGATCTACGGCAACGAGGACGGACGGACCTATCTCGTCAACGTCAACGGCGAGACGGATCCCGACGTGATCGCCGACCTGATCCCCGACCGGTACGAGACGGCGACGCACAGTCTGCTGTACTGACACCACTCCGAGCCTCTGGTCTCACCCCGGACTCACACCGACAGCACTCGCGGAAATCGACCGCCACCGGTCGGACGACGGATGCACTCGGTATCGTTTTACCGTCGGCGCCGAAAGTGACGACATGACGATGCGCTCGCTCCTCGAGTCGGACGTCGGGTTCTACTACGCGATCGGCGTATTCACGCTCGCCGTCTTCGTCGTTGGAGTGGTCGGACTCTGGGCGATAGGCTCGAGCGGCGTCGGGACCAGAGAGCTGATCGGACTCGTCGTCGGGTTCGCCGCGTTCATGCTCGTCTACGTCGTCTCGATCGCCGTTCGACGCCTCGAGACGGCCGAAGACGTCTGATCATCGAGAGTCGGAGTGTTTATACGTGTGTAGGGATTCTCTTCAAAGGCAATGGCGAAAGGAACCGTTGATTTCTTCAACGACACTGGCGGCTACGGATTCATCGAGACTGAGGACGCGGACGACGACGTGTTCTTCCACATGGAAGACATCGGCGGCCCGGACCTGGAAGAAGGACAGGAACTCGAGTTCGACATCGAGCAGGCCCCCAAAGGCCCGCGCGCGACGAACGTCGAGCGCCTGTAAGGCGGATTCGTAACGGTATCGGCACTTGACTGCAGTATTTTACGCCCGCAAGCGACAGCGCCGTCGGGAGATTTAGGATGCTATCGGTCACAGACTCTCGTATGACCGAGCCACTGGTTCGTTCGGCAGACGAAATCGAGTACGAGGCAGTCGACGCCGCCGACGGCATGCGAAAGGGCGTCCTGATCGACGAGAGCGACGACGCACCGAACTTCGCGATCCGTCGGTTCGTCCTCGAGCCGGGTGGGGAGGTGCCCGAGCACACGAACGCCGTCGAACACGAACAGTACGTCCTCGAGGGGAGGTACACGGTCGGCATCGACGAGGAGGTGTACGAGGTAACGGCGGGCGACTCTCTGTTGATTCCCGCCGACACCGTCCACTGGTATCGAAACGACGGCGACGAGCTGGGTGCGTTCCTCTGTGCCGTTCCGAACGGCGACGACGAGATCGAACTGCTCGAGTGACCGGTCCCGTCCGATCGCTCACGACGTGGGCGTTGCGGACTGCTGGCGGCGAGGTGGCAGCGTCGTCCCCAACCCGACCGACGTGTCACCAGCACGTGTCATGAATTTGGTGTCGATTCGCCGTATCGGTACACTCTTGGGTCCGAATTCGCCATTGCCACCAGGATGAAACGACGGCACCTCCTGGCGAGTTGCGGAACGTTCGGTCTCACAGCGGTCGCGGGCTGTCTCGGCGCGGCCGGGTTGGCCGAACACGAAGCGACGCCGGCCGGTGTCGCGCCGGCGACTCGAGCGGAGACCGGATACGAACAGACAGGAATCGAGGAGGTCGCGGTCGAAGAAGAGGTAGAGGTCTCCGTCTACAGCGAGACGGTCGTCGCCCGCAACTATCTGGTCGAACACGAGAAAGCGATCGGTGTAGAGCCACTCGGTGAGCAACGCAGCGCCGTCTTTACCGTTCTGACGACCCCGCAGGTCGACGTCGCCGGTCGGGAGTTCAATCCAGTTCGAGAGATGTCCACACGCGAACTCGTCGAGTTGATCGAGGGAAACTACGACGACCTCGAGAACGTCGAGCACGAGCGGGACGACGACGTCGAGATCCTCGACCAGGAGACGACGGAGTCGCGATTCAGCGCTCGAGCGGCCTTCGGCGGGGTACCCGTCGACGTCAACGTCCACGTCAGCGAGGCGGTCGAGACGGCCGAAGACTGGGTCGTGACGATCGGCGTCTACCCCCAGCAGGTCGCGCCTCGAGAGGAAGACAACGTCCGATCGCTGATGGAAAACGTCACCGAGGGCGTCGACGACGAGACGGTCGACAGCGGGGAGGACGGTGAACGCGTACCGAACGGCGACGAGGTGGGGGATAACGAGAGTGACGGCAACCACGAGAACGGAGAGACGGACGACGGAATCGTCGACATCTGATACGGACCGCCATCGCTCTACACCGTCGCGTCGGGACCTGTCCGACAGTCGTGCCGGAGTAGCGGGCCAGCGGTTCGGGCGTAAGCCGTCACTCGAGAGTCAGTACGATCCTCGCGACGATTGCCGATCATACAACAGTGTTCGTCCCCACGAATCTGGGCTAAAACGTTGGAAGCGGCGTCCAGGTCCGAACCGCTCAAGTATCCATCCCCGTTAGGTGCGTCCGTGTCGAAGCAGGTCCAGCAGGTCGAAACGATCTTCTGTCACGAGACGGGCGACGAGTTCCTGGTCGTCGTCCAGCGCGGCGGCGAGCGGCTGTTCCGGGCGAAACTCGGCCTCTCCGAGACGTCCGCCGGCCCCCGGCCGGCCAAGTTCCGGCTCAAACAGGGCTCGAGCGAGGAACCCCGCCAGCCCGACGAGTTCGTCGAACTGGCCCGCCGAGCCAAGCGGATCCGAATCTCCGAGCAGACCTCCCCCGAGAAGCGCGAGGAACTGATCGAGATGCTCGAGGGCTACCAGCTCGCGGACAAGGCGAAGGCCGTCAGGACCTGCCGGTACTGCGCCTCCGCGGGGCGATACTCCCCGATCACGACCGACACGGCGGTCAAGGACGATCGGGACTGGATCTGTCGCGACTGCGCGCGCGAGGAACTCGAGCGCCAGCTCACCTACTCCGGGGCGGGAACGGTGACCGGCGACGCCAAAGAGCGCCTCGAGGAACTCATGATCGAGGTCCAGGACCTCCAGCGGATCGTCAACCTGCTCGAGGGGCGGCTCGATCCGGATCTCACGAAGTTCGATACGATCTCGGCGACGACCGACGAGGTCGATCCCGTTCGCGTCGACTCGCTGGATCTCCACCCCGATCTCCAGGGACTGCTCGAGGACCGCTTCGAGACCTTGCTCCCGGTCCAGAGCCTCGCCGTCGAGAACGGACTGGTCGACGGCGACGACCAGCTCGTGGTGTCGGCGACGGCGACCGGGAAGACGCTGGTCGGCGAGATGACCGGTATCGACCGGGTTCTCGACGGAGAGGGGACGATGCTCTTTCTCGTCCCGCTCGTTGCGCTCGCGAACCAGAAGTACGAGGACTTCCAGGAGGAGTACGGCCACCTCGTCGACGTCACCATCCGGGTGGGTGCGAGCCGGATCAACGACGACGGCAACCGGTTCGATCCGAACGCGGACGTCATCGTCGGCACCTACGAGGGGATCGATCACGCCCTGCGGACGGGCAAGGAGATGGGGGACATCGGGACCGTCGTCATCGACGAGGTTCACACGTTAAAAGAGGACGAACGCGGCCACCGCCTCGACGGGCTGATCTCGCGGCTCAAGTACACGACTGAGCAGCGAGCCAAACGACGTGAGGAGTACCAGGGTGCCCAGTGGATCTACCTCTCGGCGACCGTCGGCAACCCCGAACAGCTGGCGAAAGCGCTCGAGGCGAAACTCATCGAGTTCGAGGAGCGACCCGTCCCGATCGAACGACACGTCACGTTCGCCGACGGCCAGGAGAAGGTACGCGTCGAGAACAAACTCGTCAAACGGGAGTTCGACACCGAATCGTCGAAAGGGTATCGCGGCCAGACGATCATCTTCACGAACTCCCGCAGGCGGTGTCACGAGATCAGCAGGAAACTCGAGTACTCATCAGCACCGTACCACGCGGGACTCGACTACAAACGCCGGAAGTCGGTCGAACGCCAGTTCGGCGAACAGGACCTCGCAGCAGTCGTCACGACGGCTGCGCTCGCAGCCGGGGTCGACTTTCCAGCCTCCCAGGTGATCTTCGACTCGCTGGCGATGGGCATCGAGTGGCTCTCCGTCCAGGAGTTCTCCCAGATGCTCGGCCGTGCGGGTCGTCCGGACTATCACGACGAAGGGACAGTCTACGTCCTCGTCGAACCCGACTGTTCGTACCACAACTCGATGGAGGGGACCGAAGACGAGATTGCGTTTACCTTGCTCAAAGGCGAGATGGAGTCGGTGATGACCCACTACGACGAGGGAAGCGCCGTCGAGGAGACGCTCGCGAACGTCGCCGTCGCCGGCAAGTCGGCGAAGGCGCTCAACGATCGGATGCTCGGCGAGGTACCGACGAAACACGCAGTCGGCAAGCTGTTACAGTACGAGTTCATCGACGGCTTCGAGCCGACGCCGCTCGGACGCGTCGTCACGGAGCACTTCTTAGAGCCTGGGGAAGCCTTCACGCTCATCGACGGTATCCGGAAAGACGCCCACCCCTACGACCTCGTCGCCGATATCGAGCTTCGCGACGACGACCTGTAGCCGAAAGCCGAGCGACGGATCGAGACATCACCCAGATAGAGTCGGACGTAGAGAAATTTCAGCCACTACACATCATATTTATTACCGTAACAGTGTCCCGGCGCACCCGCCGCCAGGACCGCGGTTGCGTCGGCACTAACTGACAGGAAACCGTATCAGACGATGGTACCGAGAGTTGTGAGATCATTTATTGTTCCTTCGCAGAACGGCTCCAGGTTAGTTGACCGTTGGTAACACGACTCTGACCGTGGTGCCTCCTGTATCTCTCCCTTCGACAGCAATCGAACCTCCGGACCGCTTGATGATCCAGTAGACCAACCAGAGACCGAGGCCGCCCCCATGATAGAGGTCGTCGATTGCGTCGCCACTCTCTAACACGGCACGATCCATCTCTGGGATGCCGTTTCCGTTGTCGGTGACGCGGATCTCGACGAGTTCGGTTTCTACTGTAACCGAAAGTGAGACGGCAGGTGTCTCGGCATCGTTGTGAACGATCGCATTTTCGATCAGTTCTTCAATCGCCTTGTGGACATTCGTCGTCGCCGAGACGATCGCTTGGGTGGGAACGTCCACGTCGACCTGTACATCCGGGACGCCGGCAGTGACCGAGCCAGCGGATCGCGTGACAGTATCCACGATATCGATCCGCCGAATATCTGGCTGCTCACTCAAGACGTCAGTGATCGCCCGGGACTTCTGACTCGTGGTTAGGAGATTATCGGACAAGATACTGATATCCTCGGCAGCGTCAGCCACTTCTCCCGTCGTCTGAGACCGGATCTGTTCCGCCTGGCCACGAATCACCGTCAGATTGTTTCGAAGATTGTGCCGCAGGATCTGATCGACCACCCGAAGCTGTCGATGTAACTCTATTAGCTCAGTGATATCTGCTTGAATTGCGACGAGTGCCTGGACCGTCCCGTCGTCCGTGATCGGTGATATCGTTTGATGGGCGGTGTAGAGCTCTCCGTCTTTTCGTCGGTCGACGATCTCCTCTTCCCAGACTTCCTCCGAGAGTACCGTTTCCCACAGCTCCGTGAAGTAGTCAGAAGGCATCTCCCCGGAGTTCAGAAGATTCGGCGTCTGACCGATCGCCTCCTCGCGCTCGTAGCCCGTCAACTCCTCGAAGGCAGGATTGACGTACTCGATCGTGCCATCTGGGTCGGTAATGTAGACGGCATGACCCGACGCCTCGACGGCCTCCTTGAACCGCCGGAGTTGCTCGGTCCGTTGTTGTAACTGTAGGGACTGGTCGCGAAGGCGAAGTAGTGCCTTGATCCGCCATTCAAGTTCGGCCTGTCGAATCGGGAGCGATACGATCTCGTCGATCGTGGTCCCGAAGACGTTGTCGGCAATCTCCCCCCGGTCGGTCTCAATGACCCCGGATTGACGTTCGGGCAACAGGAGGAGGACAGGAAAGAGCACCGGTTCAGCCTCGCATTTGACCCGTTTGAGCTCGTCCGCGTGTTGTCGTATCCCGCCGTGGTCGACGATACAGAGGTCACACTCGGCCGTCTCGAGGCCCTCTCCGGCATCGACTACCCAATAGGAGTCGTGCCCTGACAGCCACTCCTTTAGGACACGGCGGTTTCCGTCCTCGGCGACGAGCGGATAGATTCTCGTGGATTCGACTGACGAAGACGATCGGGGGTCGTAGTCGTCGTTCGCGTTCGAATCGTCCGTCGTCATCGGTCACCCACCTGGGAGTCCGTCGGGAGTGTGACGACAACGGCGGCACCGCCGTCGTTGGAGTCAGTGATTCGAACGTTACCCCCGTACTGCTCGACGAGCGTATCGACGAGGTAGAGCCCGACGCCAGCGCTCGGATGGTCGAGTCCGTCCTCAGTACGACCGAGCACCGCATCCCGACGGTCTGACGGAATGCCGGGTCCGTTGTCGGCGATCGTGACGACGACACTCGCCGTCCGTCTCGTGACCGTGACTGTAACGCGGGGCGTCCTCGAGTTGTTGTGCTGGACGGAATTGTTTAACAGGTTCCGGAACACTGAGGAGAGCAGTTCGTTGGCCTGAATCTGTACGGGAGGTATCTCACCATCGACGACGAACTCCGCGTCTTCGAACAGCGAGCGCCGTTTCACGATTTCGTCGGCCAGTGCATTCTCGAGGGGGATCGGCTTCAGTTCCGGGTCGTCGTCCATCTCGAGGATCTCGACGAACTCTCGAACGGCCCGCGTCAAGTCCACGACGTTGTGACTGCTGTCGAGTACTCGCTCACAGATCTCCTGGCCGGCCTCGTCGACGTGGTCTTCGAGCTGTCCTGCCCAGCCGATGATGACGTTCATCTCGTTTCGGATGTCGTGGCGGGTAATCCGATTCAAAAGCAGGAGTTGCTCGGTCTTCTGGGCCACCGCAATCGATTGATCCCTGATCCGACGGAGGTTCTCGAGTCGACTTCGAAGCTCGACGTGCTCGATCGGTGTCGTGACGACTTCATCGACGAACTCCCAGAGGTTCTGGTCCATCGTGTGGTGGGCCCAGGCTTCGACCGAGGGGAAGTCCGAGGCGGAACTGACCAGCAACACTGGCAACGCACCGGTTTCAGCACGCCGACGGTCACGGACGACAGTCACGTTCTGTCGGAGGGTACGCTCGTCGAGAACACAGATATCGTACTCGGCGTCACGGAGACGATCCTGTCCCCCGGAAACAGCCTCGTACTCGTCCTGGGCGCGCACCCACTCGAGAAGAACTCGTCGGTTACCGGGATTCGAGATCGCGGGCATGACGCGGGTTCTCCTCACTGTTTCCGAGGGAGATCCCCCCGATTCGCGGTGCTCACTCGTCATCCGTCCAGCTGGGTGTGCCGGTCAGGATACCACGAAGGTCAGACATCGGTTCGCCGACTGTCAGCCCGTGTTCAGTAATCTGTAGCTCCCGGAGCCAGTTTTCGTAGTCACTCGTTCGCATCTTGAGGACGCCGATCACCTTTCGGAGCTCCCCTCTGTATTCGACGTGGCGGAGAACGACGATATTGTCGGCAAGGTGGCTCATCTGCTGTTCCGTGGCCCGGAACTCGCCGGTGATCTGATGAACCTCGTTCGTGACGACGCCGGTCACGCCCATGTTCCGAAGGTATCGTCCGATCTTGATCAGGTGTTGTGTCGCGTCGCCTCCCGTTCCTCGAAGTGCTCGTTCGTATCCGCTGACGCCGTCGATCATGATGATCTCCGATCCTCGGTCTTCGACCTCCTGGCGAAGGCGGTGGGTAAATTCGTCGATCGTGAGTTGGTCAGGGCTGATCTCCTCGATACGGAGTGTGCCCCGTTCGATCATCGATGTAAGCGGAATATTGACCGCTTCCCCACGCTCAAGCATAGTCGAACGGTTTTCCTCGAAGCTGTAGAGCACGGATCGCTGACCACGGCCCGCAGCTTCTTTCATAAACTGGAGGCCGGTGGTCGTCTTCCCGACACCGGTCGGCCCACTCAAAAACGTGACCGTTCCGGTCGTGATCCCACCACGGAGAAGCGAGTCGAGTTCCGGGACGCCCGAGGAGAGTTTCTCCGAACTGAACTCACGTTCGTGATCGTCGGGAATCAGACGGGGCCACACGCACATTCCGTCGTCAGTAATCGTTACCGTGTGAGGCCCGCGCTGTGCCGAGGATCCGCGGAACTTCGAGACGTCGAGCGTTCGCCGACTCCGATCACGGTCGAGGTTGACGACGGTATCGACGAGAAACTGGAGATCGTCGTCGGGAACGGAGTCGGCAGCCTGTGACGTTAGCAGGACCGTCGCCCCCTGCCCTTTGAGAAAATCGAGAAGCGCAAGCACCTGCGTCCGGAATTGGTGTTCGTCCATCGTCAGATATCTGAGTTCAGTGATCGGATCGATGACGACCCGGTCTGGAGCCAGTGTTTCTACTTCGTCACGGATCTTCTCGACGAGCGATGGGTTTTCTGTCTCGCCCGATCGGAAGAGGTCGTATGTCTGGTCGGCGCGAAACTCTTCTCCGGTCGGTGAAAGAGTGAGAAAGTCGACTGGGTCGATATTCAGTCCGAAACTCTCGGCGGTGTCGCGAAGGTATGCGGTTGGTTCACCGAGATTGATATAAAGTCCCTGATCCTCAGAACGTACGCCCGCTGCAAGAAAATGAAGGCCGAAAATCGTTTTTCCTGTTCCGGGTGAGCCCCTGAGAAGCGTCGCAGAAGAGGGGAGAAACCCCCCATTGAGTATTGTGTCGGCCTGTCGGATCCCAGTCTTGATTCGCCTTCGGCTACTGAAACGCCCCATGTGATTTGGTAATATGGTCACTATATATAGGTTTTGGCTCCCATATAAGGGTACCAAAACCAAATAATATCTGTGTATAATGTTGGCACCAAATATTCTTTGGACATACGTATACTCTCCAACGAGGTGTGGTATTAGTACTAATTTAAGCCTGGTTCTTGGTTGATTCCCGTGAGACTTGTGAGAAGAGGTTGACGTCAACTGGTGATCTGTGTTCGAAGCGATCGATCGTACGGCAGTGTACGATCCTTGCCAAAATCGCACGAACGTCCTGGCAAAATCGTCGAGCCAGAAAGCCTCAGTGGGTTCGACGAGTGGGATCAAATCGCGCTACCGTGTGTCCGCGATAACGTCAAGCAGGCCGTGAAACAGTACGTTCGAGCGCCTTATTATGATTCAATACCTATTGGCCTGGTCACCACCCAGTTCTCGATTTCATGTGAAGGAGGCGATGGGTCTGTCCGTTCGGCCACAACGGTGAAGGTCGAGAGTTCACTTATCACGAGCACAACCGCAGCCCACGCCTCGAGTGGAACATCCGATGAACCCGACCTCACCCGACGCCGCCGATCCGCCCGCGAACGTGCTGTTGGTCGACGGCGAGTCCCACGGGTTGGGGTCGTGTGCGGATCTGTATCACCGAGGTTCGATCGACGCGTTGCTCACGGTATCGACCGGCGAGGCTCGAGCGGAGCCGCCGACTCGAGTGGCGGTCGACGGACCGGTGGAATCGATCGTGATCGGTGAGCGACACGCGGAGACCGACGACCGCGGGACGTCGGGTGGTCAGCAGTCGATCGCGGATCCAGGCGACCTCTCGGCGATCGGAACGGCCATACTCCGGTGCTGTGCTCGATGGTCCGACTCCGGCAGACAGATCGCGATCTGTTTCGACTCCATAGACGGCGTACTCGAGTACGCCTCGCCGAGCGAAACGTACCAGTTCGCGCAGGCACTGACGAGCCGACTTGCGGAGACGGATGTCTACGCTCACTTTCACTTCGATCCTACGAGCCAGGAGTCACAGGTTGCCTCGACTCTCGAGGGGATTTTCGACGAGGCGGTGACCACCGATGGACCCGAGGACGACGGACCGCTCGAACGGATCGCCGAAGAGCGTTCGTTTTTGACCGAAACCGCGACGGAGTCACAGCCGGAGGCCGACAAGTTCGTCGAGGCAACCGACGCTGCAGTCGCCGCTGCGTTCGATGACGATCGAACCGACGAGCCAGTCCCGTCGTCGGAACGGGAGTCGGACCGGGAGTTACCGGAAGCGACCGACGCAGTGGTCGCCGCGGCGTTCGAGGAGAGACGCGACGACGAGCGATCGGAGTCGGGTTCGACGGAAACCGACTCGACGACCGACGCGTAACCGCTCGAGGAGGGCGGAGACCGCCAGTTAGAGGACACCGGAGACGAACGGCTCGAGAGACGACGGTCGGACGACGCCGACGAGTGGAACTGGGAGTAAGTATCATCGAGCACCGAGATGGGGTCGGGGACGGAACGAAACCCTTTATGATGTGCGCCCGAAATGGTGGAGTACGGGATCGTGGGTTAGCTTGGTATACTTCGGGCCTTGGGTGCCCGTGACCCCGGTTCAAATCCGGGCGATCCCATTCATTCTGTCGCGAGCATAGTGAACCGAGTGTCGACGCGTATCGATCCGGGCTGGTGTACCGACACGCTAGAGGAACAATTCCACCCTGATCGGTCGCTGTGCAATCAGGTATGCACTGACGCTCAATGACACAGGAGTTCGACTGAACCGATAGACGTGACTACCGCCAGTCGTCGACGGATACAGCGTCTGACTTTACCGTGGCGAGCCACGCATCGTCTCGAGTGAGGTCGGCGATGACGAGGTGTGGCCGTCCGTCCACCTCGTCGACTGCCGCGGTCACCTCTTGGCTTGGAACGCCTCTCTCGAGCGACGTCGAGTTTGCCACCATATTCCTCTATCTCGTTCGATGGAACAAGAACGTTTCGATAAAATCCACAGAGGTGTTCGAACATACACCAGATTCCGACATTAGAAAACAATCACACTCAGAGAAACCGAGTCGTGATACGGTTTTCTGTCCGCCAGTGCCGCCATACCTGTGCTCCCTGGAGCGGGAGATCGGGACAGGAATCCGTACGAGTGGCGGCGACGGGGCTGTCGGACGTCCCGTCGAGAGAAAACGTATCGGAGATCGTACCACTGGCGGTCAGTTTTCGTCGGCGACCACGCTGCCGATACCGTCGACCGGTCGATCGGGCGTGACGTCTTCGAGTTCCTCGGGGAGGCCGAGCTGGTAGTTCGTGCCGTTTTCCCGCACCGTTGTTCGACCCCGGTGAACCGACACGTCACCGTTTAGGTGCAGGCGAACGGCCTCGAGTAAGGCGTTGGCCTCGAGGGGCTGACCGCGGTGTTTCAACGTGTCGACGTCGGCGTCGTCGGGGACGTCGAACGCGCGCTGGGTGATGATCGGCCCCTGATCTAAGTCGGTCGTGACGTAGTGGGCGGTGACGCCGGCGACCCGGACGCCCTCGTCGACGGCCTGGCGATATGCCTCAGCACCGGGGAACGCCGGCAACAGGGATGGGTGAACGTTGATGATCCGATCTTCGTACCGGAAGACCACGTTCGGAGAGAGGATCCGCATGTAGCGTGCGAGGACGATGAGATCGGCGTCGTACTCGGCGAGCAACTCGAGCAGCTCGTCTTCGTTCTGTCGGCCCTTCTCGTCGCCGATGTCGTGAAACGGGACGCCGTAGTGTTCTGCAAGCGGCTGGAGGTCGTCGTGGTTCCCAATGACGACGCCGATGTCAGCGCCCAGATCGTCGTTGGCCCACGCCTCGAACAGCGCCTCGAGACAGTGGCTCTCTTTCGTGACGAGGACGGCGATCTGCTGGGTCTCGCGGTCTGCCGGGAAGCGAACCTGGACGTCGAGTCCGAGATCCGTTCCGAGTTCGTGGAGATCCTCGCGGAGCGTCTCCTCGGTACAGACCATCTCCGAGGTGTCGACGGCGAGGTACATCCGGAAGAGGCCGTCGCGAACCGCCTGATCGAGGTCCTCGATGTTGACTCCGCGCTCGAACAGGAGGCTCGTCACCCGGGCGACGAGCCCGGTGTCGTCGTCTCCGATCACCGTGATTTCGGTCACATCGGTCGTCATCAGCGCCACCTCCGCTCGAGCGAATTTCGATACATCAGTACGGTGTTGAGTCGGTCGGCGGCTAAAAACCCTGCTTTCCGTCGCGACCGTGCGTGATTGCTACCATGGCTCGACCGGATACCAGGAATTGCTAACTATACCATCTCACTTATTAAGTTCGAGCGGGCCGATCGATTCGGTATGAGTCAATCGTTCGACCACGATGTCGCGATCGTGGGCGCCGGACCCGCCGGAATCGGAACCGGTGTCGCACTCTCGACTCTCGACGTCGAGTTCGTCGTTCTCGAGCGCGATCGGATCGGCGCGTCGTTTCGCCAGTGGCCCGCCGAGATGCGACTGCTGACGCCGTCGTTTCCCGCCAACGCCTTCGGCGTGCGCGATCTGAACGCGATCACGCCGGATACCTCACCCGGCCTCGCACTGGACTGTGAACACCCGACCGGCGACCAGTACGCCGACTACCTCGAGGCGATCGCGGAGTACCACGAACTGCCGATCGAGACCGGGGTCGACGTCGATCGGGTCGTTCCCGACGACCGAGCGGCGGACGTCGAGGGCTCCGCCGGATTCACCCTCGAGACGAGCGACGGGCCGATTTGCGCCCGTTACGTGATCTGGGCGGCGGGGCAGTATCAGTATCCCACGGATGGAGCGATTCCCGGTTCGTCACACGCCGTCCACGTCTCCTCGATCGACTCCTGGGCGCGCTACGCGGACGACGTGGGTGCCGACCTCGTGGCTGACGACCGGGATCCTGCGTCGACGCGAGGCGAGGAATCGCCTCCGACGGCGGCCGACGGTGCCGGCGTCGCCGTGCCCTCGTCGGACGACGTGGCCGTGATCGGCGGCGTTGAAAGCGGCATCGACGCCGCGCTCGGCCTCTCGGAGGCCGGCCTCTCGGTGACTGTTCTCGACGAGGAAGGGACCTGGCAGTTTCGCAGTCCCGACCCCAGGGAGGTGCTCTCACCACGGACGAACGAGCGTCTCGAGGCGGCGCTCGCCGACGATCGGCCGATCGAGCTCGTTCCCGGCGCGCGCGTCGATCGGATCGAACGCGTTCGCCCGACGGACGAGCAGGCCGACGACACCGCCGACGTCGACGAGGGATACGACGTGTTCACCGCCGACGGCGAACGGGTTCGCTCGCGAACGCCGCCGGTCCTGGCGACCGGCTTCGGAGGGAGCCTGACGCTCGTCGAGGACCTGTTCGCGTTCGACGGCGAGTTCCCCGAACTCAGCGACCGCGACGAGCCGACCGCTACCCCCGGATTGTTCCTCGTCGGTCCACAGGTCGCACACAATGGCCAACAGTTCTGTTTCATCTACAAGTTCCGCCAGCGCTTTGCCGTCGTCGCCGAGACGATCGGCGAGCGACTGGGCGCCGACGTCGACCCGCTCTCGGAGTACCGTGAGAAGGAGATGTTCCTCGAGGATCTCGACTGCTGTGAGCCCGACTACTGCGATTGCTGATCGGTGGGCCGGTCCTCGTCGGACGTATGACGTCTACCCGGGATCGATTCGCGACACGTGAGACTCGCTCCTTTGTTTTGTCGTACAATCGAGTGAAATATGTCTGACAGGGTTTTATGCTCTCGTCTGTGGTAGGCGTTTCAGTCACGAGCAGTGACAGTCAACACCCCCTAGGTGAGCACCATGACAGCAACCACGGACGACCACGGCGGACACCGGATCGACCCCGACGCGGAGACTGCACTCGTCTCCCACGACTGGGACGCCAGCGAGTCGCTCTCCCGGACGATCGTCTCGACGGTCGCGGCGCTCTCCGGCAGGAATCCAGCCGAGATGGAACGGCTTTACGATCGGATCGATCCGGATGGCCTCGAGGCGATCTTCGAGCCGACGAACGCCGGCACGAACCGAAACGCGGGAACCGTCTCGTTCCGTCTCGAGGGCTACACCGTTACCGTCCACGGCTCGGGATCGATCGTCGTCACGAAAGCACCCTGACGCACGTAGGCGACGGGCCCTACGTGAGTTCGTCCGCCCGTCGGCGAAGCGACCGATCGAGCGACGTTTCCTCGGCGAGCGCCTCGAGTTCGTCGGTCGCTCGGCAGGCGGCGAGTCCCTCAAGCGCCTGGCGGCGGAACTCGCCGCGGAGCCCGGCAGTTTCGACGATGATCGCCAAATTTTGGCGTTCGCCGCGTTCGATCAGACGATCGACTGCCGCTCGGCGGTGATCGTGTGTGACGTTCGACTTCATCGCGGTTCGAAAGTATGTCGACATTGGAGTGTTGTGTCTGGGTTTCGTCGGTCGGTGTGGTTGGTGAACGGTTCCACGCGTCTGGATGACTCGAGTTCGGCGTGTCGGTCGACGGACGCCGGTTTGGGGTTCGTCGGACGAGGTCGCCGCCGTCGATCACCTGGCGTCCTCCCGGGAGACGAACGCGTCGCCGATGGCGGTGATCCGTTCTTCGGTCACGGATTCGGCGTCGAACGCGTTGTATATCGTACAGACGTCGACCCCGTTCTCGCGGCGGTCGACGTACGCCTGGTAACACGGCGAGACGTCGCGGTTCGCCGACGGGAAGTCGTTCGACGGTGTCTGTTCCGCGTCGGATTCATGGTCGGCCACGACGGTCACCCCGCTCAGTCCGCAATGCCGATTTCCTCCTGTGTATCTCCGTGATCGTGGTCGTGTCCCTCCGGCTCCGTCGTCTCCTCGATGTCCTCGTCTTCTTCCGGCTCGAACGTCGGGAACCGATCCTCGTAGGCCGAGTGATCGTCCTCGAGTTCGTCGTCGGTGAGCAGACACTCGGCGAGGGCCGAGCGGACCGACTCGTGGTCCATCTCCGTCCCGATGAGAACGAGTTGGATGCTCCGATCGCCCCACTGATCGTGCCAGAACTCCTCGATCTCCGGGTTCTCTGCCAGCTGTTCCTCCCGCTCGTCAGCGGGGAGCGAGTCGACCCACTGGCCGGCGGGAGCGATTCGAACCGACTGGCCGGCGATGTTGACCGACAGCGCCTCCGCATCGCGGTTCGCGAGCCAGAAGTGGCCTTTCGCTCTGACGACTTCGTCCGGGAACTCGTCGAGCAGGTCGGCGAAGCGCTCCGGGTGAAACGGCCGTCGCGCCTCGAAGACGAACGAGGTGATTCCGTGTTCTTCCTCGGCGGACTGGTGGGGTTCCTGTAGCTCCTGGATCCAGCCGGCGGACTGGCTCGCCTCCTCGAAGTCGAACCGACCGGTCTCGACGATCTCCTCGGGGTCGATTCGGCCGTGTTCGGTTCGGACGATCTCCGCACGCGGCTGGAGCGCCTCGAGCGTCGACTCGATCGTCTCGAACGTCTCCTCGTCGACGAGGTCACACTTGTTGCACAAGAGGACGTCGCAGAACTCGACCTGTTCGACGAGCAGGTTGCCAAGGTGTTTTTTCGTTCCGTCGTCGTCCAAGATTTCGTCGGACTCCATCGCCGTCTGGAACTGGTGGGCGTCGACGACGGTGACGGTCGTATCGAGGTGACAGCCCGAAAGCGGTTCGATGCCGGTCTCCTCGTAGAATTCGGTGGGATCGAGATCCGACTGGTCGAATCCAAGGGTGAGCGTCTGGGCGACCGGAAGCGGTTCGGCGACGCCGGTCGACTCGACGACGACGGCGTCGAACTCCCGCTCGGAAGCGGTGAGTTCGCCGATGGCGTCGAGTAAGTCCCCACGCAGTTCACAGCAGATACAGCCGTTCGAGAGTTCGATCAACTCCTCGTCCTCGTCAGCGATGTCGGAGGACTCGGCGACCTGGTCCGCGTCGACGTTGACCTCGCCCATGTCGTTGACGAGCACCGCCAGATCGCGGTCGCTCTCGCGAAGCACGTGGTTGAGTACGGTCGTCTTTCCCGCACCGAGCGTTCCGGACAGAACCGTCACGGGAATCGAGTTGTCGTCCATCGTTTAACAAATATACCTCCTCCGTAATAGAAGTTATTATCTAAAACACTATTTTTAATAATGGGCGCTCCAAGTTCTCGCTCGAGATGAGACCAACGAGCGATGACTCGAGCGAGGGCGTGACGGAGGGAGTATTGTCGAGATGAGCGACGGCGGAGATCCCGACGAAACGAATGCTGGCGAAATCTCTGGCGAAATCTCTGGTGGAACTCGAGAGCACGACCGTGACGACGAGCGGGTCGTCCTCGTCGGAAAGGAGAGCGTCGGCAAGACAGCGCTCGCGGCCGCGCTCACGGGGGCGACGGCGACCGACGAGAACGTCGGCGGGTCGACCGTCTCGAGTGAGGTGTACCGAGCCGACGGCCTGGAGATCGTGGACACGCCAGGGATCACGCTCGAGGCCGACACCGAGACGACCCGCGAGACGCTCGCCGAACTCGAGCGAACTGATCGGGTCGTCCTCGTCGTGCCGGCGACCGACGTCGACCGCGATCTCGCGGATCTGCTCCCGCTCGTACAGGGGCGGACGGGATCGATCGTCGTCACCTACTGGGACAAAGTCGAGGACACCGACGGCGCTCGACAGGTGATCGCGGGGCTCGAGGACGATCTCGCGGTTCCCGTCGTGCCGGTCGACGCGCGAAACCTGTCACGGGTCGCGGCCGACGGCGGCGTTGCACGCTCCGATGCGAGTCCCGTTGGTGGCACCTCCACAGAAACCGGTGCCACCGACGCCCGATCGGTCCTCGAGGCGATCCGCGGCGGCGCGGAACTTCCCGGTGGAGCCGCGACCCACGTCGGCTGGCAGATCGAACCACCCGAAACGGTGTTCGAGCGCCCCTATCTCGGTCCGATCGCGAGTGGGCTCGTCCTCCTGTTGCCCGCGCTCGTCGCCGTCTGGTTCGCCAATACGGTCGCAGGGCGACTCGATCCCCTCGTCGGCGGCGCACTCGAGCCGGCGGTCGGCTGGGCGGCGACGCTTCCCGGTCCCCTCGCCGCAATCTTGGGCGGCGACTACGGCCTGCTCTCGATGGGGCCGTTCCTGTTCGTCTGGGCGCTGCCGACGATGCTCATCTTCGCGCTCTTTATGGGCGCGTACAAGGCCAGCGGTCTCGTCACCCGCGTGACGACCGCGCTCCATCCGGTCATGCGTCGAGTCGGGCTGACCGGCCGGGATCTCGTCCGCGTCGTGATGGGCTTTGGCTGTAACGTCCCCGCGGTGACGAGCACCCGGAGCTGTTCGGATTGTACCCGCTGTACGACGATCTCGGCGATCTCCTTTGGCTCGGCGTGTTCCTACCAGTTTCCCGCCACGCTGGCCGTCTTCGCCGCCGTCGGCATGCCCTGGCTCGTCGGCCCCTATCTGGCGATTCTCGTCGCGACGACGCTGATCTACGTCCGGCTGATCGCCCCGCCGGAAGCGCGGACGACGACGATGGCCGTCGATCGCCGGACGTTCCTCGAGTGGCCTCGCCCGCGTGCGATCTGGCGCGAGGCCAGGACGTCGCTCGCGAGCTTCGTCAGGACCGCACTGCCCGTCTTCGCGGCGATCTGTGTCGTCGCCGCCATCCTCGAGTACGCCGGCGCGCTGGACCGACTCGGCGTCACACTCGAGCCGGCGATGGGCGTCTTCGCGCTCCCGGCGGAGGCCGCGCTTCCGGTCGTTCTCGCCTCGATTCGCAAGGACGGTATCGCGCTGTTGACCGCCGACACGGCCGGCGTCGCGGCGCTCTCGCCCGTCGAGGTGCTGGTCGCGGTCTACCTCGCGGGCGTCCTGTTGCCCTGTCTCGTTACCGCCATTACGGTCGCTCGAGAGGTCTCCTGGACGTTCGTCGCGACGATGCTGGCCCGCCAGGCCGGCGCAGCGATCGGCTTTGCGCTCGTGATCGCCTGGGTCGGGACGGCGCTGTTCTGAGGACGACACTCGTCGATCTCATCCGGACGACCGTCGAGTTCGCGGTCGTCCCCCTCGATGTTGCTGCGCTCGACCGTGCTGTCTTGCTCTCCGTTTGCGAGATACCGTTCGACGTCGGCGACTGTCTCCGTCTCGAGGAGGACCTCGAGGCGTCGTTCGAACTCCGCGTCGAAGAGTTCGCCGTCGGCGTACCGGGCGCGGAGTCGCTCGAGCGCGGCGGCGGCCTCTTCGTCCGTCGCCGCCTCGGCGTCACCCGACTCGTCCTCCGGCCCACGCAACGCGGCGGCGAGCTTTCCGAGTAGCTCCCCGCCGAAGACGAACGCGAAGATGGCGACGATGATCGCGAGACTCGTGTCGATCGCCGCGAGCCCGACGAACGCGAAGAGGATCCGACGACGACGACGGCAACCGGCATCGACAGCTCCGTCCCGGACCAGTCTCCGGCCATACACACGTGTTTGTGAACGAACACAAAATGGGCTGGCATCGGTCTCACGGCCGATCGAGACGGAGAAAATGTGAACGGTGCTGGACCGGATGGCAGGAGTTAATACTCCCGACCTGTGCAATAATAATCGGTGTAGTGGACTCGATGCTCGAGTGTGTCATCGTCGGCGGCGGCATCCACGGAACGTACCTCACACAGCGGCTGCTCCAGGACACCGCCCTCGAGCGCGAGAATCTCCTGATCGTCGATCCGCACGATCGGTTGCTCGCGTCGTTCCGGCAGAAAGCCCGTGCCTGCGAGATGGACGCCTTGCGCTCGACGTTCGTCCACCACGTCGGGACCGAGCCGTTCGGCCTCGAGAGCTTCGCCGAGGCTCGTGACCGCGAGGACGAACTGCTCCCGACGCCCGGCTATCCGCGTCGCCCGTCGCTGTCGCTGTTTCTCGACTACGCCGACGCCGTAATCGACGGCAACGACCTCGAGTCGCTCCATCGCCGCGCCGCGGTCGAGTCGATCCACCGTGACGGCGAGGCGTTCGAACTCGAACTCGCCGACGCGGACGGAAGCGTCACCGAGGCGCTCGAGACCCGGACCTGCGTGCTGGCGATCGGTCACGGCGGTCGCTATCGTCGGCCGTCCTGGGCGGCCGGCGTCGACGGCATCGACCACGTCTGGGACGACGAGTTCGACCCCGACGTACGGGCGACAGAGACGATCGTCGTCGGCGGGGGGATTACCGCCGCCCAGCTCGCGACCTGTCTCGCCGACCGAGAGTCAGTGACGATGCTCTCGAGACGTCCCCTCGAGACGGCGACCGTCGAGGCCGACCCGCGCTGGATCAACTGGAATCACATCGAGCGTCACCTCCATCGCCACCCACCAGGATCGCAGGCGCGATACGAGACGATCCGCGAGGCCAGAAACGACGCGACGATTCCCCAACCGCTGTTCGACCGCCTCGAGACGGCGATGGACGAAGAGTCGCTTCGAGTTCGTCACGGAGACGTTCGCAGCGCTCGTCGTGTGGACGGTCGCACTCGTCTCGCACTCGCGGATGGCGGCTGTTGCAGCGCCGACCGCGTCGTCCTCGCCACCGGCTTCGCTCCCGTCTTCTCCCATCCGTTCGTCGACCGGGTTGCCGACGCGCTTGGACTCGAACGCGGCTTCCGTGGCATGCCGGTGCTATCCGACGAGACGCTCGCCTGGCGACGCACGGACGGCGAGACGAGTCGGCTCTTCGCCTCCGGCGCGCTAACCGCAGGCACCGTCGGGCCGCTCGCCGGCAATATCGCGGGCGCACGCCGGGCAGCCGACCGCCTGAACCCTGGCGTCGAGTCCGTCGTCGATTCGACCCGCCTCACCCCATAACCCGAGACCCACATCCCGTCCCCGTCGCTCTCTAACCCGGGATCCACCCCGTCTCTGTCGCACTGTAACTCGAGATCAACTCCGTCTCTGTCGCTCGAGATCCGCATCGTTTTATTCTCGTGTTCGATATTGGGGTATATGAGCAAGATCGGCCCGGAGCAACTCGAGACGGAACTCTCGAGTGAGGAGCCACCGTACGTTCTCGACGTTCGACCGCGCGAGGCGTATCAACGCGAGCACATCGACGGCAGCCACAACGTTCCCGTCTACCACGACCTTCGCCGCGGTGACGAAGCGGAGTTTCGCCGAACACTCTCGGACGTCCCGGCCGATACGACCGTCGTCACGGTCTGTAAGGCAGGTATCGTCGCCCGCAAAGCGACGACTATTCTCGAGGACGAGGGGTACGATGCGGTGACGTTGGCCGGCGGCCAGCGCCGCTGGAACGGCTACCAGAACGGATCGTTCGGTTACCGGCTGCGATCGGCTCTGGTCGGATTGCTCCCGTAGTCGGCTCTGGTCGGATTGCTCCCGTAGTCGGCTCTGGTTGGATTGCTCTCACATATCGTTCACGTACACCGCGGGGGATATCCACGATCGTGTAACACCGAGCAAAGGCGAAAGCGTTTTTGAGCACGGTTACGGGTTATCAGACGATGACCGCCTACACCGCGACGGTGACGGTTCGACTCAAACACGGCGTGCTGGACCCCGAGGCCGAGACGACCAAACAGGCCCTCGAACGGCTGGGATTCGACCTCGGGGGACTTCGGTCGGCTGACCGCTTCGAGATCGATCTCGAGGCCGAGTCGGCCGACGCCGCCCGCGACCGCGCCGACGAGATGGCCGAGCGACTGCTGGCGAACCCGACCATCCACGACTACGACGTGGAGGTCGACGAACGGTAGATGACCGTCGCAATCATCAGATTCGGCGGCTCGAACTGTGACCGTGACGCCGAGCGCGCACTCGAGCACCTGGAGGTCGACGCCGAGATCGTCTGGCACGAGGACGGGCTTCCCGAGGACACGACGGGTGTCGTCCTCCCCGGCGGGTTCTCCTACGGCGATTACCTCCGTGCCGGCGCGATGGCTGCCCGATCGCCGATCCTCGAGGAGGTTCGCGAGGCCGCCGCCGACGGCGTTCCGGTGCTCGGCGTCTGCAACGGCGCACAGATCGGCTGTGAGTCCGGTCTCACCGAGGGTGCGTTCACCACGAACGAGAGCGCGCGCTTCCAGTGTGAACACGTCTACCTGCGGGTCGAACGCGACGACACGCCCTGGACCGCCGCATACGAGGAAGGCGAGGTTATCGAGGTGCCGATCGCCCACGGCGAGGGCCGCTACGAGATCGCAGACGACCGCCTCGAGGAGCTCGAGGCCGACGACCGGATTCTGTTTCGCTACTGTGATGCCGACGGCAAACTGACCGAGGAGGCAAACCCCAACGGATCGAAGAACAACGTCGCCGGCGTGCTGGGCGAACGCGAGACGGTCGCCGTCCTGATGCCCCACCCCGAACGCGCGACGCTTCCCGATATCGGTCCGACCGACGGCCAGGGAATTCTCCGCGGATTCGACGGCGCGAGCGGGGCGTAGTCCGATCTCCTGTCGTGAGACGGGCCGACTGTGGGGGCCCCTCGAGGGACGAGGCGACTCGAACAGTAATGTCACTGGAGTTCTTCGCCACGAATAGAAGCGAGTGACTTTCACGTGAACGAGCCCGAAACGCGCGTCGTCTACGTCGATCCCGATCCGGAGGTGACGATACAGCGGGCGCTTGCCGGTCTCGACGCGACGGTCGAGATCGTCGAAACGGCCGAACGGTGTCTCTCTCGGCTGACGAGCGGTCCCGTACACTGCGTCGTAACCGCCGCCACCCTCCACGACGCCGATTGCGTGGAGTTCTGCCGGCAAGTGAGCGCACACGACCCGGACGTGTCGGTCGTCGTCTGCCCGGCCGATGGATCCGAAGCGCTCGCGGGAGAACTCCTCGCAGCCGGAGTCGACGGCTACGTCCCACGGGAACAGGGACGAGAGGTCGTCGAGGCACGGGTCGCCGACGTACTCACGACGACCGAATCGTCGTCTGACTTCCTCGACGACCCGACGCATGCGGACGCACTCGAGGTTCTCCACGAGACGACCCGGGAACTCCTCCGGGCCGAGTCGACCGAGGAGATCGCGTCGATCGTCGTCGAGGCGACCGAGCGGGTGCTCCATCGCCCCCTCACCGGCGTCCGGTACTACGAAGAAGATACCGAGACGCTCGAGGTGGCGGCGACGAGTGTAGCACTTGCGGAGCGAACGACGGAGATGCCGAGCGTCGGTCGTGGCGATCACGTCATCTGGGACGTCTTTGCGGCCGGCGAGCCCGCGATCGTCGAGGACGTCTCGAGCATCGAATTTCCCTACCACGTCGAACGATCGGTCGACAGTGCGGTGTTTCACCCGCTTGGAGAGCACGGAACCCTCGCCGTCGCGACTACGGACGGCCTCGACGTCTCGGCGATCCACCTCGTACACGTCCTCGCCGTGGCGGCCGAAGCGGCACTCGACCGAGCCGACCGCGAACGCGAACTCGTCGATCGGAAAGCGAAGATCGAAACCCTCCACGCCGTCGCCTCGGATCTCGACGACTGTCGCACCCATCAGGACGTGTACGATCTGACGGTCGAGGCCGCAGAGGACGTCCTGAACTTCGACGTCTGCGTCGTCGACGTCGTCCGGGATGGAATGCTTGTAAAGCAAGCGATGTCCTCCGAGTTCGACGGCAACGAACTCAAGCTAATGTCGATCGACGAGGGGATTGCCGGAAAGACGTATCGCCACGGTCGTACGTATCGCGTCGACGACCTCCGGGCGGACGACGACGCACAACCACACCGACCCGAGTTTCGATCGGTACTGAGCGTCCCGATCGGTGACCGCGGCGTGTTTCAGACCGTCTCGAGTCGCTGCGGGGCATTCGAGGAGGAAGACCAGGAACTCGCCGAACTGTTGCTCTCTCACGTCAGCGACGCGCTCGAACGCATCGACTTCGAACAGCGACTCCGGACCGAACGGGACCGCTTCGCCGCGCTGTTCGAGAACGTCCCGGACGCCGTCGTCGTCGGCCGCCACGACGACGTCGACGCCGACCCGACGATCCAGATGGTCAACCCGGCGTTCGAACGAATCTTCGGCTACGACGAGTCGAAACTCGTCGGCGAACCGCTCGACGACATCATCGTCCCGCCGAGCCAGACCGACGACGCCCGGACGTACAATCGACTCAGTACTCACGGTGAGGTGATCGAGGACGAAGTCAAACGACGCTCCGTCGACGGATTGCGCGATTTCATGATGCGACTCGTCCCAGTGGAGACCGACGGGACGTCCGAGACGGTGTTCGGCGTCTACACCGACGTCACCGAACGCAAACGGCGGCGAAAGCGCGTCGAAATCCTCAATCGCGTGTTGCGCCACGACCTGCGCAACGGGATGAACATCGTCGGCGGCTGCGCCGAGATGCTCGCCGAAACCGCCTCCGCTGAGACCGCTCAGTACGCCGAGACGATCCAGGAGCGAGCCGACGAACTCGTGGAACTGGCCGAGAAGACCCGTGCGGCCGAACAGACCCTCGAGCGCGGCGAGTCGGCGGCCGAGCCGACCGACGTTTCGGTTGCGGTCGAGAACGCGCTCGCCCAGATCGAGCGGGAGTTCCCCGACGCCGACGTCGACCGATCGCTCCCCGATCGGTGTTTCGCTCGCGCCGACGTCTCCTTCGGGGCGGCAATCTATCAGGTTCTCGAAAACGCGATCGAACACAGCGACCAGTCGACATCCACGGTCGACGTCTCGCTCTGTGACCGACCGGAGAACGGGTTCGTTCGGCTGTCGATCGCCGACGACGGGCCCGGCATTCCCGACGAGGAACGGGAACTCCTCGAGGAAGACCGCGAGATCACCCAACTCAGACACGCGAGCGGACTCGGCCTCTGGCTGGTCGACTGGGCGGTCACCCAGTCCGGCGGTCGACTTCGGTTCGAGGAGAACGATCCGCGAGGCACCGTCGTCGTTCTCGAGGTACCGCGAGCGGAACGCGAGTCGCCCGACGCGCTCGCGGACGGGCCAGCCCACGGCGAGGACTGATCGAGCTTCGAGACGTCTACGCGGATCGCACAGTTATCAGGGTGCGTACAGGGAGTAGGCGATCACGAGGAAGCCGGCGAGCATCAACAGACTCTCGAGCAGCAATCCCAGTCGAAGCGGCACGCTGAGTATCTCGTAGAGCATGCCGGCAAGGACGAGTCCGAGCGTGACGAGTCCGAACCCGCCCGCGAGATAGCCAAGCGCCCGCTGGCGGGTACGCTGATAGGCTCTGTACGCGAAGAAGGTGATGACGCTGCCGACGACCAGCACGAGCGTTTTGACCACCGCCAGCGCGACCGCCGTCGACGTCCCGATGGCGTCCGGACTCATCCTGGCATCTGACTCGAGATTAGTGACGACCGACAAGTAGTTTCCGTTCGCCTCGTCGCCGTACCGAATCTTCAGTCCGATCGTCGTCACGCGTTCGCCGCCACACCGTAACGTTTCCGTCCGTCGGGAGTGACTTTCCCCCATGACGAGACTCGTCGAACTCGAGGCGACCGGCCCGCGAAAGCTCGATTCGGACGACGTCGACGACGAGAAGGGGAACGTCGCCGTCTGTCAGTGTGGCCTCTCCGATTCGTTTCCCTTCTGTGACGGCAGCCACCGGCGGACGCGCGACGAAGCCGACGGCGAGACGTACGTCTACGACGACGACGGCCGGAAACGGCTCGAACGCGTCGTTACGAGTGGGGACGAGAGCGGTGGGACCGGCGAGTCCGATCGAAATGACTGACCGGCGAGTCCGATCGAAATGACCGAGCGGCACTGGCGGATAAGCGTCTGCCGTCCGCCTCGAGCGTAATCTCGAGTTCGGGTTCGGAGCGACCGCCTCGAGGGAGAGGCGTTCAAATCGATCGCGCCGAGTTCGCGACGACTAACGCACTGCTCGCGGCCATCGCGACGGCGGCGAACAGCGGGTTCAACAGGCCGGCGATCGCGAGTGGAATCGCGACCGCGTTGTAGACGAACGCCCAGCCGAGGTTCTGGCGGATCCTGCTGTTCGTCCCGCTCGCGACGTCGAACGTCTCGGCGACCGCCGTCAGGTCGTCGCCCAGAATCACGGCGTCTGCCGCGTCCGTCGCGAGCGTCGTCGCGTTCCCCATCGCGATGCCGACGTCCGCGGCGGCCAGCGCCGGTGCGTCGTTGCTCCCGTCGCCGACCATCGCCACCGTGCCGCGAGCCTGGAGTCGTCTCACCGTCTCGGCTTTGGCTTCGGGTGGAACGCCCGCGAAGACCTGGTCGATCCCATCGACGGCCCGAAAGCGGTCGGCCGACGCCCCCTCGTCGCCAGTGAGCACGACGACGTCTCGTCCGTCGGCCAGCGTGTCGACAGCCTCGAGCCAGCGCTCACGCGGCGCGTCGCCGACGACGATGACGCCCCTGACCCGGCCGTCCCAGCCGACGGCGACCGGAACGTCTCCCCGAGTGTCGGCGTCGACGATCCGCGACTCGAGTTCTTCGGGAACCGTCAGTCCGCGCTCGTGACACCACTCCGGATGACCGACGGCGACGCGTTCGCCGGCGACCACGCCGCTGACGCCGCGACGGTCGCGTTCGAAACCCTCGACGTCGACCGCAAGTTCGCCGGCGAATTTCCCCTCGACGGTGGAGTCGGTTCCGTCGGCTTCGTCGGCCACCGCCGCCGCTTCGGTCGCGATCGCGGCCCCGATCGGGTGCTCCGAGAGCGACTCGACCGCGCCCGCTCGAGCGAGCACCTCCCCGGCCGAGTCGTCGCCGGTCGACCCGTCCGGCGTCTCGACGACGACCTCCTCGACGCTCATCGATCCCGTCGTCAGCGTCCCGGTCTTGTCGAGGACGACGACGTCGACGTCAGGGGCGTCCTCGAAAAGCGTCTCTGCGACGACGACGATCCCCCGTTTCGCTGCGGCCTGGACGCCGGCGGCGATCGAAAGCGGCGTCGCGAGGCCGAGCGCGCAGGGACAGGAGACGATGACCACGGTCAGCCCGACCAGGAGGGCACTCGAGACGCTCGAGCCCGTCGCGAGCAACGTCGCGGTCGCGACCGTCGCGAGGACGAGGACGAGCGGGACGAAGATCGTCGCGAGTTTGTCGGCCAGCCGCTGGACGCCCGGGCGCGAGCTCTGGATCGACCACATGATCGAGACGAGCCGATCGAGGGTGCTCTCGGCGTCCGCGCCGACCTCGAGGACGACGGGGGCGTCGGTGACGACCGTGCCGCCGCGGACGAGGTCACCGGGCCCCTTCTCGGCGGGCAGCGACTCCCCGGTGACCAGCGACTCGTCGACCGCGGCCTCGCCCTCGAGGAGTTCGCCGTCGAGCGGGATTCGTTCGCCCGGCCGTACGAGGAGCCGATCGCCGGGTTCGACCGCCTCGATCGGGACCGTCTCGCCGTCGACCCGCCGGGCCTCGTCGACGCGCTGTTCGGTGAGATCGGAGAGCAGCCCTGCCGCCCGCCGCTTGATCCGCTCCTCGTAGTACGTTCCCGCCGTGACGACGAGGATGATCGCGACGCTCACGTCGAAGTAGAGGTCCGTCCGCCCGAGCGACATCGCGAGCGTGCTGTAGGCGTACGCGCCGACGGCCGCGGTGGCGACGAGCAGATCCATGTTCGGCATCCCGGCGCGCAGGCTGACGAACGCACCCCGCAGGATGGGATAGCCCGTATAGAAGAGGACGAACGACGTCATCAGCCAGATGTTCACCGCGAGATAGTAGCCGTCGTAGCCGCCGAAGTCGACGACCGGATCGTAGCCGAAGTAGGTCGGATACAGAAAGACCGCATACCACACCATCACCATCATTCCGAACAGGCCGCCACCGATCAGGAACTTCACGAGCGCCTGATCGCGACTCGAGTCGTCCGCCTCCGTCCCGCGTTCGCGGGCGGTGTAGCCGTAGCCGGAGACGATCTCGGGGAGGTCCTCGGCCTCGAGTCGATCGGGATCGTACGCGACGCGAACCGTCTCGGTCGCGTAGCTCGCTTCGACGGCCTGGACACCCGCCGTCGAGGACGCCGTCGCCTCGAGAAACGCCTCGCAGGTCGAACAGTGCATCCCCTCGACGGCCAGAAACGCCTCCTCGCCGTCGAACTGCTCCGGGTCCGACTCCGCATCCGGGTCGGACGCCCCCTCGAGTCGCTGGCGAACCTTCCGTTCGACGCCGTCGTCCCCCACACCGTCGAGTGTCCGGTGGACCTCGAGACAGCCACGACAGCAGAACGTTCCGGAAACGTCGGGTTCGGTGATCGGAGTCGACGGCGTCGGGAGCGAACAGAGAGTACACTCGTCGTCCGGATCACGCGACGCGGCGTCGTCGGCTTCGGCCCCGTCGGGAGCGAGGGGCACACTCGACCTGTCGCTGGATCCGGCGTTGGGGTCTGTCATCTGTCGAGTGAGTATCCTCGAGGGCGTCCCGGTCGGTGGTGTACAGCTCCCGATCGGACGTCCGTCGACTGTACGCCTCCCTCATCTGTCGAGCGTTCTCGCCAGCCGATCAGCCGTGACCCGCCACGAGGGCATGCGACCATCGACGCTACGACGTCCCCGACGACCGCCGCTCCGGCTCGTGGTGGCCGTCGACGGGGCCGAACGCGACGTACAGACAGCCGAGAATGAACACGACGTTGACCGCGGAGACGGCCGCCGCCACCAGCGAACTCCCGAGTCCGTACCACGCGACCGGAACGAGCGCGAGCAACCCGACCGGGAGCGATATACGCGGAGAAGCTTCTTCGAGTACCATACGCGAGGGTAGCTGTCGGAACGTGTTAATACTGCCCCCGTTCCTACAGAGTGGGAATTGGTTTAGTGGTTAAGCGCTGGTCCTACAAACTCCACGGTATGAGTCAACCGACCGAAGAGCCGGTATCCGAACCGCGCGCGGAGGGAATCCGCGAAATTGGACACGATGAGTTCGATCCAGTGGGGACGCTCGCGTTAATCGGGCTCTACTTTCTCATCCTGATCGGGCTCTGGTTTTTCATGTACTTCGTCGAATTCCTCGGAAACGATCCGACGGTCGTCGGCACGGCCGTGGTGACACTTGCATGAACATTCACACCTACGAGAAACTGTGGCTCGTCGCGGCGATGTTGTTGATCGTCACGTTCATCGCGACGATCACCTACGGCTCGGTCGGCCTCGGGATCGCGATGGTCGGCGACCAGCAGCCGACGGTCGAACCAACCGAACTCAGCGACGACGAACGCTTCGGCGACCCGCGCGTCGAACAGGTCGGTGAAAACGAGTACGAAGCCTACGTCGTCGCCCAGACGTTTCGATACCAGCCCGACCCGATCGAAGTCCCGGAAAATAGCCAGGTGACGTTCTACGTCACCGCCAGGGACGTCATCCACAGCTTCAGCATCGTCGGCACCAACGTCAACACGATGGCCATCCCCGGCGAGATCGCCGAGATGACCGTCGAGTTCGACGAAGTCGGCGAGTACGGTGTCGTCTGCAACGAGTACTGTGGCCCTGGCCACCACGACATGGAGGGCGAACTCCACGTCGTCCCCGCCGAGGAGTTCGACCTGGTCGACCACTCGGTGGACACACCGACCGAGGTCGAACCCGACGACGAGGCCGAGTTCACGGTCGAAATTCGGAACCGCCAGCTCGACGATCTCGAGACGACGGTCGTCCTCGAGGTCGGCGACGAGACGCTCGAGGAAGAACTCGTCGTCGCCGGCGGCGAAACGTCGGAGACGACGATCGGCGTCGACGCCGCGGACCTCGGCGAGGGCGACCACGACTGGACGATCACCGTCGACGAGTTCGAGGAGACCGGGACCCTGAGCGTGGTCGATCCAGACGCCGAAGACGACGATAGAGGTGACGACGATGAGTAACGCGTACATCGACGAGTTCCCCGCGGAAGCGAAGATCGTCCGGGCCGCGTTCTACAGTTCGTTCCTCGCGCTGGCACTGGGTGGTGTGTTCGGGATCATCCAGACGCTTCACCGGACCGACTTCCTCCGGTTTATCGACTCGGTGGACTACTACACCGTCCTCACTGCCCACGGCGTCTTCCTCGTGATCTCGTTTACGATCTTCTTCCTCGTCGGGATCTTCACCTGGGCGATAACGACCAGCCTCGACCGTGGCCTCGAAGACATCCGATTTAGCTGGGGCTGGTACTCGCTGATGGCGGTCGGAATAACGCTGACCGGCGTCGCGATCCTGGCTGGCTTCACCGACGCGACCGACATTAGCGCATCGGTTCTGTTTACGTTTTACGCCCCGCTACAGGCGCATCCGATGTTCTACCTCGGACTGGTGCTGTTCGTCGTCGGCACCTGGCTGGCCGGCGCCGACTGGTTCCGTTCGTGGTGGGCCTGGAAGACCGAGAACCCCGACGAGCGGATCCCGCTGCCGACGTTCATGGTGTTGACGACGATGCTCATGTGGTACATCGCGACGCTGGGCGTCGCCGTGGCGATCCTCGCGTTCCTGTTACCGTGGTCGCTCGGCTGGATCGACACCGTCAATCCGCTGCTGACCAGAACGCTGTTCTGGTTCTTCGGCCACCCGGTCGTCTACTTCTGGCTGATGCCGGCGTACATGATGTGGTACGTCATGCTCCCCAAAATCTCGGGCGGGAAACTGTTCAGCGACCCGCTCGCCCGCGTCGTCTTCGTGCTGTTTCTGGTGCTCTCGGTGCCGACCGGAATCCACCACCAGTACCTCGACCCCGGCATCGCTGAAGGGTTCAAGTTCATCGCGATGACGAACACGATGTTCCTCCTGCTACCCAGCCTGCTAACCGCCTTCACCGTCGTCGCCAGTATGGAACACGGTGCCCGCCAGCGCGGCGGCGAGGGCTATTTCGGCTGGCTGAAAGCCCTCCCGTGGCGTGATCCCGTCTTCACCGGCATGGCGCTGGCCGGCCTCATGTTCGCCGCCGCCGGCTTCTCGGGCATGATCAACGCCGGCATGAACATCAACTACCTCGTCCACAACACGTTCTGGGTCGTCGGCCACTTCCACCTCACCGTCGGCACCGCCGTCGCACTGACGTTCATGGCCGTCACCTACTGGTTCCTCCCACAGGTGACCGGCAGGGCACTGTGGAACCGCTCGGTGGCGCTTGGACAGGTCGTCCTCTGGTTTATCGGTATGACGTTCATGTCCAACGCAATGCACCGCGGCGGCCTGCTCGGTATCCCGCGTCGAACGGCCGAACCACAGTACGAGGGCTTCGAGTTCGAGGCCGCCGTCGGCAGCGTCGCCGAACTCGACGCCCAGATTGCCCTCGGCGGCGTGTTGCTGACGCTCTCGCTCGTCCTGTTCTTCGCGAACGTGATCGGCACGGCACTCAACGGCAAAAGCGACTCCCTCCCCGCCAACGGGTACGCCGAGACACTCTCCGGGCCCGAGGACGCCCCGCTCGTCCTCGACAACCTGAAACTCTGGACGGCCATCGCCGTCGTCCTCGTGATCTTCGCGTACACCTTCCCGCTGCTGAGTATCATCGAACGCGGCGGCCTCTTTGGCCCCGAAGTCATCCCGTTCCCGCTCACCCTCGAGTCGGTGACGACGGTCGGGATCGCTCTCGAGACCGTCGCCACCGAGACGGTCGACGGCGCGACGTCGGCGCTCGTGGGGGTGATCCGGTAATGCGTATCTCCAAGGCGGCGTTGCTCGTCGTCATCGCATTCACCGTCCCGATCCTCGTCGAACTCCGGACGGTACTCGCCTGGGTCAACGTCGAACTCACCGTCCTCGAGTCGGTGACACTCGGCGTCGCGATGATCCTCGCGATCCTCGTCTGGGCGCTGTGGCCCGAAAACGGCGAGAGCGGCCACTCGAGTACCCGGTAACCGACTACCAGGTCTCGATTCGCCCCGACCGAACGTCTTCTACACAGCCCTCGCAGTCCGGATGTCCCTCCTCGTAACAGGCAGGCCGGTACTGCTCGTCGAGTTTCGCCCCACGCCGCTCGGCGTAGCGTCGACAGACGATCTTCGCCCGTCCTTCCTCGTCGGACGGAAGGCTCCGGGCGTGTTTCGCCACCTGATACGCCTCCCGGGCCTCCGATAACTGTTCGTCGGTCGACTCGCGTAGCTGTTCGTACTCCTCGCCTGCCTCCTGAAGCTTCGACCGCAGGAATCGCTCGAGTCGACGACGATCCGCCATTACCCCCTGGTTCGGTCGCCTGCCCCATATACTGTTTGACGCACGAGGACCGACGGGGATCGCGTAGGTGTACTGACGTCTCTGGACTCGAGACAGAGAGTAAGGGTTAACTTCAGCCCGTGGTTCTCTCGAGACGAGGGCCCTTAGCTCAGTCTGGTAAGAGCGCTCGGCTCATATCGTGGTCGCACGCCAGTGCGGTTGTGTGGGATACCGAGTGGTCGATGGTTCGAATCCGTCAGGGCCCATGGAGCGAGCCGAGCAATTCGCGAGGCTCGCGGAATGGATCGCTGACGATTCGAACTAGACGACGGCGAGCACAGCGAGCCGTCGGCGTAGTTACGAATCCGTCAGGCCCCATCCAGTAACTGCACGATTCTGAGCCAATGCGTCTGTACGGTACAGGGCTTGTATCCCTCATTTTCTGATTTTGCGTGGTGATTGGCCCCCGAATCATGTGCGGAGTTCATCCAGCTGTTAGACGCGGGTCGCTGTCGTCGTCCGGAATCTCGAGAAGTGAGATGATCAATCTACAATGGCTTCGTAAAATCCTCTCTTAGCCTGTGAGTTCCTTGGAACGGCCAGACACAGATTTGCGTGATAAGCAAGGAGTTAGAGAATATATTTTGAGTGGGGGAAGGAATATATGGGCTACTCCCGTCGATGGAAGTATGACAGACAACACACGCCGCGA
Organism: Natrialba sp. INN-245; assembly: GCF_009807105.1. NCBI lineage: Archaea > Methanobacteriati > Methanobacteriota > Halobacteria > Halobacteriales > Natrialbaceae > Natrialba > Natrialba sp. INN-245. The sequence continues at coordinate 300,875 of NZ_WUBV01000063.1, read as the reverse complement.
GGGCCCACCCCCATTCGACAGACCGTTCGAGGATGAGGACACGAAGCAGCGCGTATACGGGACGGTGTTGCACGCTCGAGAGCCGATGACGGCCGCTGAGATCGCCGAACAAGCAGACTGCTCAGCGGAGTCGGCACGGACCCACTTGTCGTTCTACGCGGACCTCGGCATCGTTATTCGGCATGAGGGGCGACCAGTCAGGTACGAGCGCAACGATGACTACTTCGAGTGGCGACGAGTCAACGAGTTGGCGCGGGAGAATACCGTCGACGAGTTACAGGCTCGCGTCTCAGAGCTGACCGACCGAATTGAGGTGTATCGAGACGAATACGGCGTCAATTCACCGGCCAAGGTCGACGTCCTCGAGTTCGACGCGGCGCGGATCGACGATGTGTATGTCGAACTCAGTGATTGGGCCACCGCTATTGAGGAGCGTCGTCATCACGAACGCGCTCGGAGAAAGGCCGCCAGTTCAACGGCTCCGTCCCACAGCTGACATGGGACCGGTGAACGACGGTCGGAGCCCTGCGCCGATCGACCGATCGGTGTTAGAGCGACTTCGATCCCAATTTCTCGGCAGCCGTATGTTTCAATCGGCAGAAATCGTCACGACTGGGAAGCTACACCTTCGTGTCGACCTGTCCGACGAATACTACCCGGGCGAGGTGTCCGCTCGTCTCGAGATCCGGTGGTACCGAAACGACGATTTCAACATCCACTATCAGGAAAAACGACAAGATAGGGAGTGGAAGTGTCGATGGGATCGCCATCCAAACGCGCACAATTCGAGAGATCACTTCCATCCGTCGCCGGCTGCGAGTCGCAATGACGCGAAAAACGAGCAGTGGCCAGGTGACCATCGAGACGTGAGCCGTCTCGTCCTCGATCGCATCGAGGAACGAATCGAAGCACTGTGGGAGCAACAATAGGAAGGGAAAGGGTTCTGTGGCTCGTGTCCGCGAGCATGGTCCAAAACCAGACGCCTGGATCGATTCGAATCCAACCCGACGAGGGCGACGAGTGGCGATACGACGCCATCGAGAAAGCCGCGACGTTCTACGACTGCAACCGATCGAACGCCGTTGCGTTCGCTTGCGAAGGCGTCCGCACGCTCGTTCGCTCGGCCCGTCGCGTCCTCGAGCGCGCGGTCCTGACTCGAGCAATGACCGCAGATATCGACACCGAGGTCGTCGATACTGATTAGTGCTGAAACTACGCTCCGTCGTATTTCCAGTTTTGACCGTTCTCAGGATGGTTTGGTGACCGGTATCGAAATCCAGAGAGTGCACGCGAAAACGTCTCCCATGATCCATCACGTACATGTTCCATAGCACAGCGATCACTATCGCAATCAATCATCATCCGGTAGTCCTTTCCGCGTTTTGTTGAGAGATAGACGATTGTCTTGTCCTTCCGTTGATCAGCGTCGCTTTTGCTTGTTCGAAAAATCCGTTCGACATACTCGATCGTGAACGGTTCTGTTCGTTGAAGGGTGTAGATGCTGCCCCCTTCCTCAATAGCAGCGAGGTCGTCGTACATTTCTTCGGGAGTCTTTGGATAATTTGCTTCCATTTTGATACCAATCTCGATAGAAGTGTCATAGGTGAATATACACCACGTATCTAACTAGTAGGTTTGTAAGAAAGTAAGCCAGAAAACCAAGTCTGTCGAGATTTTTGCCTGTTCAGTCTCGCGATGATCGCCGCCGGCGTACCAGCGGAGCAGCGGAAGATCGCTCGAGTGATACGGATTGCTGTAACGTTTTACCGCTGACACCCCAGACCGGTCGCGGTTTCGGCGGTAACGATTTACAGTAAACCGTATGAACCATCTTGTCACGAGGATCGGTAGTCCAGATCGATCATGCGGCCGGTAGACGACGAAACAGTACCAGTCATCATGTGGACGGAGCTTTTGGTGGTACTATCGGTAGAGCGTTCAGTTTCCAGGCCGGCCGTCGCTATGCTCGAGCATCGGACACCCTCGTCACGGACACCCCACGGCGTCCGACGGAGGCGAGTGACAGCGTATCGGCAAGACGACGTTCGGCGCCAGGTTTCGGCGACCGTCTCGCCGCGAGTGCAACATCTTCGATGAGCACACGTAACACAGGATACACCGAAATACACAATATTCTGTGTTCACATAGATTCCTGTATGCCCAGTATCACCGTCAACGTGGATGATGACCTCAAAGAGCGAATGGAACGGCACCCGGAGATCAACTGGAGTGAGGTCACACGACAGGCCATCCAGGAGAAAATCGAGACGCTCGAACTGATGGACGAACTCACCAGCGAGAGCGAACTCACCGAGCGCGACGTTCAGGAAATCGCCGATACGATCAACGAACGTGGACGCGAGCGCGTCGAAGAAGAATCGACGTAGATTCGACGAATGAAGCTGGTCATTGACGCCAACGTCGTCATCTCTGCACTCATCGCTGATTCGAAAACGCGGGAACTCATCGTTACACTCGAGCCGGATCTCTTGACGCCAGCGTTCGTCCACGACGAACTCGAGAACTACGAAGACCTGATCGTGGAGAAGTCCGGAATGGAGCCGGACCGAGTGGCACAGTTTATCGACCTCCTGTTTCAGTACATCGAGGTCGTTCCTGCCGACGACTTCTATCCGGCTATCGAGACAGCGGACGCAGCAATCGGAGACACCGACCCCGACGACGTGCTGTACCTCGCGTGTGCGATCGCCAGCGATGGGGGCATCTGGAGCGACGATTCTGACTTCGACGAGCAGAATCTGGTCGAGACGTACTCGACGAGTGACGTGATCGAGTCATTCGACACGCTCTAGCTCGACAAATTTGTTTCTCAGGGCGCAACGCAGAGAGGGGTAGTTCAAGAGAGTTCAGCAGACAGCACGCCTACTTCGTCAGTGTTCTTCGCTGCCAGGAAGATCTCGCCGTCGCTGCCGAACTCTTTCGCGTTCCAATCATTGATCGTAATGACGGTCAAGTACCGTCTCGCCTGCGTCCCTATCACTGACCACGTTTTCAGGAACGTCCGATTTGAGAAATGAGTAATCGCGCCCCGACGGACAGGACAGGGGGCTCAGCGCGGAGGGACACGCATGTGTGCGTTCCGTCGGTAGCGCGTCGCAATCATCGAGATCCTGATCCTGGGGCCAGCGGGTTGGCGGCGGGTCGCGGTGGTCGAGCCGACAGATCGGGACAGCAATCCGTCTCAGTGCTCGCCGGGAAGAATGTCACCTAGCGAACCGCCGACGGCCATCGCGGTGAAGATCACCGACACCTGACAGAGACTCACCCAGAGGTCGGTCCAGTCGACCCGTCCCCACAGCGTCATCATCGCCGCGGCAGTCGCGAACGCGATGGCGAGGACCCACACCGGACGCCGTGGAATCACGCCGAGATACGGATCCGTGATGCGGACGTCGCGAAAGTCCGCGACGTAGAGGATGCCGACGACCATCGCGACGGCGAGTCCGACGTTCACGGCGAAGAACGCGGGCGTCTCCGCGAGGAACTCGCCGATCTCGATGACGCCGTCCTCGACCAGCAGCGGCATCCCGATGACGACGCTCCCGACGAACGCCTCCGCTTTGTCCCTGCCGGTGAACTCGGTGATGACCCGGCTGACCGTCCCGTTGTGTGAGAGTCGATCGACCACCGTCTTCGTTCGGCGAACCTCCGTCCGTTCCGCCGGATCGTCGACCGTCTCCTCGAGCGTCTCGAGTTGATCGTAGAGGTCGGTCATCGTCACATCCCCTGGCCCGTCGTCTGACCCGAACATGCACGGTCGCTCTCGCTCCCGAACGATATACTGTTGGACTCGGGTCCGGTGTGCTGTTGGATCGCAAGCGCGATCGTCAGCGCCGTTCGGTCGAAAATCCACACAATCGAACGTCTGAAACCGACATCGTTTTGCGCCTACGGGTGTCATTCGTCCGGATATGAAACACGTCCAGGGGCCGCTGTGTACGATCGACGTCGGCGAACGTTCCGTCGAAACCGAATCGGTCGACGGTCTCCTCGAGCGCTCGGTCGGCGGCCGGGCGCTGGGAACCAGACTCGCCCACGATCGGATCCCGTTCGACGCCGACCCGCTCGGACCGGAGAACCGGCTCTACCTCGCGACGGGGCCGCTCCAGCACTCGACGATGAGCTTTACGGGCCGGATGTCGGCGACCGCGCTGTCGCCGCTGACCGACGGGTTGCTCTCCTCGAACGCGGGTGGGTTCCTCTCGCGAAACTTCACCGGGACGGGCTACAGCGCCCTCGAGGTCACCGGCTCGAGCGACGAACTCCTCGTCGTCCACGTCACCGACGAGGGCGTCGAGTTCGAATCCGTCCCCGACCTGGCGGAGGCGACCGTCTTCGAGACGTGCGAGTACATCGAGGACGAACACGGTCTCGGTGCCGAACACACCGTCGTCGTCGGTCCCGCCGGCGAGAACGAGGTGCGATTCGCTTCGATCATGACGTCGAAAGAACGAGCGTTCGGCCGCGGCGGACTCGGCGCTGTCCTGGGATCGAAGGGGATCAAGGCGATCACGTTCGATGGCGACTCGACGAACGAGGTCGAGATTCCGCCGATCCAGATGGAGATCCACGGCGAGGCCGCCCAGTCCGATCACATCATGAAACGCCAGGGCACGTCGTCGGTCGCGTCCTACGCCGACAGCGTCGAGGCCCTGCCGACGCGGTACTTTTCCGAACTCTCGTTCGAACATATCGACGACATCGACGGCGACCGGATCGAGGAGAAAAAGTACAAGAAAGGGACCTGTTCGGCCTGTGCGTTCGCCTGCAAACTCCCGACGAAAGACGACGAAACCGGTCTCGAGACCGAGGGGCCGGAGTACGAGACGCTGATGGCCTTCGGCTCGAATTCGGGTGTCGACGACATCGTCGACGTGATGAAATCGAACAAGCTCTGTGACGAACTCGGGCTCGATACGATCTCCGCGGGCGACGTCGTCGCGGCCTACCTCGCCAGCGAGGACGAGTTCGGCAACGCCGAGTTGATTCACGAAACTGTCGAGAAGATCGCCTACCGCGAGGGGATCGGCGACACGCTCGCGGAGGGCGTCGACCGGGTCCACGACGAACTCGGCGTCGAGAACTGGACCGTGAAGGGAATGGAGTTTTCGGCCCACGACGGCCGTACCCTGAACGGACAGGGGCTCGCCTTCGCCACCTCGAATCGCGGCGCCGATCACATGTACGCCGAGTTCTACCCCTACGAGTACCCGCTGGTTGACGCCGAGGATGCCTTCGAGAAGGAGGGTGTGGAGGGCAAACCGCCGAAGATCGTCGAGCTCGAGAACGTCAACGTGATCAAAGACAGCGCCGTCCTCTGTAAGTTCTCGCGGAGCTTCGTCGACGAGGAGCGACTCGCGACGCTGCTCGACGCCGACTACGACGAACTACTCGAGATCGGCAGCGAGATCGTCGCCCTCGAGCGCCACTTCAACAACCAGCGCGGCTTCGACCGAAGCGACGACGCGCTCCCCTACGACGACCAGATCCCCGGCTTCGAGGAGGGACTCGAGGAGTACTACGCGGAACGCGGCTGGAACGACGACGGGACGGTTCCCGACGGAGCGGTCGACGGAGGCGGCGTTCCGGCCGACGACTGATCGTCGGTCGACTCGGTTTTCGGCCGTCAGTTCGGTCTTTTCATATCTGGCCGCTGTCAAGTTCACAGGCCCAGAAGGCCGAGCTGGAACAGCTGCCACGTGAACGCGAGTCCGAGGACGGCGAGCGCCGTCTGGTGGATGCGCCCCCGTCTGCTCCAGTAGCCGTGGTCCCACGCGAGGGCGGTTCCGATCGTTGTCGCGACCGCGAGCGCCGCGACGAACGGCGGGAGTGCGAGCGCGACGCGGAGCGAAAGCGGCATTGTGACGAACGCGAGTTCGCCCGCAGTCCCGAATGACGCCACGAACAGCACGACGAACGCGAGCGAGACGACAGAGAGCGCGACTCCGGCGGCTCGAGCGAGCCACGAGCGACTGCGGAACCGCGACTCGAGTCGGCGTCGGATCGCTCTCGCGGTAGTGCCGTCCCCCTCGCCGCCTGCGCTTCCGTCCGCCTTGGCGCCCACACTCTCGTTCCCGTCGCCGCGCGCTCGCGTTCGATACCGGCCCCAGCCGCGCCAGATCGCGAGGCCGATCCAGCCCAGGATCGACAGGGCGAAGCCGGCGAGTGCCGCGCCGACGGTCCCACCGACGACGGTCGTCCGCTCGTGGGCCGCGACCGGATCGAACGTCGCCATCGGCGCGCTGTTCAGGTGGACCGCCTCGACCGTCCCGTCGTCGACCTCGGCGACGAGGGTGTCGTCGCCGTCGACCTCCTGATAGACGTACGGCTCGGTCTCGACCCACTCTTGCTCGTCGAACCCGAGCGTGTGGCTCTCGAGGCGGCCGTCGTCGGTCGCGTCGATCGACAGCCGGGTGACGACGCCGAGTGCCTGCTCGGGCCCGTCGTCTGGCACCATCGAGAGTTCGTACTCGCCGTCGACCGTCTCCGCGCGCTCGAGTGGGGTTCCGTCGCCGTCATCGGTGCTCTCGATCGGTTCTTCGGGTGCCGTCGGTGTGGACGTGAGATCGTACGCCCCCAGGATCTCGTCGGCGACGTCCGACGGGGGAGCCCCCTCGTTTCGGACGTTGTACGACACGAAGACGCCGACGTCCTCCTCCGGCGCGAGGACGAGTTTGGTGGTCTCGTGGAGCGTGCCGCCGGAGTGGGCGATCAGGTCGTCCTCGGGCGGGCCGTACTCGTAGAAGCCGTACCGCCAGTCGGTGAGCGCGGGGTGGCGCTCGTGGTGGACGTCGTGCATCGTCGCGGCCGTCTCCGGCTCGAGGATCCGGGCGTCGCCCGCGGCACCGTCGCCGAGGTGGGCGCTCGTGAACGCCGCCATATCGGTCGCGGTCGCGCTCATCGAGCCGGCGGGTCGCCAGTTGATGTAGACCCGATCGTCGCGCTCGACGCCGTCGGCGGTCGGCATATGCGGCGCCGCGAGTTCGCCCGGCTGATCGTCGGGAACGGGCTGGGCGAACGTGCTGTGGTCCATCTCGAGTGGCTCGAAGATCTCCGACTGGACGTGCTCCTCGAAGGTGGTGTCGTGGGCCTCGGCGACGACGTGGCCGGCGAGCATCGTTCCCCAGTTCGAGTAGCGGGGCTCCTCGCCGGGCGGGCTGACCCGTTCGGGCTGGGTTTCGACCAGCGCCGTCTCGAGGCTGGTCACCTCCTCCGGATCGTCGACCATTCCCGGGTTGAGCTTCGTGTCGAAGCCGGCGGTGTGCGTGCCGAGGTGACGAAGCGTCACGGGCTCGTCGTACGTCTCCGGAATCTCGACCGCCGAATCCTCGAGGTAGGTGTTGACGTCCTCGTCGAGGTCGAGCGTCCCGTCCTCGACGCCCTGCATCACGGCGGTCCACGTGACGAGTTTGCCGACGGAGCCGATCATAAACGCCGTCTCGTTCGCGCGGACCGGCTCTCCCGTCTCGACGTCGGCCTCGCCGTAGCCCGTCGCGAGGACCGTCTCGTCGCCCTCGACAACGGCAACGGTCGCGCCGGGAACGTCGTGTTCGGCCATCTCCTCGGCGATCAGGTCGTCGACCAGCGCCTCGAGTTCCTCCTCGTCGTCGAACACCGCGTCGCCGTCGGACGGCGCGTCGGTTTCCTGCGTCCCGGCGGAAGTATCCGCGGCCAGCACCGGACCGGAAGCCAGTACCGGACCCGAAACGCCTGCGATCAGAAGCGAGACCACGACGACAGCCAGCAGCACGGACGAAAGCATCGACCGGCCGGCAGCGCGAATCCGATCGGATCGGTGTGCGGGTGAACGTCTCATCTCGTTCGTTCCATCGGACGGGACCGTCAAAGCGCCTCGAGCACGACTTCAGAGGATGAAACCGTCGTCACGCCTATATATCCACTCACCCTGCACGTAGCTATCGTGAGTGAGGAGCGTCTCGAGGAAGTCGCCGCCCTGCTCGAAGACGAGACGGCACGGCGCATCCTTACCGAAACGTACCGAGAACCCATGTCAGCGAACACGTTGAGCGAACGGTGTGGCGCGTCGAAACCGACCGTGTACCGTCGGCTCGAGGATCTCCGTCGGTGTGATCTCCTCGAAGAGCGGACGCGTCCGGATCCCGAGGGCGGCCACCACCACACGGTGTACGCGACGAACTTAGCGCGGATCGTCGTCGAGATCGACGACGACGGCATCGAGTTCCGAATCGATCGACGGGAGAACATGGCGGATCGATTCACCCGCCTGATCGAGGGGATGTGAGATGCTCGAGACTCCACTGCAGGTACACGAGGTGTTTCGTGCGGATCAGTTCGAACTGGCGATGCTCGGGATCAACGTCCTGAAGGGGATCCTCGGGTTCGTGATCGCCTACATCGCCTACCGGGGCTACCGGCGAAACGAGAGTCGCCCGATGCTCTATCTCTCGACCGGGTTCGTCCTCGTCCTCGGCGTTCCGTTCGTCTTCTTCGTCGTCGCGATCTCGCTCGTTGCGGCGATTGGCCCGTCGCCGGTCGTAGAACAGGGGGTCGTCGCGGCCTCCGAACTCAGTCAGGTGATCGGTCTGCTCGTTATCGTCTACGCACTTCGGATGTGACGTTCGCCAGCTCTTTCATCGTCTCTTATCGACCTGTTTCGTCCCGTCTTCGGGCGTCTTCGTCGACGTGTTGCGATCGTCCCCGCGCGACCGCAGCGGCGCGTCGTCGGCACGCGAGGGGTGAATGTTGAAGTTGTGCCCCCTGTACGGATCGGTCTCCGGGTCGTACGACAGCTCGCTTCGCTCGAAGATGTAGACGAAAAACCCGAACAGAGGGATACAGAACGTGATCGCCGCCCACTTCCACGGCGGCTCGAGCCCGACGCGGCCGGCGTCGTAGTAGGCAAACGCCGTCAGGCCGAGGTGCCAGGCAATCGGAACGCCCACGATCACCGCGAGCAAGATTGCGTCCATACCGGCCCTAGGGCTCGAGCGTACTAAACTAACGGCCCATCACCGACCGGTCTGGAACGACGTCGCCGACCGCTTACTCGACCTCGAGTTCGATCGCCGCCCCCTGGCCGAAGCCAACACAGAGCGTCGCCAGTCCGCGGCCGCCGCCGCGCTTTTCGAGTTCGTGGATCAGCGTCACCGGCAGACGCGCGCCGGAGGCACCGAGCGGATGGCCGATCGCGATCGCGCCGCCGTTGACGTTGAAGACGTCTGGATCGATACCGAGTTCGTCCCGCGAGTAGATCGCCTGGCTCGCGAAGGCCTCGTTGAGTTCGACGAGATCGTAGTCGGCGATCTCGCGGCCGGTCCGCTCGAGTAAGCCCTTCGTGGCGGGAACGGGACCGATCCCCATCACCCGCGGATCGACGCCAGCGACGTTGTTGGAGCCGACTTCGGCCAGAATCTCGAGGCCGTGTTCGTCGGCGAAGGTCTCGCTTGTGACGAGCAACGCGGCCGCGCCGTCGGAGATCTGGGAGGCGTTGCCGGGGGTGACGGTTCCGTCGGATTTGAAGACGGTCGGCAGTTCGGCGAGTTTCTCGGCGGTCGTTCCGGGTCGGAGTCCCTCGTCCTCCGAGACGGTGCCGTCCTCGGTCTCGATCGGGACGATCTCGTCGTCGAAGCGGCCTGACTCGGTCGCCTCGACCGCACGCTGTTGGCTCCGTGCGGCGTACTCGTCTTGGGCCTCGCGGCTGACGTCGTGCCGTTCGGAGACCGTCTCCGCGGTCATTCCCATCTGGAGTTCGCCGATGTTGTAGAGTTCGGCCATCCGGGGATGGACGTTGTGCGTGTTCTCGCCCATCGGCACGCGGCTCATGTTCTCGACGCCGCCGGCGACGATGGCGTCGCGGTTGCCCGCCGCGATGGCGTCTGACGCCGACATCAACGCCTGCATCGAGGACGCACACCAGCGGTTGATCGTCGTCGCGGGGACGCCCTCGCCGAGTTCCGAGAGCAACGCGATAACGCGGGCGAGGTTGTTGCCTTGCTCGCCGCGTTGCTGTGCACAGCCCCACATCAGGTCGTCGATCTCCCCCCCATCGAGTCCGGTTTCGGCGAGAATCTCGTCGATCAACGGCACGGAGAGATCTTCGCTCCTCACGTCCGCGAACGCGCCGTCCTCTTTGCCCTGTGGCGTCCGTACCGCCTCGACCACGACCGGTTTCTGTGCCATACCCTACCGAACGCCGCTCACGGACTTAAATCCGGGAGAACCTCACGAAACTCGAGTCCAGTTTACAGTTCAACAGCGACCGCCGCGTCCCCGGTCGAACCCGAGAACAATCCTTATCCCACGCGTCTCGGAATAGGCCTCCATGAGCCACGGACCGGACGCACCGGAGTCGGAACGAACCGCCTCGTCCGACTCGAGTGCGGACGACGACGAGAGTCGAAGGGCAACGGAAAACGACGTCGAGGAGGGGGCCGGTGGAGTCGGCGAAAAAACGGACGACGTCGACGACGGTGCCGGTGGAGTCGCCGAACGAGCCGACGACGCGGCGGGCGCGACCGGCGACGGTGACTCGAACGACGACGGGCCGATGCCGGACGTTCCGGACCCCGAGTCGGAAGAGTCCGACGTTCCCGAAGACGTCCAGAAGTACGCCCGGTTCACGAAGATGGACGGCGCCCAGTACGACCGGGTCAACGAGTTCCTGCGGGACCGAACCTATATCACCGCCCGCGAGTGGGCCATCGCCCGCCTCTGTTCCGATTTTCGCACGGAAACGGGCGTCGAGATGACCAAGATCGGCGAGAACCTGCCCGAACTCGTCCCCTTTATGACCGACACCTACACGCCCCAGGCAGTGAACCAGGCCCGATCCTCCTTCGAGGACAAGGTCCGGACGGCCGGTGCAACCTTCCTCTACGGCGCGATGTGTGATTTCTTCACCGCCGAGGAACTCGACGACGTGATGTACGAATCGACCGAGGTCGCCAAGTTCCTCCTCGAGGTCGAAGGCGTCGACCTCTCCGTCGAGGACGAACTCGAGGCCGAAGAGCGCATCTCGAGCGTGATGCGGGAGGTCCGCGAGGCCAGCGAGGAACTCAGGGAGCAAGCGGACGAGGAGTAACGGACGACAGCGAACCGTATCAGTCGGACTCGGCGTCCGCCGAGGCTGTCGCCGTGATCGCCTCGAGAAGCGTCAGGTCGAACCCCCAGGTGTGGTCGTCCACGCCGTACTGGTCCGATTCGAACCGGTACGTTCCTGCGGGCATACAGCCATCCGCGTCGGGATGGGCGAGTAGGTAGTAGGTGAGGTAGAGACCCCCACTCGCGTCGAGCGTGACCGACCCTCCCTCCCCCTCGGCGTACTCGAGTATCGACTCGAGGAGCCAGGACGACGCCCGCCAGCAGTTGCCGTCGACGTGTTCGCCTCTCGTGTCGTCGCCTTCGATGAGGATCGGTTCGAGGACGAGTCGATCGCCGTTTTCGTTCTCGCCGATGCGGCCGGAAAACGGCGGTTCTGGGCCGGCTTCGACCGTCTGAGCGAAGCTCGTCGCACCGTCGCCAGCGTGATTGTACATCGTGATGTTCAGCTTCGCCGGCGACTCCGGCGTCGCCCCCTCCTCGACTTCGACGCCGAAGCCGATGTCGAGCGCCTCGAGTGCGTCGTCGGTTTCGATCTCGATTCCGTATTCGGGCTCGCTGTCGTCGTCACCGGCCGGAATCGAGGCCAGACAGCCCGCCGTCGCGACCACGCCACCGCCGACAGCTGTAAGCATCGTTCGTCGCTTCATACGGTTCGGAGAAAAATCTGTAAAATAAAACCATCGAGACGGAGATTAAATAGTCGAGTTCGGGCGCTGGATCGGTTCGGCTTCGAGTCTACTCGGTCGGCCCGGTCTCGAGGTCCGACTCCTCGAGAAACAGCGACGGGTCGCCGTGGGAGAACGTCACCCACTGGTCGGAATCGTCGCCGTCGTCTTTCGCGGACGTGTCGACGTCAGAATCCTCGGTGTCGTCCGAGTCCTCCGAACCCGCGGATCGGACGTGAACGAGTAACTCTCCCTCGAGCACCGCCGTTTCGAGTACCGGACGCGCCTCGTCGACGGCGTACGTAAGCGGTACGCAGACCGCGGTCTCGCTCGTCGCGTCGCGTTCGACCGCGAGGGCGAGTCGACGGTCCGTCCCCGCCGCCGGCCGGTAGTACACCTCGGCGTCCGCGAACGTGACGTCCTCGTTCTCGACGAGCGTCTCGAGCAGGCCGTACTCGGCGTCCGACACCAGAACGTCGAAGCCGAACCGATCCTCCCGTTCGCTCGGCGAGACGTCGATCGGCTCGAGGAGGGCGGCGTCCCAGCCGTCTTCGCGGTACTCGTCGGCGATCGACGCCGCGTCCTCGAGCAGTTCGGTCCAGGACGGATCGGTCGTGGGTGCGTCGTCGGTCGAGGGGGAGTGGTCCGGGCCGGATCGTGGCGACATACTCGAGTCTGACGTGGTCGAGCCTCGAAAACGTTACCACGAACCCTCTCACAAATCCTCGGGAACCGACGGGCCGTCGTCGGTCTCCGAGGGACGCGACGCGTTCCCCGGTTTGCCGTCGACGAGGTCGGCAATCGGGCGCGGTTCGGGCTCGTCGTCGCCGGCGAGCGCGGTCTCGAGCGCCGCCCGGACCGTTTCCGGCCCGACGTCGACGCCGGCGTCGGCGAGCGCGCCCACGGCGTCCGGATCGAACGTCAGTCCGAGCGCGCCGTAGACGTCCTCGAGGACGCCCACCAGTTCGTTCCCTCCGTCGACGACGACGATACCGGCAGTGACCGCGGCCTGCTGTCGGACGCGCTGGGCGATACCGACGACCTTTGCCGATCGCGAGTTCCCGTCGCCGGCACCGGACGGGGCAGCGATCGACAGCGAGTGCGAGCCCGGACAGAACGCGCCGTCGGGTTCGCCTCGGCGGGGCTCGAGGCCGACGTCGCCGAGCGCGCGTTCGATGGCCGCGGTCGTCCGCTCGTAGCGATCGTCGATCCCCCGTCGAAAGTCCGCGACCGGCTCAGCGCGGGCGAACGCGATCGTCGTCTCGCCGTCGTAGGCGACGGCTCGACCGCCGACGGCGCGCTCGACCGCCGGGAATCCGCGGGCTCGAGCCGCCTCCAGCGCACGGGAGTAGCCGTCGGTCCCGGCGTCTCGACGGCCGAAGGCGACCTGTCGATGGGGAACCCAGACGCGAGCCGCGGGATCGCCAGCGGCGGCTACCTCGAGGAGACGAGTACTCGCTGCTCGGTCCGTTTCGATCGTCGACGGGCGTCCGCGATACAGCCGCATACGCACGGATTCGGGTCGACGACCCTAAACGCTCCCGTCCCCTCGATTCACGAGAGTGGAGTCGACAGAATGACGGTCGGAGTCCCCGATTCGGTACTCTCTCGCTACGCTCGTTTCTCGCTGTACAACTCGCCGTACCCCGCACACGACCGCGGCTGTGCGATCGACCTCTACCCGGGGACGCTCGAGGACGGGCGCACCACGGCCGCCCCGAGTCCCGTCTCCGGCGTCGTCCGCGAGACGCGGACGGTCCGCGCGCCGCCGAAACCCTACGCACCCACGCACGATCACCTCCTTCTCGTCGACTGCGACGAGCCGCCCGAACTCGAGGGGCTGATCGCGCGTATCCTCCACGTCGAGCCGGCGGTCGAGGCCGGCGACCGCGTCGAGATGGGCGACTCGCTCGGCGAACTCGTCCGCGCGGGCTTTTTCGCCCCCTGGGTCGACAACCACCTCCACGTCGGCGTTCGCCGTCCCGACCAGAACCTCCGGCGGGCGACGGGGTCGCTCCGGCTCGAGCCGGACGTCGAGATCCGACCGCTTGCGTGGGATGGAACCGGAACGGTGGTCGCGACCGGCGAGACGTACGCCGTTCTCGACGCGCCTACCCACCCGAATCCGGGACCGGAGTTCGTCGGGATCGGAGTCGGTCGTGGGAACGGCGACCACGCCGACGGGTTGGCGGGCGTTCTCGACGGCGGGCTCCCCCACTACGACGGCGGCGGCCTCCTCGAGACGAACCACCGGCGAACGCGGGGTGTGTCCGATCACGGGACGCCCGAGGGGCCGCTCACGCTCGCCGGCGAACGAATCGGCACCCTCGAGGCGGACGGTCGGACGATCAGCTGGGACGACGTCGTCGTGACGGCAAACGGCGACCCCGTCACCGGCCTCTCGACGTTCTGCGCTCGAGACGGCGGCTTCGGCGCGAAACTCGTCGGGAGCGATCACGGGCTCGCAGTCGGCGAGCGAGTTCGGGTGGGCGTTCGTCGCGGGTGAGCCGGCTCGGCTACTCCGCTTCCAGGGTCTCGCCGTCGACGACACGACCGACGAACAGCGGCGTCTCCGTCGGCTGATCCCGGACGTAAAAGAGAAACGGGCGATCGACGGTCATCTCGACGCGCTCGGTCTGGGACTCCGCAGTGTCCTCGACGACGACCGCCGTGGCGGCGGCCGCCTCGGTGCCGTCCTCGTCGACCTCGAGGAAACTCTCGTGGAGGATGTCGTCGATGGCCAGCAGTTCGTCGTCGCCGTCGACCATCCCCGTAAAGTCAGCGGAGCCGGCGAACGCTCGCTCCATTCCTAACTCCTGCATGACGTCGACGAGGCTGAACGACGATTCGATTCCGAATTTCGGAAGCTCGAGGTCGACCTCGGGACGCCAGGTCTCCTCGAGCATGATCGCGAGCCGGTCGACCGAGAACGACTCCTCGAAGGCCTCGAACTCGCCCTCGGCAGGACAGACGACGATCATGCTTGTCTCGCCGTTGGCGTAGGGCAACTCGACCAGCTGGTGGCCATCGACCTCGGCGTACCGAAACTCCTCGACCTGGGACATCATCCGGACCTCGCTCTCGGTGCCGTCGAGGCTCGTGAAGGGTTTCGGTTCGGTCCCTGCCTGGTCGAACTCGTACTCCCAGGCCGCGAGGAAGTAGACCGCGTTCGTCAGCACGAGCCGGGTCGCCTCGTCGATCGATCCCTCCGGAAGGAGATCCTCGATTCGGTCGTTCGTCCGACTTTCGACCCACTCGTTTATCTCTTGGCGGGCTTGCTCGGGGCTGTCCCTGAAGTCGACGACGTGCTCGCCGGCTCCGTAGTAGGCCTCGAGCAGGTCGAGGTAGTCGTCGTCGAACGGGTAGGTCTGTTCTGCCCAGACGGCGTTGGCACTCGAGAGCTGGAAGCCGAGGTCGTCCTCGTCTTCGTCGTCGTCATTCTCCCCGTCGTCCGTCCACTCCGGCGTCTCGACTTCGGCACCGTCCTCGTTGCGCCGCTCGAACTCGTCTTCGAGCGCGCCGAAGGCGGCGTGGAGCTCTTCGCCCTCGAGGTCGTAGCGCAGCGCGTCGGCCATCTCCTCGGCGGTCTCGCCGCGTGCGCCGGCGTACGTCATCGCCAGCGCGACGGAGATGCTGTACGGCGAGAAGAAGAGATTGTTGTCGGGCTCGTCCGCTCGAAGTTGAGCGAGCGCCTCGAGCGAGAACGCGACGTTTCCACGCACCTGCTGGGCGAGGGCGTCGATCTCGATATCGGGGTCGGTGACGGGGTCGATCCGTGGGAAGTCGGGAGCCTCCCGGCCGAACGGGCCATCGTCGCCGTCGGCGTCGCCGGTGTCGGTACCGTCGGGATCGGGGTCGTCGTCTCCGTCGGTGTCGTCCGATCCGCCGTTAGCGCCGTCGCTCGTACACCCCGCGCCGCCGGCGAGGAGGGCACCGGTGAGCGCGAGCAGGGACCGCCTATCGGGCGTCATACACGACCCGCCGTGGGGAACGAGTAAACGCTTTGTGATAGGTGAAGGGGACGTTTGAGCGAAACGCGCCCGAACGGGCGACGGGCGATGTGGCTGGGGCGGTTCCCGGCAGTGAACTTTCACTCCGAGCGCACCAATTACGGGTATGGCCGATCAGCCCACGGAGCCCGACGAGCCGTTCCGGGACGACGTGGGAGACGCCGATGTCTACAGGTGCTATCGAACGCTCGTGAACGTGTCTTGGGTGGTGTCTCTCAGCCCGATTTGGACGGGCACATCGTCGTGGCCGACGGCCAGGATGAATAAACGCTCGGCAACCGACGACGAGAGAAGCGGTGCCGTCAAGGGCCTCCCCGTCGGACGGCGTTCCATGACCGACGATCTGCAAGCCGCGATGGCGGAGTTCGACGACCTCGAGGAGGCCGTTGGCTACGTCGTCGAGGAACACCACGAGTTCCTCTCGTGGATCGGGACGACTGTCGACGGCGTCGGCGACGGAACGATGACGCTCTCGATTCCCTACGACGAGAAGCTGACGAATGCGCGCCCGAACGGCCCGACGGACCGGCGGCCGGACATCAACGGCGGCGTCGCGGCGACGCTCGTCGACACCGCCGGCGGCCTCGCGCTTCGAACTGAACTCGAGGACCCGTTCGGCGGCGAGGTTGCGACGATCAACCTGAACGTCAACTACCTCCGGCCGGCGACCGGCGACCTCACCGCGCGGGCGGAGGTCGTTCGAGCCGGCTCGAGCGTCGGCGTCAGCGAGGTCGTCGTCGAGAGTACGACGCCCGACGGCGAGACGCGCGAGGTCGCGACCGGACAGGGAGCGTATCGGCTCTTTCGCGATCGGTAATGTCGTAGTGGACGGAGTGGCGTACTGTCCCTGTGTCCGACCGGGACGGAGTTCGTCCCACGGATCTGACGGACACCAGACGATCAGTTTGTACTCGAAGCGGCGGAATCGCCATCGTGTCGGCCGAACCAGACCCGTGCGTAGAGGAGGAATCCGGCCGTCGCGACGACGAGGAAGTAGAGGTAGATAGCCACCTCGAGGTGTGCGGGAACCACGTCCATATCCACGGACTGATCCGACGGTGCATACGAGTACGGCTGAACTGGTTCGTCTACTATGAGGGCCACCGGCCACGGGCGACGACGGCGAGACGGTCTGCTGTCCGTCAGTACCGCCGCACCCGGAGAACGGGTCGCGGATGCGGCGGCACACAGAGACAGCAATCCGTCTGAGACGGCGGGTACAGCGGTCGAGTTGCAGACGCCAACCGGAATCGGCTCGACTCCTCTCGAGGACAAGAATCGATCACTTTCGAGAACAATCGGATCGGCTACTCTCGAGAGACCATCACGTACCGGATACCGAGATAGACCATGACGAGGCCGAACGTGACGGCGTACAGCGTCGAACCGGCCGTTGCCGCGACGACCAGTGCGGCGCCGTTGAGCGCGATCCCGAAGACGTACATCAAACTGAGTCGACGACGGTTCATCGGCGTTCACCTCCCTCGTTGACGATGGTCGCCGGTCCGCGAATTTCGAGGGACCCGTCCCGATTCGTCTCCGTCCCTTCGAGCACTCGATTCGTCTCCGCCTCCTCGAACGTCCACCACGAATTCGTCCCCTCGAGCGTCCAGCCTGTCACGATCCTACCGACCCTGTCCATACGGAACCTTCGAAGGCGTCGATAAAAACCCTCGTACTACGGCTGGTGGTCGGACAGTCACAGCGGACCGTCTCATACGGTGTCCGTCAGCGCCGGTCGGTCCGCGACCAACCCTGCGATCCCACCGCGACAGCGTTCCGAATCAGACCAGCTCACGGTAGATCCGGCCGAACGACTGTCGGCGCAGCGTCGCGACCGCCGCTTCCTCCTCGTTCTGGAAGGTCGCAGCGACGGCCTCCCCCTCGGGTCCCGCGTGCCAGACGACGTTGTCGACGTTCTCGTTGCCGATCTCGGTGACCTCGCCGTCGTACTCGTCGCGCCACTCGTCGTACTCTTCGCGGGAGCCGACGGCGACCGACAGAAGGCTCGCGAACAGTGCGTCTCGAGCCGTTTCGACGACGTCGCCCGTGACGCGGTCGTCGTACTCCGCGCGGTCGAACGACATCGCCTTGGCGACCTCGCGAACGACCGTCTGGGCCGCGGGACCGACCGATTCGTACGCTTCGCGTGCCTCGGCGGACGACTCGAACTCGAAGGTCCCGACCGTGTGCATACGCGAACCGTCGGGCGTCGGATAGTTACGCGTTTTCGTTCGATCCGATTACGCGGGTTCGTCCGCGTCGTCGGATGGCTGGTCGTCGTCGTCCGACTCGCCGGCGTCGCTCCCGTCTCCGTCGTCTTCGTCGGCGTCTCCGCCCGCCTCCATTCGGCGGGTCAGTTCACGGGCCTCCTCGAGAACGCCCGCCGCCTCGTCCGTCAACTCGCCGCGTCCTGACCGGCGACTCTGTTCTGCGAGTCCGGCCTCGAATCCCGGCGGACGACCCGGCTCGGTGCCGTGGCTCGCGCCCTCGAACGCCGGCGTCTCGATCTCCGGGGCGTGTTCGGCGACGATCTCGCCGAGTTCCGTCGGCGAGCAGTCGCTCCACTCGGGCGCGTGCTTCTCGAGCCACTCGAGGTGGTCCCGACGGCCGAGTGAAGCGGTGACCGCGAGGTGGTTCGCGAGGTGTTCGGCGTCGGCCTGTTCGACGTCACAGACCGGACAGGCGTATCCCATACGGGACCCGTGACCGCGGACGGGTAAAACGTCCACGCACCACGGGACGAGCGGTCGGGTCCCTTCCCCCGAACCTGGTGTTAAATATGGTACACTTCTCCCTCCAGAGCGAGGCCGAACCGTCCACACGACCCCGTCAGTCGCCTGCTTCTTTTCTATCCAGTGAATTTCCCGTGAGAACGAACGTTATGATTTATTGAATTATCTAACACCAATACTTATGTGATGGGAAAGAACAGGAGACAGCATGGGCACGCACGACACGATCGGTGATAACCGACTCGGGCGACGGTCGTTCGTCTCGTTACTCGGGGCGACGGCAGGAGCGTTCGCGCTGTCGGGATCGACGGGCGCGACGGCCGGTGAATCGACCGCGAGCGACGGACTCGAGGCGCTGTCGTTTTACTCGACGGCGTCGCAGGTGAGCGCCGACTACGGGCCGCTGACGGACGACGACCACGTCGTCGCCTGGGCCTCCGAGGAGGCGTCCGTGATGATCGCGGACGAAGAGGGGACCGACGAGGACGACGTCGTCTTCTACGACGACGAGCGTATTCCGCTGATCAGCCAGGACGGCAACGTGATGGGGATCGGCAGCGCCGGCTTTCTGAGCGACGAACGCGGCGGCTTTCACCACGGAAACGAGCAGTTCGTTCTCAACGTCTGGGACGAGCTGATGGGACCCAACAGCACGGTCCTGTGGGACGAGAGCCACCAGCAGTACTGGGACCTCGAGAGTCACCACGTCTTCCGGCGCTACGCGGAAGACCACGGCTACGAGCTACAGGCACTCGAGGAGTTCGACGCCGACGGGACCGTCCTCGAGTTCTACTCGACGGCGAGTCAGATCGCAGCCGACGGCGATGCGCTCACCGAAGACGACCTCGCGGGCGACGACGACCGCTCGGTGCTGGCGTGGGCCGGGACGACGGCGACGAACGTCGACGGAACCGACGAGGGCGCGTACATCTACGGCGACGACGAGCGAATCCCGCTGATCACGCGGGACGGCAACGTCGTCGGCTTCGGTGCGCCGTTCGCCGAGGACGAGAGCGACCGGGACGAGAACAGGGAGTTCGTTCTCAACGTCTGGGACGACGTGATCGACGGCGAGACGGTCTACTGGGACGAGAGTCACGGCCAGTACTACGACGCCTCGCAGTTCGAAGGCCTCGTCTCGGGTGCCGAGGCGGCAGGGTACACCGTCGAACCGACCGACGATCTGCTCGCGGTTCTCGGTGGGAGTTCGGACGATGACGAGACCGGCGACGCCGACGACTCGAGCAGTGACGGCGACACCGACGACTCGAGCGACGGTGACGGAGTCACGGACGCCGACGCGGTGGTCATCACCACCCCCGCGGAGGCGTTTTCGGACGCGGAACTCACGGCGCTCGCGGCGTTCGTCGACGACGGCGGTGCGGTCTTCCTCCACGACCAGTCGGACTTCGGCGGCCACGACGAGACCGACAACGTAAACGAGATCGCCGACGCTCTCGAGTTGGGCTTTCGGTTCAACGCGGACCAGGTCGAAGACGACGCGACTGGCTGGGCTGAGTTCGTGTTCACGACGACCGACTTCGCCGAGGAGTACCTCGAGGGAGACGTCTCGGTCGGACTCGACGAGGCGGACGGCCTCGTGATCACCACGCCCGAGTGGGAGTTCTGGGACTCCGAACTCGAGGCGCTCGAGGCGTTCGTCGACGACGGGGGGAGCGTCTTCCTGTTCGACCAGTCCGATTTCGGCGGGAACGACCAAACGGAGAATTTGAACGAGATCGCCGACCACCTGGATCTCGCATTCCGGTTCAACGGCGGCCAGGTCGAAGACGAGGTCTACAACGCCGGACCGGAGTACGAGCCGCTGTCGACGGAGTTCTCGCCGGCGTTCGACTACTTCGCGGACAGAGAGGGCGTCGCCATCGAATTCGAACGCGGCGAGGAGTACTACGGACGGGTCGTCCGCGTCTTCGACGGCGACACCTTCGAGGTCGAGTTCGACACGGAGTACGGCTACCGCGACGTCGTCCGCCACATCGGGCTCGACACCGCCGAGACGCCGCCCGCGGAGAACGAGCCCGAAGAGTGGTTCGGCATCCCCGACGACGCGGACGAACACCTCTACGAGTGGGGCGCAAACGCCACCGAGTTCTCGCTCGAACTCATGGCACCCGAGGACGCAGAGGCCGGCGACACCGATATCGAAGGCCGTCACGTCAAGATGACGTTCGACGAGAACGAGCCGCTTCGGGGCAACTACGGTCGATTGCTCACTCATATGTACTACGATCCCGACGAGTTTGCGGCCGATTTCGCGACCGACTCGTTCTCGCGAAACTACAACCGCGAGACGATCGAGGAAGGCTACGCCCGCGTCTACTCCTCCGGTTTCTCGAACCACGACGAGTGGTCTGCTCTCGAGGAAGACGCCCTCGCCGAGGGGCGTGGCATCTGGTCGGCGGCCGACTTCGACGCGCTCGAGGCGATCCGCAACGACCCAGTCGAGGAGCTGTTCGTTCCGTCGGCACGGAGCATCCGGAGTGCCGACGGTTGGGGCGGGAGCCCGCTCTCGGACGACCGGGTGGCGGTCTCCGCCTCCTCGAGCGCCGACCAGGAACTCGAAGACGGTGGCGTCGCCTACGACGACGAGGTTCCGCTGGTCGGCGTCGACGAGGACGAACGCGTCGCACTCGTCGGGGGGTTGATGATCCACGAAGAGTACGAGGAAAGCGAGGAGTTCGGCGTCGACACGAGCGGCTACGGCAACTTCCCGTTCCTCTCGAATCTCCTCGATCACCTCTCGGAGACCGAGGGCGACGTCCTCGTCGCCGGCGGACAGGGACAGTTCAACGCCGACGGCTCGCTCTCGCTCGAGCGCTGTCAGTACTATCTCCGCTATCTCGAGGGAGTGGGTCTTCGCCTCCGCCAGATCAACGACCTGCCGGAGACGCTCCCGGCCGAAGCGGAGACGCCACGGGCCGTCCTGGTCACGGCACCGGCTCGAGAGCTCGGATTCGACGAGGTCCTCGCGCTTCGGGAGTTCCGAAACGACGGCGGCGCCATCGTCATGCTCGGCAGTGCCGAGGCGTCGGCCGACCACACGGAGAACCTGAACGATCTCGCGGACGCGCTGAACACCGACCTCCGGTTCAACGCGGACGCGGTCGTCGACGAGGAGCACAATCTAGCAGACGACCCGACCGTACTCGAGACGACGGCCTTCGACGAGGCGTTCCCGCTGTTCGACGCCTACGATCCATCGGCACACGACGAAGACGAAGACGAAGCGCCCGGAAACAGCGGCGACGCGCCGGGCCACCAGGGCGACTGTCCGGGCAACAGCGGCGACGCCCCCGCCGCCAGTGACGGCTGTCCCGGAAACAGCGGCAAGGCACCTCGAGGGAGCGGTCCCGGCAACGGCGGTGGGCCACCAGGACACGCTGGCAACGGCGGTGGGCCGCCAGGACACGCTGGCAACGGCGGTGGACCACCAGGGCACGCTGGCAACGGCGGTGGACCACCAGGGCACGCTGGCAACGGCGGTGGCGGGCCGCCTGGCAAATAGTGGTCGGCTAACCGGCAATCGAGCCGGAGCCACTCTCACAGTTCAGGCCGGCGATACAACCGACGGGGCCCCTTCACGCCCGTATGGACGAGACGGACATCGAGACGAGCGCGTACGGCGACGAAATCGCCGGCGCGGAGACGTTCGCGGAGCAGTCGCGTCGGCGAGCCGAAACCGAACGCGACGCCGTCGAGTGGGCAATCGAGGAACTCGAGTCGGAGGTATCCACACAGGGTGTCGACCTCGAGCCGTTGCTCGAGTACGCCCGCCGGAGTCGTGAGAGTCTCCCGGATCGTCACCGGCGAGCCTATGAGGCGATGGCCGCCGCATTCGACGTCGATTCCGACACCTACGAGGTGTACGTCTTTGCGTTTGCAGACCTCTGTGAGCAGCTGGCCGAGGGGACGGGACGATCGGAGAAGAACCCGAAGGGGTGTACGAACGCGCTGGTCTCGAGTCCGAAGGCCGATCTCGACGCCGTCGACGGGCCGCTCGTGTGCAAGAACCGGGACGTCGCAGGACGGGGCGTCCGTCCCAAATCGATCGTCGAGCAGCCGCCGATCGACGGCTACCACGGCTTCCTGACAGTCGACACCTGCGGAACGATCTCGATCTTCAAGGGCGTCAACGACCAGGGGCTCGTGGCCGCGAACACCTACATCGACAGCGAGCGCGACGACGTCGACCCCGAACACCAGCTCCGGAACGGAACCGTCATCCGGATCGTCCTCGAGGAGTGTGCCACCGTCGCCGAGGCGCGGACGCTACTCGAGTCGTACCCGACGCGCCGGCTGATGGGCCAGACGCTGTTTCTCGCCGACGACACCGACGCCGTCCTGCTCGAGATAGATCCCGTCGCCGAGCGGATCGCGGTCGACGACGAGCGGGTCGTGACGCGGACGAATCACTTCGTGAACTCCCGCTCGACGGAAACCGAGAGTTCGACGATCCGGCGGGAGCGAGCGCTCGAGTTGCTCGAAGAGAAGGGGCGACTCGACCGGGACGATCTGTGGGAGATCGCACAGGATCACGAGAACGGGCCGGGCGACGACTCGATCTGTCGCCATCCGGATCCCGAGACGGACGAGCCACACGCGTTCGGCCAGCTGACGACCGCGAGCACGGCGATCTTCGAGGGCGGATCGCCGACGATCGAGTTCGCGATGGGCACCCCCTGTGAAACCGAGCGGGCGCGGTGTTCGTTCGGCGAGGAGATTCCGGCCGACCTGCGGACGGGGGCGCGGTGGCTCGAGCGGATGCACTGATTCGACCGACCGAAGTTCGACCGTCAGACGCGAACGCGGTGTCGGTCGAGGTCGGCCTCGAGTCGCGTTGCAGCCTCGAGACGGAGCCGCTTTGCGCGCCGTTTCGAGAGTCGCGCGTCGGGCAACCGATCGGCCAACGGATCGTACGCCGACGGCGAGAACCCGAACCGCCGCAGGTAGCTTCGGACGCGCTCCGACTCGAGCCCCTCGTGGATCGCCGTGTCGGCGATCTCCTCGACGGTGTCGAAGACGGGCAGTGGAACCTCGTCGTCGATACCCCCCGTCGGTTCGGTATCGGCGGCTGGAACGGACGAATCAGTCTCGAGAACGGAACTGGCCGAGTCAGCGTCGAGGACGGTGGTGCCACGCTCGTCCGCTCGCGTGACGACCGATCGGACCTCCCCGGCGAGGCGGAGCACCTGGCTCGGGAGGGCTGCGTCGGGTGAGCGCCACTCCACGGTCGGCATCGCCTTCCGGAGCCGGACCGGCGTCCACACCGCGTCGTAGGGCGTAAACTCGTCGTCGAACGTTTCGGGGTCGACGCCGCGGTCGATCGCGCGCTCGCGGAACCGCTCGTAGGCGCCCTCGAGCCGTTGTTCCCACTCCGTGACGCTGTCGACGTACGACCAGAGCTGTCCCTGACCGGGACAGGGGCCGTAACACGACCGGCGGTAGAGGTACGGGCGGGCACACTCGAGGAGGTGCTCGCCGCGGTAGTGTGAGGCACTGTTGACGAGCGCGAACGCGGGATCGATCGCCGTCACGGCGTTGAGTTGATCCGCGACGTTCGACCGCTCGAAGTGGAGGTGGGTCCCGGCACAGACGCGGGCGTCGTCGAACGTCGGTCCCACGATCTGACGCTGGAGTTCGGTTCCTCGCTTCTCCCGATAGGGAATCTCCGACGGCGTCGCGTACAGCGGCGTCGAAAGTGGCACGAGACGTTTCTCCTGGTCGCATGCGGCGTCGACGACCGTTCGAATCCGTTCCGTGAACTCCTCGCGGAGTTCGGCCATCGATCCGCACGGACTCGTTTTGATCTCGATCATCGGCTCGACGAACTCGGGATCGATCCACTCGGCGACGTCGAGCAGTGTGTCGGGCGAGCACAGGTCGCCCTCGTCGTCGACGACCCAGTACTCGACCTCGAGGCTAGTGTTCATGGATATCTCTGTTGGATGACGGTCGGACGACGACCCCGGAGAACCGCCGGGGCGTAAACGGGCACGATCGAGATGCGAGTTCACGTCGCGTCGAGAACTCGTCCCGTCGTCCAATCTCCCTCTCCTGTGGTAGCCCGTGGTAGGAAACACCAGCGTGAATCCATTGAGCCTGCGTACGAAGGGAAATGCGAGAACGTGACGAACGACCCTCGAGACGGCCGAGATCCGATCCGTCCAACGAGACGTTCCGGAGTCACTCGAGCGGGTCCTCTCGACGCCACTCGAGCGGAGTTCGTCGGAGACGACCACGGCTGCGGCTCCCGTCCACGGAGGAGTGAGTCGGTTTGCCGACTACTGACGCGAGTGTTACGTGGTTGGTTCGAGGTCCCTGCTAGATTGATACGTCTGGGAGGATATGATATACCACGTATGAGCGACGAAACGAGTGCGGACGAAACCGAAGCGGACTCGCCATCAGTGATCGTCGTCGGCGGCGGGCCGGCCGGACTGAGCGCCGCGCTGTTTACCGCGAAAAACGGCCTCGAGACGACGGTCTTCGACGCCGACGGGACGTGGATGCACAAGGCCCACCTCTTCAACTACCTGGGGATCGGCTCGGTCGGCGGCAGCGAGTTCATGTCGACGGCGCGCCAGCAGGTCGACGACTTCGGCGCCGAGCGCCGGCAGGACGAGGAGGTAACCGACATAGAGCGAGCCGATGAAGGCTTCGTTGTCGAGACCGACGACGGAACGTACGACGCGGCGTACGTCGTGTTGGCGACCGGCGCGAACCGCGACCTGGCCGAAGAGCTTGGGTGTGCGTTCGCGGACGACGTGGTCGACGTCGGCGTCGAGATGGAGACGAGCGTCGAGGACGTCTACGCGACGGGTGCAATGGTTCGCACGGAGGAGTGGCAGGCCGCCATTTCCGTCGGCGACGGCGCTGCCGCGGCACTCAACATCCTCTCGAAGGTACGCGGCGAGCACTTCCACGACTTCGACGTCCCGGCAGACGCCGAACGCGTTTTCGGCGACGTCGTCGCGGAGTAACCACGATGTCCGACGAATCTACCACCCCAGTCACGCCAGAACCGCCCGACAGCCCCTTCCAGACGACGGGTACTGACCACATCACCATCTGGGGGAGCAACGAGGAAGACACCGTCGCGTTCTACCGCGACCTCCTCGGGATGCCTCTCGTGTTGCGCCAGCCGAACCTCGACGACCCATCCCAGACCCATCTCTTCTTCGACACCGGCGACGGGCGCATCCTGACGTTCTTCGTCAGCGACGACCGCCCCTCCAATCGCCGCGGCCAGCGCGGCGGCGTCGGGGCCGTCCACCACCTCTGTTTCAGCGTCGACCCCGAGGAGTACGAGGACGTCATGGAGTCACTCGAGCACGCGGGTCACCGCTACAACGTCTTCGATCGGGGGATCTTCCACTCGATCTACACGAACGACAACAACGGGCTCGTGATCGAACTCAGCACCGACAAGTACGAGATTCCCGACGACCGCCGCGGCGAGGTGCTCGCCACGGCACAGGAACTCCGCGAGGCCGACGGAGCCGACTACGCCAAAGACGAACACCTCCGCGGGGCGATCGAAGAACTCGGCCTCGAGGTGATCGAACACGACCTCCCCGACGCCAGCGCCGGCGTCGGTGGTGTCGAATGAGCGCGGACGAGAGGCCACACCAGGACCAGTCGCTCCTGTCGGCCGGCACGCCCCTCGAGGAGGCCGAGGCGGCGGTCGTGCTCGTCCACGGCCGCGGCGCGACCGCAGAGAGCATCCTCGGGATGGGAACCGAGATTCACCGCGAGGGCGTCGCGTTGCTCGCGCCACAGGCGGCGGGTCGCCAGTGGTACCCGAACTCGTTTCTCCAGCCCGTCGAGACGAACGAACCCGGGCGAACCTCGGGGCTGCAGACGATCGCCAGCGCGCTCGAGGACGCAGACGACGCCGGGATTCCGGCCGAACGCGCGATGGTCGTCGGCTTCTCGCAGGGCGGCTGTCTCGGAACCGAGTTCGTCGCGCGCAACCCGCGTCGCTACGGCGGGGTGGCTGCGCTTAGCGGCGGTCTCATCGGCGAGTCGATCGACCACGACGACTACCTCGAGACCGACGGCGTCTCCGCGAGCGAGACGAACGAGGGCTCGTCGGAGCAAAGCGCCGACGGCGACCTCGAGGGGACCCCCGTGTTCGTCGGCTGTAGCGACGTCGACCCACACATTCCGCTCGAACGCGTCCGCGAGACGACGTCCGTCCTCGAATCCCTCGGTGCCGACGTCACCGAGCGCATCTACGAGGGGATGGGCCACGGCGTCAACGAGAACGAACTCGAGTTCGTGTCGGGGATGGTCGACGACCTGCTCACGGACGAAGACGATTAACTGTCACGCATCGAGACCGAACCCCCTCTTATGCCGTTCGGTCACGTACGGTGTGTCGTGGCCTCACACCCGGCGGACAGACGTGCGTTCCTGTCGACTGCGACCCTCGCGCTTGCCGCGGCCGTCGCGGGCTGTCTGAGCGAGGAGCGTGAGGACGGAGGTGACACTGAGGAACCGGTCGTCGACGTCGCCGAGGCGACCGCGAGCGAAGGCGAGACCGACCCCGGCGCGTGGGCGAACGTCGACGAAATTCGACTCGACGGCTACGTCGGCGGCTGGGTCGGCGTCTCCCCCGACCACGTCGATCGGATCGAGAACCCGACGCTGGTGCTAACCGAGGGCCGCGAGTACGAGCTCACCTGGACGAACCAGGATGGCGTCAAGCACAACCTGGCGATCCACGACGACGAGGGTGAAGTGGTCGACGAGTACGCGACCGGCGTCAGCGAGGATACCGGCGCGACCGCGACCCTCGAGTTCGTCGCACGACCCGAGATGGCGACCTACATCTGCGAGCACCAGCCCGCGATTCAGTACGGCGAAGTCGTCGTCCTCGAGGACACCGACGGGTCAGCGACGCACTGATCGCCCGATGGTGAGACCCATGGGTCCGGCAGGTCAGCGAACGACGGTGACCGGAACCGGCGATCGCCGGACGACCCGTTCGGCGACGCTTCCGAGCAATACGCGAGAGACACCGCTCCGGCCGTGGCTACCCAGGATAACGTGGTCGACGTCGTGCTCCTCGGCGAACGCGACGATCTCTCGGGCCGGTTGGCCGACCGTTACCTCGGTCCTGAACTCGACGTCGTCGGGGTTCTCGAACTCGGGAACCTCGTCGAACCCCTTCTCGGCGATCTCGTCCCGACGGTCTTTGAGATACTCCCTCGCGAGATCGATGCCTGCGGTCGTCGATCCGCTCGCTGCCTCGGCGACGCGCAACAGGACGATATCTTCGTCCGGATAGGTCGCGAACGCGTGTTCGGCCGCTTTCCGCGCCGGCGTGGAGCCGTCGAACGCGACGAGAACTGTCATGATACCGGATAGCACTGCTCGAGGCTAAAATATATCGACGAATCCAGTCGCTCGACAATTCGGACGGACTGCTGTGACGGTGTGTCGGTGTGACGAGAGTATCGTAGAGCTATTCCTGCGCAAGTACCTTTTTCTCGTCGGGTTCGCTCGCGTCACTCGCTCACCGCTCCTCCAAAAATCTACGCTAAAAAGCCGCCTTCGCGGGCGATGCCCGCTCCGGCGGTGAACCACTCGCTCCGCTCGTGGATGCTCGTCGCGGTAACGCCTCCACCTGTATAACCGTTTGCTGGTTGTCACAGAGAGGTTTTGACATCAGAAATATTATACTTTTGGTGCGACCGCAAGACTGCCTCGGTCGCGCCGAAACTGACGGACGGCGGTCCGTATCACTCCGGTACTCGCGCGATTACCGTTCGAATCCATCTTCGAACTGGAAGGTCCCGTCGCGTTGCACCACTTCGCCGTCGACCTCGATGAACGAGTCCTCGCTCATGTCGACGATCATGTCGACGTGGACGGCGGAGTCGTTTTGCTCATTGTCCTCGCCGACAGTGTCGTCGTAGGCACGACCGACTGCCATGTGGACGGTGTCGCCCATCTTCTCGTCGAACAGCATGTTGTACGTGAACTGGTCGATGTCGCGGTTCATCCCGATGCCGAGTTCGCCCAGCCGCCGAGCGCCGTCGTCGGTGTTCAGCACCTCGGTGAGGACGTCCTCGTTTTTCGCCGCGGAGTGGCTCACGACCTCGCCGCCCTCGAACTCGAGGAAGACGTCCGTGATCTCCCGACCCTGGTGATAGAGCGGCATGTCGAACAGCACCTCGCCCTCGACGCTGTCGGGGACGGGGGCAGTGAAGACCTCGCCACCAGGGAGGTTGTGCTCGCCGTGGTCGTTGATCGTCGGATTGCCCGACAGTGACATGGTTACGTCGGTCGTGTCGCCGCTTTTGATCCGAATCTCGTCGGCCGGGTCGAGGATCTCGACCATGTTTTCCTGGTGGTCGCGCTGGGCCTCCCAGTCTTTGTTGACGGCGTCCCAGACGAAGTTCTCGTAGCCCTCCGTGCTCATTTCGGCGAGCTGGGCGTTCGCCGGCGCGGGGAACTGGGTCAGACACCAGCGCTTCGAGAGCCGTTCCTCTAAGATCGGTCGGTGGGCCTGACTGTACGCCGCGCTGGTCTCTGGGTCGACGTCCGCAGTCTGGGTCACGTTGTCGCTCGCCCGGATCGCGATGTAGACGTCCGTCTGCTCGATGAGCGCGAGTTCGTGTTCCGGGGTATCGAAATCGGGAGTCTCGCTTTCGTCGCCCGCAGCCCGAAGGTACGCACGCTGCTGTCGTTTGCCGGTCCGCTGGCTCGTCGTCACCGGGTTCGCTCCCCGGTCGCCGATCACCTCGTGGAGGGCGACGACCAGGTCCTCGGCGACGGGGTGGGCGTCGACGACGACGTTGTCTCCCTCCTCGAGATCGACCGAGTGGGTGGCAATGATCTCGGCATGTTCGCGAATGCGCGGGTCCATGTCACACAGGTCTTCGAGCGGGCGGATACCGTTTTCGAATCGGCGACTCGCGGCGACCGGCTGGACGCGAGATCACTCGAGGCGACTCCCGACGGCTCGGCTATCGGCTTTCGCCACGGTTCGCCAGGAAGAGTCCGAGGTAGATCGAGGCCAGCGCACAGACGACTCCCGCAGCGAAGGCGAGGGTGTACGGCGACTCGAGGGCGAGCGCGTCGTCCTCGAGCACCCAGCCGGTGAAACCGGCGATCACCAGGGCGATCGCTGCGAGACGGAGGACGGAGACGACCCGGAGAGGGGTGTTCACACTCGAGTCCCCGGATTCGGGTTCGGTCACGAGTTCACCGTCCGTCCCGATCGTCGTCCAGTTTTCGGTCGGCGGTCGATTCCCGGCCGAACGGGTGTCGACACACTTACTCTACCGACTCCGCGGACTTCGACGGGCGGCGGAATCTGTCCGGATCGACCGCGTGCGCCAGGGGCTCGAACTCGGTTTCGAGCGGATAGCTGAGGACGTCGTCCGGGTTCGCGAGTATCCGACCGAGGACGACCTCGGAGATTCGGGCGACGGGGTTCCAGGTGTCGTAGTAGACGTCGTAGACGTGTTCCATCTCTTCGGTTTCCATGTACTGAAGAAGTGAGTAGCCGTCCGGTCGTCGCTCGAGAAAGACCGACTCCGTGTACATTTCCTCCGCCTCGATCATCGCCTGACTCCACGTTTCGATCGGGCCAAGCTCCAGTTCGCCCTCGATCACCCGCCGCGAGAGCGACGCCATCCAGTCGGCGAACCGCCCCGGGAGCCCCGAGTTGAGGTCCATCCGGACCAGTTCGACGTCGACCGTCCGTTCCGACGCGAGTTCCGGGCCAGCGAGCACCGCTCGGTCGGTCGGTTCGATCGCTCGCGGCCGGTTCGGGTGGACGGCGTGAACGATCATCTCCCGGTCCACCGGTTCCGTCTCCGGACGTACCGCGTCGTGGTCGACGGGGAACGCATCGGCGAGCACCGTCTCCGGGTCGTCCCACGTTGCGGTCACGGAACGTGGAACCTCGACGTACCAGACGAGTTCGGGCTGGTCCGTTCGATCGACGAACAACGACGCCGTCGTCGCCGCATCGACGCCAAGCAACCAGTCGGGATCGTCCTCGGCACACCGGCGCCGCACCTCGGCGACGATCCCCTCGAGCGCATCTGCATCGAGTCCGTCCGCATCGAGCCGTCGTCGGACGAGGAACGCGGCCGCGTGGCGCTCCGTGACGACCTCGTCGTCGACCGCCTCCGAACCGACACCGTCATCGACCGCGACCGAACCGAGATCGTCGCCCGCCGTCGTCGAATCACGCCCACTCGATCGGAACCGACGCCAGAGGAACACACCGGCAAGTGTCGCGATTCCAGCCACGAGTCCGTACCGCCGCCATCCTCGGGAGCTTTCCGTCATACCCGAGAGGAGAGACCGAACGGAAATCGGATTAATCACGAAACACATCGGTGTTTTATATATTAAGAGTCCATCTCGAGAGGCGATGAAGTCGATGCACGTGTCCCTCGCACACGACGAGGAAACGCTCTCGCCGATCCACGCGGCGATCTGTGACTCCCCCGAACTCGAGCGGGAGGTCGTCCTCGGCGGGCAGTCGGTCGACGGCGTCGAGACGATCACCTCGTTCGTCACCGGCGAGCCATCCGCGTACGAGTCGGTCCTCGCGGACCTCGAGGGCGTCCGGGAGTACGACATCACGCCCACGGACGACGGCTTTTTCGTGTATCTCCGTCGGGAACTCGAGTCCGAAGGACTGTCGTTACTGAACGCGCTCGCCCAGGAGACGGTCGTCGTCGTGCCGCCGATCGAGCTTCGCGCCGATCGAACGATCCGACTGACGGTCGTCGGCCACCCGGCGGATCTCACCGACGTCCTCGAGGAGCTGTCGACGGGCGTGATCGCCGACGTCCTCTGGGTGAGCGAC
Organism: Natrialba sp. INN-245; assembly: GCF_009807105.1. Lineage (NCBI taxonomy): Archaea > Methanobacteriati > Methanobacteriota > Halobacteria > Halobacteriales > Natrialbaceae > Natrialba > Natrialba sp. INN-245. Next base: position 269,502 of record NZ_WUBV01000063.1, on the reverse strand, counting down.
TCCGTGACGGTCGCCGAGACGCCCGTCTCCGATCGCCAACTCGAGGCACTCGAGGCCGCCCGCGACGTCGGCTTCTACGAGATTCCGCGACGAAACGGGATCGAGGCAGTCGCGGCGAAACTGGATTGTGCGGTCTCGACGGCGTCGGAACTGGTCCGTCGCGGCGAGGCCAACGTTGTCGGGCGAACGCTCGAGACGCAGCTGTGATTCGGTTCGCTTCGGGTGGGTCACGGCGTCTGGATACCGTCAGTCACCACCGACGTCCGCTTTTCGAGCGAGGAGGGTGTAACACGTCTCGAGGAAGAATCTGTCGACGAGTTCGCTCACCGCGAACACCGCGGCGACGGAAGCGGGGACGTCGCCGTCGGGATTCCAGTTGGCGTACCAGCGGAGAAACCGCCGGAGAAACGGGTTCGCGATCCGTGCAGGCCCCTCGGGGATGGGTCCGATGTCGATTACTGCCAACGGGGCTCCGGGAGTGAGGTGTCGGTGAACGTTCTCGACCGCCTCGCGAACGTCCGGCATCACGCTCATCGAGAGCGTGGCGATTGCCGCGTCGAAGCGCTCCTCGAACTCGACCGTCGTTGCGTCCGCACGGCGGACCTCGACGTTCTCCCAGCCGTGACGGTCGATCCGATCTCGTGCCTTCTCGACCATCTCGGGGCTGTAATCGACGGCGACGAGCGTTCCGTCGTCGCCGATGTCCTGACGGACCCGCTCGAAGTTGACCCCTGGTCCGCAGCCGATATCGAGGACCCGGTCGCCCGGCTCGAGTCCCAGTTCGTCGATCGCAGCCTCGCGCATCGGTTCGAAGTCCCGCTCGCTCAGACGGTAGTAGTCGCTCCACCGGTCCCACATCGTCCGACTTCGCTCGAGGTGGTCGTCGTACGCCGTCGAGTCGGTCGGTTCCCCCTCGGTCGTCGCGTTCGATGTTCGGCTGGCCATACAGATACTCGAGTCGAAATCGTGGTGTATCTACTCACGAAATCTATCGTGTATTTATATAGGGATCGCTGGCAACCGAACGGCGGTCGTCTCGAGCAACTGGAACCCCCGTCCGCTCTCCGGCGACCGCGGGCTATTTGCTCGTCGGGCCGCTACGGCGGCCATGATCGATCTGCGTTCGGATACGGTGACGAAACCCGACGAGGCGATGCGCGAGGCGTCCCGGGACGCCGCAGTCGGCGACGACGTCTACGGCGAGGACCCGACCGTCGACGACCTCGAGCGCCGGGCCGCAAAAGCGGTCGGGAAGGAAGCCGCGCTGTTCGTCCCGACCGGTACGATGGGCAATCAGATCGCGGCCCATGTCCACACCGAGCCCGGTCAGGAGGCGCTCGTCGAGCGCGAGAGTCACGTCTACAAGTACGAACTCGGCGGTCTAGCCCAGCACGCTGGCCTCCAGGTGCGAACCGTCGACGGCGGCGCCAGGGGGATTCCGACACCCCAACAGATCGAATCGGCATACGTCGAGGAGGACCTCCATCGGCCCGGAACCGGCTTGCTCTGCCTCGAGAACACGCACAACGCGAGAGGCGGCGTCGCGATCACACCCGAGCAGATCGAAACCGCAGCCGACGCGGCCCACGAACGCGACGTCCCGGTTCATCTCGACGGCGCGCGCGTGTTCAACGCCGCCGTCGCGCTCGAGGTTTCGGTCACGGAGATCACCCAACACGTCGATTCCGTCATGTTCTGTCTCTCGAAGGGTCTCGGCGCGCCGATCGGCTCGATGCTCGCCGGTCCCGCGGAATTCGTCGAACGGGCGCGTCGGACGCGGAAACTGTTCGGCGGCGGAATGCGACAGGTCGGCGTCGTCGCCGCCCCCGGCCTCCGCGCGCTCGAGAACGTCGACGACCTCGAGGCCGATCACGAGAACGCGCGCGTCCTCGCCGACGGGCTGGCGAATGTCGATGGGCTCGAGGTCCAGACGCCGGAGACGAACATCGTCCTCGGAGACGTCTCCGAGACGGGACTCGACGTCGACGCCGTCCTCGACCGTCTCCGCGAGCGCGACGTGCTGGCGACGCCGTTCGGCCCGACAACGATCCGGTTTTGCACGCACCGGGACGTCTCCCACGACGACGTCGAACGAGCGATAGAGCGCGTCGAGGCGGCGGTTGAAACGTAGAGCGGTCAGACGCAGATCGAACGTGAGATGTAGCCGAGATCCGATGTGTAATGGAGATCCCTGGAGTAAAATCCGGTTCGATACCCCGAGGAGACGATATTTCCTGAAGCGAGAACGACACGTCTGCGCGATATTTTTGTGTGGTGGTTATTCATACCAACGTATGAGCGAACACCGAGTATGGACCGATCGTCCGGTGGACGCCGTTCCCTTCCGTACGAGGGCGAGACGGCGTCGGAGACTCGAGTCGGCGAGAGCCCAACGATCGGTCGCGAGGTGGCGATGACCGATCGCGGAGCCGCCGATCACGACGTGTCTGTCGTCTTGGTGTTGACCGCGTTCGTACTGGCCGCACTCAACCTTCGGCCAGCGATCGCGTCCGTCCCGCCGGTGCTCGAGGTGATTCGAGCCGATCTGGCGCTGTCGTATACGGCCGTGAGCCTCCTGACGACGATCCCGATGTTCTGTATGGGACTGTTCGCGTTTCTGACGCCTCGGATCGCCCAATATGGTCGTGAACGTGGACTGTTCTGGGCGATCGTCCTCGTGGGACTCGCGACCGCCGCGCGGATCGCCGGAGACAGCGTTGCGATCCTGTTCGTGACGACGATCGTCGTGGGGATCGCAATCGCCGTCGGGCAGACGCTGTTGCCGGCGCTCGTCAACGAGTACTTTCCGGACCGGGCCGCGTTCGCGACCGGCGTCTACTCGATCAGTCTGGCGGTCGGGGCCACCCTGGCCGCGGGACTGACTGTTCCGGTTTACCAGATCGGCGGCTCGTGGACGATGGCGCTTGCGAGCTGGGCGGTGCTCGCCGTCGCTGCCGCCGTCGTTCTCGTTCCACTGGTTCGCGGAAGTCGAAGCGGTTCCGGGAACGGGGTCGATGCGCCACAACGTCTCCCCTGGCGGAGTCCGATCGCGTGGGCGGTCACGCTCTTTTTCGTCTGCGCGTCGACGATTTTCTACTCCGGGCTCACCTGGTTAGCGCCGCGATACGTCGCGCTCGGCTGGGACGAGTCCTTCGCCGGCTTTCTGCTGACGACGTTTACGCTGACACAAGTCGTCGGAATGGGCCTGTTCATGCTGTTCGGAGACCGGGTCTCCGACCGTCGACCGTGGATTTTCGGGATGGGAAGCGCAACGGCTGCGAGCCTCGTCGCGATCGGCGTTGCCCCCTCGACGTATCCCTGGCTTCTCGTGGCGGTTCTCGGCTCCGGGAGCGGCGGACTGTTCACGATCGCGCTCACGCTCCCGATCGACCTCGCGGCCGACGGGTCGACCACTGATCGACTCGCGACGATGGGGATGGGAATCGGATATATGGTCGCGGCGATCGGCCCATCGGTCGTCGGCGGAATCAGGGACGTGACCGGGAGTTACGTCCCCGCGTTCGTCGCATTGGGGACAGTGGGCGTCTTCATGGTCGCACTCGGTGTCGCGTTCAGCCCGGGTAACGACGGCGCCGTCGGCGCGTAGAACGGGACCCATCGCCTGAGGGGTTACCGGCGACCGGATCCGCAACCGTTGCGTGGCGAACGGAGACCGATCCCGCTACCGACCGTCCATTCCTTCGCGAAACTCGAGGATCGTCCGCCGAAGCAGCAAGTACGAAAAGAAGACGAGCGAGAGCAGGATCAGGACGATCGCGATAATGACCGGATCGTCTGGGATGAACTCGAACATGGGAGACTGGTACCGCCCCCGCGTGCAAAATCGTTTCGACGCGTCTCGAACGATCGGACGAGACGTGGCCGGCCCGTCTCGGCCCACGTTCGACTCGACGGGACAGATGTCGACCGCTCTGTGGGTGTCGATCTCGATAGGTAAAACCGGTTTTTGAGCTTACGTCGCTTATATTGAAACCGACGACGTAGCCGAGAGTGGGTGTCGTCCGGTCCCCGGCGGCCCTGGTCGCCGAGATCGGGGTACCCTCCATCACCCACCCAAACGCCCTCCACGCCCGTTCGACCCGGTCGACGTCCCACCCGCCTGTGGACCCCGCTGACGCGTTTGCCCTCCCTATAGGCTGCTGACGGGTTTTCTACCGCGTATAGTAACCGGTGTTTGCTCACGGGTCACGTTCGTTCTGAATCGTTTTACACGGATTCCTGTACCGATGTGCCGGCGCACCCACGATCCGGGCGGCACTGACTGACAGGAAACCGCATCAGTCGGAACTCCCGTTTCGGGAGCGGTCGATTGCGTCGATCGGCGTCCCGCCGGGCTGGCGGAGTTCGATCTCGAACCCGTCCGGTCGGCTCTCGAGGACGGCAAAACCCAGCCTGTTTCCGCGGGGTTGGGCGTGACTGCCGGGGTTGACGAGCACCACGTCGTCGGTCTCGACCAGCGTCGGGCGATGGGTGTGTCCGGAGACGACGACGTCGGCATCGCGCGAGCGGCCGAACATCGACAGACCGGTCGCCCCACCCTCGCGTCGGTGGGTGACGGCGAACCGAACTCCCTCCTCGTCGACGGTCCGGGCCGTCGGCAGGCGGTCGCGGACGGCCGCGCTGTCGGCGTTGCCGTGGACGGCGAACAGCCGGTCGCACTCGGCCTGGAACGCCTCGAGCGCCGACACACTGGTAAAATCGCCGGCGTGGATCACGACGTCGGCCTCTCGAGCGGCGGAAAGTGCCTCGCCCTCGAGTTCGTGGCCGCGGGGACTGTGCGTATCCGAGAAGATGGCGATCATGCTCTCGGTTTGGGGCCCGGTAGTGACGTTCCTTTTCGTTTCGACTCGCCAGCGTTCGTTGACACCGCCGAGTTCGCGCCGGGCTGACGCCGCTCGCGTCGGGAACACGACGGAGAAACGAACCCGGTCTCGAGCGGAAACGAAGGGGTCTGTTTACCCAGAACGGAAACGGATCCGACGGTTAGGCCGGTTCACCCGCGGTCTCGTCGTGGATCGCGACGACCGTCGTTCCCGGCGGCCGGTCGTTCGAAACCGCGGTCACCGTCGTTTCCTCGAGGTCGACTGCGGACCTGAGCGGTGACCAACCCTCCTCGGTCTCGACGCCCACCGCGACGTCGGTCGGACTCGCTCCCGGCGGGAGCCCCGCCGGATCGTAGACGAGTTCGACGCGGATCGCCTCGAGCGCTCGCAAATCGTCGACACCGACGAGGTCGACTGGTTTCGACAGCGCGCCTGCCGGCGGATCGACGGCGGCCGGCTCGAGGCCGACGTGCTCCGGGACGACGCCCGCGACGACGTCCAATCGTGCGCCCGCGCGCTCGAGTGTGAACTCCGCGACGGTGCCGGAATCGTAGCCGGGGATGGGCATAGTCGGGGCGAAGCACTCGAGGGATAAATCGATAGACCGGGCAGGTGCTGGCCGTGCGCGTCGGTATCACGGCGCCCACCATAGGACTCGAGTGAGACGAACGCTTTTATCGTAGCGGGAACCAATTCACCCATCGTGTCCGAGACGAGCGGCTACATGCGGTTTTTCCCCTACGAGCAGCCCTACGAGAACCAGCTCGAGGCGATGGACCGGATCTACAACACGCTGGTTCGCGGCCAAGACGTTCTCTTCGAGGGTGCCTGCGGGACGGGAAAGACCCTCTCGTCGCTCGCCCCCGCACTCGAGGTCGCCCACGAACAGGACAAGACGGTCGTCATCACGACGGACGTCCACCAACAGATGCGCCAGTTCGTCGCCGAGGCCCGCGCGATCACCGCCGAGGAGTCGATCCGTGCGATCGTCTTCAAGGGGAAGTCGTCGATGTGTCACATCGACGTCGGCTACGAGGAGTGTCAGGCGCTGCGGGACAACACCCGTGCGGTCGTCGACGCCGAACGCGACCGCGACCAACTCGAGCGCCGACAGCGGGAACTCCTAGCGGAGAGCCAGGAGGGCGACGGCGGCGCGGCCGACGCCCGCTCGGCGGTGATGGACGAACTCGAGTCGATCGAGGAGCGCCTCGCAGATCTCGAGGAACAGAACGTCTGTGAGTACTACCGGAACAACCTGACCGAGGGGACGGACGACTTCTTCGCCTGGCTCTACGAGGACGTCCGCACGCCCGAGGAGATCTTCGAGCGGGCCGAGCGAAGCGAGTTCTGTGGCTACGAGCTCCTGAAAGAGGGGATCGAGGGCGTCGACCTGGTCGTCTGTAACTACCACCACCTGCTCGATTCCACCATTCGAGAACAGTTCTTCCGCTGGCTCGGCCGCGACCCCGAGGACGTGATCGCCGTCTTCGACGAGGCCCACAACGTCGAGGACGCCGCTCGCGAACACGCGACGCGGACGTGCTCGGAGCGGACGTTCGAGTCGGCGCTCGACGAACTCGCCGAGACCGCCGACCCACGTGCAGAAGACGCCGCGAACGTCGTTTCGGCGTTCCACCGTGCGCTCGTCGAGACCTACGAGGAATCGTTCGGCTTCGGTGATCGAGGGGGAATCGGCGAGAACTGGGAGGACGTCCCCATCGCCAACGAGAACCGCAAGGACGACCTCACCCTCGAGTTCTTACAACGGTACTCGGGACGGGGCATCGACGCCGACTTAGAGGCCGCGATGAACCTCGGTCAGGACCTAGACGAGGAGTACGAGGAGGCCTATCGCGAGGGGGAGACGGCGACGCGAACGGAGTGTCAGACCCTCCAGGCTGCGGCGTTCGTCAGCGCCTGGATGAACGAGGGCTCGAAGGAAGGGCTGTACCCGGTCGTCTCGGTGACCCGCGACGCCGGCACGGACGAGGTCTACGGCCGCGCGGAGCTCTACACCTGCCTGCCGCGACAGGTGACGGGAGAGCTCTTCGAGGAGGTGTACGCCACAGTGTTGATGAGCGCGACGCTCCAGCCGTTCGACGTCACCGAGGACGTCCTGGGACTCGAGGAGGCAGTGACGATGGCCTACGGGCTCCAGTTCCCGCCGGAGAACCGGCGGACGTACGCCGTCGAGACGCCGCCGCTTTTCTCCTCGGATCGGGACGATCCAGCAGTCCAGGAGGAAGTCACCGGAACGATCCACGACGCCGTCCGGATGACCCCCGGAAACACGCTCGTCTTCTTTCCCAACTACGGCGAAGCGAGTCGGTACGCAGAGCGCCTCGAGCGTCGCGCCGGCGACGTAGCCGTCTATCTGGACGAGCCGGGAACGTCCGCCGAGGAGATTCGCCAGGAGTTCGTCGACGACGACGGGGCCGTTCTCTGTACGTCGCTGTGGGGAACGCTCGCCGAGGGCGTGAGTTTCGACGGCGACGACGCCCGCACAGTGCTCGTCGTCGGCGTTCCCTACCCGCATCTTGACGACCGCGCGGAGGCGGTCCAGGAGGCCTACGACGCCGCGTTCGAGGGAACAGAGACGGGGTGGCGCTACGCCGTCGAGATTCCGACCGTCCGGAAGACGAGACAGGCGCTTGGACGCGTGATACGCTCGCCCGACGACGTCGGCGTTCGCGCCCTCCTCGACGCTCGCTACTCTCGAGAGGCGAAGTCCGATCTCGGCAAGTACAGTGTCAACGGGAGCTTTCCCCACGAGGAACGCGAGGAGTTACTCGACATCGATCCGACCAAGCTCAAGTTCGCGATGTTGAACTTCTACGCCGACCACGACGGCTACGACGGAGATCCGCCGTCACCCTGATCGGACGCGCGCACGCGACGCCAGCACTCACGACCGTCTCGAGAAGGTATCAAGCGGGCAGCGAGACGCGACTTACGGGCAGTTTGTACGTCCCGTCCCAGAACTCGAGTTCGGTGACCGTCCAGGAGATCGGCTCGATCTCGCGATCCGCGAGTCGTCTGGCCGCGGACTCCTCGCCACCGCGGGCGAGCGTGACGTGTGGGACGTACTCGGGGCCCTCGAGTCCGTCGACCGTCTCGAAGATGTCGACGAGATCGGCGTGGATCGCCTCGAGGCCGGGGCTCTCGACGGCGAGGTAGACGACCGGTGCCGATCCGAGCGGCGGGTCCGAAAAGTAGTCGATACGCGCGATCCGGGCCTCGACGGCCGGTGTGCCCTCGAGTGCGCGGTGGGCGCGATGCTGTAACTGGGCGACGTGATCGGCGTCACCGAGGCGCTTGAGCAGACAGGAGTGGTCCTCGCGGACGGTCTCGAATCCGACGAGTTCGGGATAGAGTTCGTTCGCCAGGGTGCGGACGCGTCCCGGAACCGGTACGTTGACGCTGTACACTCGGTTATGGTAGGGCCGCCCGAGATATCAGTCCTCCGCTCTGTCGTGACAGGTATCGGGGCGACGCCTCGAGACGATCATCTCCGGACAGATACCCGGTTCCGTTCGATTGGAACGAACGTATTCGGTGCGAGTAGTTCACGACCCACTGCCAATCGTTCGCACGGATCCGAGCTGATAAAAACCACCAGCCGTCGGCGTCGGAAAGACCTATTTAGTCGGCTACGACATACTCACATAATGGACGTGAGGGGGCTACGGGCCCTTGGCGTGCTCGTGGTGGTCGGGTGCCTGATCGCGGCCGTTCCGGCGGCGTCTTCTGCTGTGGTGGCGGACGTCGGCACGGGGAGCGCCGCGTTTCAGGAGACCGCAGACGACGAACAACAGGCCGCAGACGACGAAATCGACGACGGGGACGAGAGTCCGAATAACGAGACTGAAAACGGGGACGGTCCGACCAACGAGACCGACGACGGAGACGCGCCAGTCAACGAAACCGATCCCGAGGAGGGGAGCGACGACGGCCTCAACGAGAGCGCCCAGCTCGATAGTGCCGAGGAGGTACACATCGACGTCTTCCTCCACGAGAACACCTCGGCGACGTTCGTCGTCGACTACCGCTTCGAGAACGACTCGACGCAGAACTGGGAGCGCCTTCGGGACGACGTCGAGGAGAATTCCGAGGAGTACGCGTCGAACGAACACTCCGATTGGAACGACATTCTCGAGGAAGGACAAAACCGGACCGACCGGGAGATGGAGATCTCGAACGTCGAGGTCGAGACGGATACCAGTTCGGCACCGCGGAACCTCGGTCATGTCGAGTTTACGTTCGAGTGGTCGTCGTTCTCCCACGTCGAGATCAACCGTATCGAAGCGGGGGACGCACTCGCCGGCTTTACGCTCGTCGACGACACGACGTTGCAGTTCTTCTGGCCCGACGGATACGTCGTTCGAGAGGCCGATCCCTCGCCGGACGATCCGCCGGAGGGGTCGATCTTTTGGGACGGCGACGGCACCGAATTCACCGACGAACAGCCACTGATCGTGCTCATCGAGAACGCGGAAGGAACGGAGGAACCGGTCGAACCCGAAGAGAGCCCATCGATGCCGTGGCTCGCAGTTGCGGGTGCGCTCGCGCTGTTGGTGGCCGCCGCCGCGATTGGCTGGGCGATCAGACACCGGGCGGACGGAGTCAGCTACTCACCGGGCAACGGTCCAGCACAGCAGGCGAGAGTGCCGGTCGAGTCCGACGAGCCCGGCAGTCAAACAGCCGGCCCGCCGGACGAACTGCTGAGCAACGAAGAGCGCGTGCTCCGGCTGCTCGAGCAACGTGGCGGGCGGATCAAACAACAGGAGATCGTCGCCGAGCTTGACTGGACCGAGGCGAAAACGAGCCAGGTCGTCAGCGGGCTTCGGGAGGACGACGAGGTCGAGGTCTTCCGGATCGGCCGGGAGAACGTCCTCTCGCTTCCGGACGATGAGGAAGTGAACTGACCTCACCCCGTTCGCCATCACACGAATGGCCACCACCGAATCGAAACTCCTGGTGGACTCCGGATAACAGGATTTAATACGCCCCGTTTACAACCCGTCGACAATGGTCCGGCCCGTCGGAACCGTATCTGCCGGTGTGGATACCGACGGGACCGTCTCTCCACCGCGATCGCGGCGACCGCGGCGGCGGGCTCGTTGAGCCCGTACTACATACCTCTCCATCGTCGTTCGTTCGATCGTTTCCACGATTTCGGAAAGTGGCTAATTTTCAACCAGCAACCGCTCTAACATTAAAATTCTAAACTCAAACCAACGAACTTAATACCGTCCTGGCGTTTCACTCGAGTACGACATGACACGCGTGGCACTTGCGTTCTCGGGCGGACTGGATACGACGGTCTGTGTCCCATTGCTCGAGGAGGAGTACGGATACGACGAGGTTATCGGCGTGACGGTGGACGTTGGACAGCCAGCCGAAGAGTTCGACGAGGCCGAAGAGACCGCGGCAGCACTCGATCTGGAACACTACGTTGTCGACGCCAAAGACGAGTTCGCGGATCTCTGTCTCGATGGCGTGCGCGCGAACGCGACGTACCAGGGTTACCCACTTGGCACGGCGCTTGCACGTCCCGTGATCGCGAAGGCGATCCTCGAGGTCGCCGAGGAACAGGACTGTACCGGCATCGCTCACGGCTGTACGGGCAAAGGAAACGACCAGCTCCGGTTCGAGGCCGTCTGGCGCGACTCGGATCTCGAGGTCATCGCGCCGGTGCGCGAACTCGGTCTCACCCGCGAGTGGGAACAGGAGTACGCCGACGAGCGCGACCTCCCCGTCGAAGGGGGAAGCGGCGGCGACTGGTCGATCGACACCAACCTCTGGAGTCGCTCGGTCGAGGGCGACGAACTCGAGGATCCGAACTACGTCCCGCCGGCCGAGATCTACGAGTGGACTCAGGACCCATCCGGCGAGACCGAGGAGATCGAGATCAGCTTCGAGGAGGGGTATCCGATCGCCGTCGACGGCGAGGAGATGGAGCCGGTCGCGCTCATCCAGCACTTGAACGAGGTCGCTGGCGCTTACGGCGTCGGTCGGACCGACTCGATGGAAGACCGCATGCTCGGGCTCAAAGTTCGTGAGAACTACGAACACCCCGCGGCGACGACGCTGCTCAACGCCCACGAGGCACTCGAGGGGCTCGTCCTCACCCAGGAGGAACGCGAGTTCAAACAGCTGATCGACCAGCGCTGGTCGAAGAAAGGCTACGAAGGACTGGTCGACGCACCGCTCGTGAGCGCACTCGAGGGGTTCATCGACGAGACCCAGAAACGCGTCACCGGCACGGTGACGATCCGCTTCGAAGGCGGCCAGGCTCGTGCGGTCGCCCGCGACAGCGAGTACGCCGCGTACTCGGCCGAACACGCCTCCTTCGACACGGAGTCGGTCGGCAAGATCGATCAGGAGGATGCGACGGGCGTCGCGAAGTACCACGGCTTCCAGCGCCGTCTCGCGAACAGCGTGATCGACGGGGACGAGTAACGATGACCGAGGAGAGCGCTCACGATGGAGGGGCCGGTTTCGAACCAACAACTGCGACCGACAGCGAGACGAGCCGTCGGATCGCGACCGACGGCGGAGACCACGACGGCGTCGTCCGTCGGGACCGGTTCAGCGGCGGCCCCGCTCGGAGCTTTCTCTCCTCGCTCGCAGCCGACGAACGAATTTTCGAGGCGGACCTCGAGGTCGACCGTGCACACGTCGTGATGCTCGCCGAGCAGGGGATCGTCGACGACGACGTCGCCGGCGAGATCCTGACCGCACTCGACGCGATCGAAGTCGACGGCCACGGCTCGTTGCCCGACGGCGAGGACGTCCACGAGGCGATCGAGACCGGGGTTATCGAACGGATCGGTGCCGACGGTGGGAAGATGCACACCGCACGCTCGAGAAACGACGAGGTCGCCGCGTGTATCCGGTATCGCCTCCGCGAGGACGTCCTGGCGGCGATCGAGGCGACGCTCGCGCTCCGCGAGGCGCTACTCGAGACCGCCACAGCGCACACCGAGACGATCATGCCCGGCTACACACACCTCCAGCCGGCCCAGCCGACGACGGTCGCTCACTGGGCCAGTTCCTACGAGTCCGCGGTTCGCCGCGATACCGAACGGTTGCTTGACGCCTACGAGCGGATCAACGAGTCGCCGCTGGGCGCGGCCGCGTTCGCGGGGACGACGTTCGACGTCGACCGCGAACGCACGGCCGAGTTGCTCGGCTTCGAGGGGGTCGTCGAGAACTCGATGGACGCCGCCTCGAGCCGGGATTTCCTGCTCGAGACGACCCAGGCGCTGTCGACACACGCGACGACCCTGTCGGGGCTCGCCGAGGACGTGATCGTCTTCGCGAACCGCGGCTTCGTTTCCCTCTCGGACGACTACTCCTCGACGTCGTCGATCATGCCCCAGAAGAAGAATCCGGACACGCTTGAGCTCGTCCGCGCCGTCGCGGGCGATGCGGCGGGCGAGGTCCAGGGGCTGACGACGACGCTCAAGGGACTCCCACGTGCGTACAACCGTGACCTCCAGCGGGCGACGCCCCACGCCTGGAAGACCGTCGACGAGGTGGCGGAAGCGAGTTCCGTCGCGGCCGGCGCGGTCGCCACGGCCGAGTGGGAAGACGCGGCGCTCGCGGCCGAGGCCGGCGACGGGTTCTCGACGGCGACCGGCGTCGCCGACCTGCTGGCCGCGAACGGACTCCCGTTCCGGACGGCCCACGAGATCGTCGCGAGCGCGGCCGAACGACTCGAAGACGACGACACCGACGAATCGGATCTCGACGCCATCGCGGCGGCCGCGGGAACGGTCCTCGAGGAACCGCTCGAGTCGGTCGTCGACCTCGAGGCGGTCGAGACCGCCCTCGATCCCGTCGAGAGCGTCGCGAGTCGCAACTCGCGTGGCGGACCAGCACCCGACGAGGTCGAGTCGCAACTCGCCGGCACCCGCGAGGATCTCACGGCCGACGAAACCGCCCTCGAGACGCGAGCCGAAGCACTCGAGGCAGCCCATCAGACGCTTCGTGCCGAGGTGAACGGCTATGTGTGAGTTCGTCGGTCCACGACCGCGGCGACGACCCCCGCGAGGGGACAATACAAATTCTAAATGATATGTCAAAGTAGAACTGCGGTGAAATGGCGTCAGCGGTCCGTTAGAGCGGAGTGCAGATAGTATAACTTTGCTGTTAAGTTCGAAGCCTTTAAGGACACCGGGCTCTCAGTTGCGAGTACAATGACCGAATGCGTCGAGTGTGGGGCCGAGGTGTCCCTGCACGACGATCTGGAGAGTGGAGAGATCGTTGACTGTACCACGTGTGGCGCCGAGCTGGAAGTCGTCGATACCGAGCCGCCAGTCCTCGAGCGAGCCCCGGAGCTCGAAGAGGACTGGGGTGAGTGACCTTGCAGACGGTCACAGTACACATCCCCCGTAGACACTCCGGACACCAGGGGTGGTTCGAGTGAAGGTAGGAATACTCTACTCCCGAATCCGCAAGGACGAGAAGCTCCTTTTGAACGAGCTTCGCGAGCGCGACCACGAGGTCGAGAAGATCGACGTCCGCAAACACGGCTTCGACATCGGCGAGGTCCCCGAGGAGTTCGTCGACCTCGACGTCGTCGTCGACCGCTGTCTCGCCACGAGTCGGAGCCTCTACGCCACGCAGTTCCTCGAGGCGTACGGCATCCCCGTGGTCAACAGCCACGAGACCGCGGAGATCTGTGCGGACAAGGTGAAAAATAGCCTCGCGCTCGAGCGAGCCGGCGTTCCGACACCCGCGACGAAAGTCGCGTTCACGAAAGAGACCGCGATGGACGCCATCGAGGAGTTCGGGTATCCCTGCGTCCTCAAGCCCGTCGTCGGCTCCTGGGGACGCCTGATGGCGAAAATCGACTCGCCAGACGCCGCCGAAGCGATCCTAGAGCACAAGGCGACGCTCGGCCACTACGAGCACAAGGTGTTCTACATCCAGGAGTTCGTCGAGAAGCCCGGTCGTGACATCCGCGTGGTCGCGACCGACGGCGAGCCGATCGCCGCGATGGTCCGATCCTCGGACCACTGGATCACGAACGCCGCGAAAGGCGCCGAGACGGACGTCTTCGAACTCGACGACCGCGCGAGGGAACTCGTCGAGACGGCGAGCGACGCCGTCGGCGGCGGATTGCTCGGCATCGACCTCATGGAGACGGGCGACGATTACACCGTCCACGAGGTCAACCACACCGTCGAGTTCAAAGCGCTGGATAGCGCCGTCGAGACCGACGTCGCGGCCACCGTCGTCGACTGGCTCGAGAAGAAAGCAACCGCCGCGGCCGACGGCGAACTCGAGGTGACCACCTGATGGCCGTCGACACCGACGCCGATGGGTCCGACGCTACGGGCGGCGAGACAGTCACCGCGAGCATCATCGGCGGCTCCGGCTTCGTGGGCGGCGAACTGCTTCGGCTCCTCGCGAGCCACCCCAACGTCGAGATCGCCGAGGTCACGAGCCGGTCGAAAGCCGGCAAGAGCGTCGGCTCCGTCCATCCGCCGCTTCGCGGGACGGACCTCCGGTTTACGGAACCAGACGACCCTGAGAGCGTCGACGTGCTGTTCGCCGCGACGCCCCACGGCGTCTCGATGAGCCAGATCGACGACTTCTTCGACGTTGCGGATACGGTCGTCGACCTCTCGGCGGACTTCCGGCTGAACACCGAAGCGCAGTACGAGGAGTGGTACGACGGCCACGACGCACCCGAGTACTTAGCGAAGGCGGAGTACGCGCTCCCCGAAATCAATCGAGAGAACCTCGAGGGTGCCGAGCTCGTCGCCGGTGGCGGCTGTAACGCTACCGCGACCATTCTCGGACTCTACCCGCTCGTCGAGGCGGGTATCGTCGACGGCGACCAGCAGATCGTCGTCGACGTGAAAGTCGGCTCCTCCGAAGGAGGGGCCGGCGGCGGCGACGCCTCCTCGCACCCGGAACGGTCGGGCGTCGTCCGCCCCTACGCACCGACGGGCCACCGCCACGAGGCCGAGATCGAACAGTTCCTCGACACCTCGGTGGCATTCACGTGCCACGCCGTAGACATGGTTCGCGGCGCGAGCGCGACCAGCCACGTCTTCCCGTCGGGGCCGGTCTCGAAGGGCGACCTCTGGAAAGCCTACCGCGGCGCGTACGAGGACGAACCGTTCGTCCGCATGGCTGCCGGCGGATCCGGCGTCTACCGCTATCCGGAGCCGAAGGCAGTCGCCGGGACCAACGTAGCGGAGGTCGGATTCGAACTCGACCCGAGCAACAAGCGCGTCGTCGTCTTCTCGGCGATCGACAACATGATGAAGGGGTCGGCCGGGCAGGCGGTCCACGCCGCCAACATCGCGCTCGGTTTCGAGGAGACAGCCGGACTCGAGTTTACGGGACTCCACCCCGTGGGGGCACCCTGAAATGGCGGTCTTTTCGAGAGCGAACGCGATCGAAAGCAACGAGGGACGCACGCGTCCCTCGAGCCGTGCGAGCGGGCTTCGCCCGCGAGCAGACAGGGAACGGAGGTGTCCGGAGTGACCGTGGTCGTCAAGATCGGCGGCGCTCGCGCCGTCGACCCCGAAGGTGCACTCGCGGACGTCGCGAGCCTCGTCGAAGACGGCGAGGACGTCGTGTTGACCCACGGCGGTTCGACCGCTGTCGACGAGACGCTCGAGGAGCTCGGTCAGGAACCGACCTACGTCGAGACCCCCGGCGGCGTCGTCGGGCGATTCACCGACGAGGAGACGATGGACGTCTTCAAGATGGTCATGCCGGGCAAACTCAACACGGACCTCGTCGAGTCGCTCCAGAACGAGGGCGTGAACGCGGTCGGTCTCTCGGGTACGGACGGAAAGTTACTCGAGGGCAAGCGCAAATCCGCCGTTCGCGTGAAAGAAGACGGCAAGAAGAAGATCAAGCGTGGCGACCACTCGGGTACGATCGAGTCGGTCAACGCGGACCTGCTCGAGACCGTCCTCGCGGGCGGGTACACGCCCGTCGTCTCGGTACCCGTGTTGGGCCAAGAGAAAGACGGCGAGTACACCGCGGTCAACGCCGACGCCGACCGCGCCGCTGCGGCGATTGCAGGGGCGCTCGAGGCAGATCTGGTCGTCCTCACGGACGTTTCGGGAATCTACGAGGATCCCGACGACGAGTCGACGAAGATCGATTCGGCGGCGACGCCCGAGGAGTTCGCAGCCGTCGAGGAGGCTGCAGAAGGCTTCATGACGAAGAAGGTCATGGCCGCCGAGGAAGCCCTCGAGGGCGGCGCGGCGTCGGTCACCGTCGCGACGGCGAACGCCGACGACCCGATCACGAGCGCGCTCGCCGGCGAGGGAACGACGCTCGAGCCCGGCGTGTTAGATACTGAAACGGAGGTAACCCAATGAGCGACCACGATTTCGTCTCCGGCGGCAAGCCCATTCCCATCGAACGCGGCGAGGGGGCGTCTCTCTACACCGGCGACGGCACCGAGTACGTCGACGCCGGGGCGAGTTTCGCCTGTACGCCGCTGGGTCACTCCCATCCCGCGGTCGTAGAGACCGTCCAGGAACAGGTCGAGAAGCTGACGTTCGTCGACTCTTCGTTCCCCGTCGAGGCACGCGAGAACGCCTACGCTTCCCTCGTCGCAGCGACGCCCGACGAACTCGAGTCGGCCTGGTTCTGTAACTCCGGGACCGAGGCCAACGAGGCTGCACTGAAGTTCGCGCGCTCGGCGACCGGCGAGTCGAAGATCGTCGCCGCCACCCGCTCGTTCCACGGGCGGACGATGGGTGCGCTCGCGGCCACCTGGAAGGACACGTACAAGAAACCCTTCGAGCCCCTGGCCGGCGACGTCGAGTTTGTCCCCTACGGCGATAGCGAGGAACTCGCCGACGCGGTGGACGAGGAGACGGCTGCGGTCATCCTCGAGCCGATCCAAGGCGAAGGCGGGATCAACGTCCCGCCGACGGGCTACCTCGAGACTGCCCGCGAACTGACCGACGAGGCGGGCGCGGCGCTCGTCTTGGACGAGGTCCAGACCGGCATGGGCCGGACGGGTTCGATGTGGGCCTGCGAGAACGCGGGTGTCACGCCCGACATCCTCACGACGGCGAAGGGGCTGGGTAACGGCCTCCCCGTCGGCGCGGTCGCAGTACAGGATTGGATCGCCGACGGCGCGGCTTCCCACAACGCCACGTTCAGCGGCGGGCCCGTCGTCACCGCGGCCGTCCACGCGACCATCTCGACGCTCGTCGAGGAGGACGTTCCCGCAAACGCCGCCGAGATAGGCGAGTACCTCACGACGGAACTCGAGGCTGCACTCGGCGACGAGATCCGCGAGGTCCGCGGTGAGGGGCTGTTGATCGGCATCGAACTGAAACGCGGCGCGAACCGCATCGCCCGCGACCTGGCGCTCGAACACCAGGTACTGGCGCTGCCCGCGGGACGGACCGTCCTGCGATTGCTCCCGCCGCTCGTGATCGACGAATCGCACGCAGATCAGCTCATCGAGGCACTGAGTGCGGTCATCGCACCTGACACGAACGCCGACCAATGAGCGCGACGATGGAAGGAGAGGTTTCGCTCGAGGACGCCCGCGAGTTGCTCGTCGATCTCGTCTCGATCCCCTCGCCGTCGGGCGAGGAACGCGAGGCGGCACAACGGCTGGTCGACTTCTTCGAGGCCCACGACCGCAAGGTCTGGATCGACGCCGTCGGAAACGTCCGCGCGCCGGCAGACGACTCCGTCCTACTTACCTCACACGTCGACACCGTTCCGGGTGAGATTCCCGTCGAGGTCGAAGAGACGGGCGACGACGAGATCCTCTGGGGCCGTGGCAGCGTCGATGCGACGGGGCCACTCGTCGCGATGGCAGCGGCTGCCGTCCGCACGGGCGTCTCGTTCGTCGGCGTCGTCGGCGAGGAGATCGACTCGCGTGGCTCGCGCTATCTGGTCGACGATCGAGACACCGCGCCGGCGGCCGTCGTCAACGGCGAACCCTCCGGGGCCGACGGGATTACGCTGGGGTATCGTGGACTGATCGCCGGCACGTACGTCGCGACGAGCGAATCCGGTCACACCTCTCGCCCGGACCCGAACGCGATTCAACACGCCGTCAGCTGGTGGTCGGCCGTCGAGGATCACTTCGAAGCCGGCGAGTACGAACCCGTCTTCGAGCAGGTGACGACCAAGCCCGTCGACATTGAAGGCGGCATCAGCGAGGACGGGCTCTCCGTCGAGACGACGATGGCCGTCCAGCTTCGGGTCCCGCCCACTCTCGACGTCGAGACCGTCCGCGAGGCCGCGGAGGCCGAACTCGAGGTCGGGACCGTCACCTGGAAGGACAAGGTCCCGCCCGTGATGATGAGCCCGCGAACGGAGGTCGCACGGGCCTTCCGCGTCGCAATCCGAGCGGTTGGCGACGATCCGCGCCTGGTCCGAAAGACCGGCACCAGCGACATGAACATCTACGCCGGGGCGTGGGACTGTCCGATGGTGACTTACGGGCCGGGCAACTCCGAGCTCGACCACGCTCCCGACGAACGCCTCTCGCTTGCGGAGTTCGACCGGTCGGTCGAGATCCTCGAGCGAGTGGCGAAGACGCTACGAGGTGACGACGCATGACACAGCCACGCCACTTCCTCGAGATCGACGACCTCTCGAGAGACGAACTGTTCGCGGTCCTAGACCGCGCGGAGACGTACAAGGACGCACAGGAAAACGGTGAGGATCACGAGGATCTGGAGGGTCAGACCCTCGGAATGATATTCCAGAAGCCGAGCACCCGGACCCGCGTCTCCTTCGAGACGGGGATGACCCAGCTCGGCGGCCACGCGGTCTTCCTCGGCGAGGACGACATCCAGCTCGGCCACGGCGAGCCGCTGAAAGACACCTCGCGGACGCTCTCGCGGTACGTCGACGCAGTGATGGCCCGCGTGTTCAAACACCACAACATCGAGGTGCTCGCCGAGTACGCCTCGGTGCCGATCGTTAACGGGCTCACCGACGACGCCCACCCCTGCCAGACGCTGGCGGATCTGCTGACGATCCGCGAGCACAACGGCGGGTTTGAAGATGTGTCGGTCGCCTGGGTTGGCGACGGCAACAACGTCGCCCAGTCGTTCGCGATCGGGGCCGCACTCGCCGGTATCGACCTGACCGTGGCGACGCCGGCGGGCTACGAAGTCGACGACGCCGTCAGAGAGCGCGCTCGAGAACTCGGCGGCGAGCCGGCGACGACGGCCGACCCCGTCGAGGCGGTCGACGGTGCGGACGTCATCTACACCGACGTCTGGATCAGCATGGGCCAGGAGGACGAACGCGACGTTCGAATGAACGATTTCGAGGGGTTCCAGGTAAACGACGAACTGCTCTCACACGTCCCCGACGCGTCGGTTATGCACTGTCTACCCGCCCACCGCGGCGAGGAGATCACCGACGCCGTCGTCGAGGGCGATCGGTCGATCGTCTTCGACCAGGCCGAGAACCGACTGCACGCACAGAAGGCGCTTTTGAGCTGGCTGCTCGAGTAACCTACACTCGAGAACTTCACCGGCTGATCCGGCGGGACGATATCGACGGTAAACGGCGTCTACCACGACCCAACAGCAGCTTTCGCCCATAAATTCTCAATTTCGTTTCGACGGGTTCCGTTCAGCGAACCGAACGGTCGTTCGTGGTTATATGACCCGTTCGGATAGGGGCGAACGCATGTGGCTCAGAATCGTCGTCGCCGCAATCTTGCTGTTGGCGGGGCCAGCGGCAATGATCGCGCTGATCGTCGCGTGAGCGAGCGAAACGGGGGTATCGATCGCTGAAAATCGCCGACAACAACTGCATGAGAGGGATCGCCGCGCAGGTCTGTCGATCCCCATCACGGGCGAGGTACAGTCGTGACAGGGCGGATCGGGTGGGACACAATCGTGGCAGGGCAGATCAGACGGGACGGCGCTCGCCGCCCAATCCACGCACTTTTTCTCCCTCGCCTCCCTCTCGGCTGATAATGAGTCTCAGTCTCTCCGCCGAGAAACCGGCGGTCCCCGACGACGCCGACGACGGCGTCTGGCTCGAGTGTATCGAGTGTGGCGAAACCTTCCCACCGTTCGAGGACGTCCGCTACACCTGCGACGAGTGTGACGGACTGCTCGAGGTTCGCTACACCGACCTCCCGACGTTCGACGACTTCGAGGGCGAGGGCGTCTGGCGCTACGCGGACGCGCTCCCGCTCTCCGAAGGCGTCACGACCCAGGAGGGTGCGACGCCGCTGTACGAAGTTCCCCGACTCGAGGAGTCGGTCGGCGTCGAGGCCTTACGGATCAAACACGAGGGAATGAACCCGACGGGGTCGTTCAAGGATCGGGGCATGACCGTCGGCGTCGCCGTCGCGAAGGAACTCGGCGTCGACCGACTCGCCTGTGCATCGACCGGAAACACGAGCGCCGCCCTCGCCGCCTACGGCTCTCGCGGCGGGATGGAGACGCTCGTTCTGTTACCGGCCGGCAAGGTTGCGGCGGGCAAGATCGCCCAGGCCAGTTTGCATGGCGCGCGAATCCTCGAGGTCGACGGCAACTTCGACGCCTGTCTGGACATCGTCCAGGAACTCGCCGCAGGCGGCGAGGCCTACCTGCTGAACTCACTGAACCCGTTCCGACTCGAGGGCCAGAAGACGATCGGCCTCGAGATCCTCGAAGGATTCCTCGCAGATTACGACGCCGTTCCCGACCGGATCGTCCTCCCGGTCGGCAACGCGGGCAACACCTCGGCGCTGTACAAGGCGTTTCGCGAACTCGTCCAGGCGGGCGAACTCGCGGAGAGCGAGGTGCCCAAACTGACCGGTGTCCAGGCCGAGGGTGCCGCGCCGATGGTCGAAGCGATCGAAAACGGCGCAGACGAGGTACGGCGCTGGGACGATGTCGAGACGCGCGCGACGGCGATCCGGATCGGCAACCCGGTCAACGCGCCGAAGGCCCTCCCCGGCATCCGCGAGACCGGCGGCACCGCGATCTCGGTCACGGACGAGGAGATCACCGACGCACAGCGCGATCTCGCCGGTGAAGGAATCGGCGTCGAGCCGGCCTCCGCAGCGTCCGTCGCCGGCCTGCGAAAGCTACGCACCGAAGGAATCGTCGGCGACGACGAGCGCGTCGCCTGCCTGACGACGGGCCACCTGCTCAAGGACCCAGACGCGGCCGCCGCCGCGGGCAACGATCCGGAGCCGGTGCCGGCCGATACGGAGGGCGTTCTCGAGCACCTGCGATCCTGAAATCCGAATTCGAACTCGAACGACGGACGCACGACCCACGTCAGACAGTCTGACGCCCGACTGACTGAGCTTTTTGCCCGTCTACGTCGTATCAGTTTTCGGCTCATGTCCGCCGAGCAACAGCCCGCTGACGATACTCCCTCCAGGACCGAACAGACACTCGATCCGCGGTCGGGCGTCGAGTTCGCATTCCAATCCAGCACGTCGAACACGAGCACCGAACCGGCGGCGTCGGGCCAGGCCGCCGATTCGGGGGAGTCGCTCCCCGCCCGGATCGAACGAACGTATCTCCGTACCAGAGTCGCCGCCCTCGAGTCCGAACTCGAGGCGAGTGAACGGCGACGACAGGACGTCATCGAGCAGTACGAACGAATCCTCGAGAACTGGCGAGCGGACGCGAGCAGTCAGGACGGGGACCAGCCGTCCGAGGGCCCGCTCGGGCGACTGCTCGACGGTTGGCGCTGAGTTATACGGGTTACTGCGGTGAGTTTCCGGTCCGCCCGCGGACGTATCGCGGGTGGGCGGAAACCGGTTTACGACAGCCCGTCTCATACGGATTGTTGTAGCGTTTTACCGGTGATCGCTCCGACGGGAACGTCGATCACCGGTAAAGAACGACAACGGACCGTATCAGTCCGAGCCGCCGACGCTCGCACGCGACTCCGTCGAAGCCCCCTCGGTACTCTTCGTGGCCGTCTCCGCATCCGCGTTCGTCGCGCGCGCAGTCACACCATCCTCACGGACGAACTCGAGGAAGTTATCGAAGACGAGCTTTGCCTCGCAGGCCGCACGGTAGTTCTCCGCGGTGATCGCCGCGAGTATCGAGTCGCGACGCTCGTCGGTGAGCTCTTTCCGATGGACGAGTTCGCGGGCGGTCTTGCGGTCGTACTCGGGATGAAACTGGACGCCGAAGACGCGGTCCTTGCGAAACCCGTGGTTCGAGTACTCGTTTTCCGCCAGCGGCGTCGAACCGGGCGGAAGCTCCGTTACCGCGTCGGAGTGGCTCGTAAAGGCAGTAAACTCCTCGGCGATGCCCTCGAGGAGCCGCGAGGAATCGACTGCCGTTCGCTCGATTTGGCTGTAGCCGACCTCGTAGACGCCCATGTCCTCGACCGTCCCCCCGAGAACGTCGGCGAGTAGCTGGTGACCCCAACAGACGCCGAGAAACGGAACCCCGCGGTCGGTCGCCTCGGCGACCCACTGCTTGGTCGTCTCGATCCAGGGCTCGTCCCAGTAGACGGACGTCCGCGAACCGGTGACGACGGCACCGTCGAACTCGTATCCGTCGGGAAGCGAGCCATCGGTGACGTCGAACTCCGACAGCGAGGCGTCGAGTTCGCGCCGGAAGTTCCGCGTCGTGTTGTCGTCCCGCTGGGTTGCGTTCAGGACGGCGATACGCAGTTGACTCATCGTCGGCTACTGGCCACCGCGGACTGATAGCCTTTCCGCACGTCGCGGACGTTGCCGCGAGCGCGGACGACGCTCCCACGGTCGAGGCGGTTCGATCCCAGTGCGCGCTCGAGCTGGCGAATCCGGAGATCCTACTCGAGTGTGTAGTACCCTCGATCGTCGCGATGGGCCGTCTCACCGGTGTCGAACCAGCCGTCGACGAACCGGCCGGCCTCGACGTCGGGGTCCGCCCGGGTCGGATCCGCGTCAGCAGCGACGTCGACCTCGTCGTCGACAAAATCGGCAGCATTTACGTAGCCGTCCGCGACGACCGGTCCGGACACCTGAAGCCGTCCCGTCGTAGCGCTCTCAAGGACGTCACCGTGCCCATCGACCAGCCGGACACGGCAGTCGGGAAGCGGGAGTCCGATCTCTCCGGCATCGGTAGGGAGATCGTCCCGAAGCGAGGAGATCGCATCCGTGGGCTGGCAGAGCCCGGTCGGACACTCGAGTCGGCCGTACGCTCGAGAGATATGGATCCCGCGATCGCGATAGGGCTCGAGAATTTCGGCCGAGACGGATCGATCGGGAATCGCCAGCTCGAGCGAGTCGACGGCGGTGGCGAACGACGTCTCCGCGGCGAGATTTCGAAACGCGATCTTTCGGCCGGCGAGCACCGTCGCGTTCTCGCCTTCGATCGCGGTTAGCGCATCACCAGGGTCGAACGCTCGGTCGAGCAGGAGTCGCCCGCCGACGTACAGTATCGGGAGCGCGACTCGGAGGAGGCTATCGGGGACGGAAAGCGGCGTAACCAGCGGTGCGACGTCCTCGCTCGAGAGCCCCCACGCGACGAGCGCCGAGATGCAGTTCCACTCGAGGGTGCGCTCGGTAAACGTCGCAATCGGCCGTCCCTCCTCGGCGTGGAGCGCCAGGAGAGGCCGGTCTCGAGCGTCGGATTCCAGTCCTGGGCGCAATTCGTCTTCGGACCGTGGGGCGGTCGAATCGCCCCCAGCGTCGCCGGGGTCGACGTCCGCCAACTGCTCGAGCGTCACGGGGCGGTCGAACGGAATCGATCGCACGAGATCGCGCTGGGCGGACTCGGCGACCACGAGTGCGGGCTCGAGCACCTCGAACGGGCGTTCGACCGTCACCGGGGTCAGCAGGTGCGAAATCGGCACGAACGTCGCGCCGAGGCGCCGGCAGGCGAACAGCAGACCGAGCGAGACGACCCGGTTTCGCGTCACCAGACAGACGGTGTCGCCGGGGTCGACGCCGAGCGCCGAGAGGCGGTTCGCGAGGTCGTCCGCCAGCCGGGAGAGTTCGCCGTAGGAGACGGACTCCTCGTGGGTGATCTCGTCGGGCGCGTCCAGCCGCTCCTCGGAGATGTCGACGACCGCCGTCCGGTCGGGAAACCGCTCGGCCCGTCGAGCCAGCGAGAGGGTCACGAAGAGCGGTACGACGCTCGAGTCCGTAGGCTGTCGGCGCTCGCTCGCAAGGATGGGGCCGAATACAAGCGCATTTTGGTGACGAACCGAACAGAACCGCTACGGGGTATCCCCCGATTGGGCCTCGAGAAAGCCCGCGAGTAGATCGTTCACCGCGCGCGACTGTTCGACGAACGCGAGGTGGCCCGCCCCCTCGAGGGGAACGAACTCGCCCCGTGGGAGTCCTCTCGCGAGGTCTTCGCCTGCGGAGACGGGGACGAGGTCGTCTTCGGTGCCGTGGAAGACGCGGGTCGGCTGCGTCACGTCGGTCAGCGAGTCGGTCGCGTCGACCCCCTCGAGCGCCGCGACCTGGGCCTCCCAGCCCGCGCGGTCGGCGTCGCCGTCGACCCGCCAGTCGACGATTCCCTCACAGACGTCGGGGTGGGACTCCCGGAAGTCGGCCGAGAGCCCCGCCGAGAGCGAATCGTGAAGCGCCTCGCGGTCGTCCGGCGGTGCGAACAGCGGTTCGAGGTCGAACGCGGGTTCCTCGGCCGCGGTGCCAAAGAGCGAGAGCGTCGCGACGCGACTCGAGGTCCGGGCGGCCCGCAGGGCAATCGCACCGCCGAGGCCGCAGCCGACGAGGTGGGCGTTTCGGACGCCGCAATCGGCAAGCACCGCCTCGAGGTCGGCGACGAGGTCTTCGAGGGAGTAAGGGCCGCGCGGGGCGTCGGAGCGACCGGTGCCCCGGAGATCCCAGACGATCGCCTCGTAGGGGCCGGCGAGACCGGCGTGTTGCCAGCCCCACGACCAGCCGCCGAGGCCGGCCTCGGGAACGAAAACGACGGGGTCGCCGTCTCCCTCGCGGTCGTAGTACAACGAGACGGAGCCGTTCGTGGCAGTCGGCATACTCGAGACGACCGGACGGAGCGAGACGACGGTTTCGGTTTGGTCCGACCGTAGAACGCGCCCAGAACCGGCACGAACGACGGCCACTCGCCGCGAGTATTTGTGTCGTAGAAGCGGGAAGCCCCGTCGCTTGAGGGCGAAACCATGCGAGTGTTCGAAGAGCTCGGAATCGTTCCATGGGGCGTGACTCCGGACTCCCGGCGTCGATCGGAGAGATCGATCGAAGGGTTGATCCTCCTCTCCACGACACGATGTGACATGACAGCGCGTATTGGCGTAATTCCCGACATTCACATGCGAAGCGCCCATCGATCCGACATTCGAGATCTCCTCGAGTCGACCGTCTCGCATCTCCGGCGGTTCGATCCGGACCTGGTCGTCGCCCTCGGCGACGTCATCGAGGAGGAAGACGAGCGGACCGACGTCGAACACATCGAACTCGTCGCCGAAACGCTCGCGTTCGACTGTCCTGTCCGATTTCTCGCCGGTAACCACGACTCCGAGACGCTCACACACGACCGGCTCGAGGAGGTATTTGGCAACGAACTGTGGGGAACCCAGCGGATCGGCGACGAGAAACTGGTCTTCCTGAACACGTCGTCGCCGTGGCTCGACGGTGCGCGCGGCGAGGTGAGCGACGACCAGCTCGCGATGCTCCGCGAGGAGTCGGCTGAGGGAGAGCCGTTTACGATCTTCGTCCACCATCCGATCCACTACTACGACGTTTCGAACTCCTACTGGTGGTCGACCTATCCGGAACGGGCGTTTTGCGGAAACAAAAAGCGGGTGACCGACGCACTGGACCCGAAACTGGTCAAAGGAACGATCAACGGTCACACCCACGAGAACGTTCTCACGAACTATCGCGGGATCGAACACGTCACACTCAACGCCTTCAGCAAGGAGACCAGGGAGAAGCCGATCACCGGCACGTACGCCGAGGTCGTGATCGACGACACCGTCGACGTCACGGTCAAGGTCGACGACGAACTCGTCAGACGCTACGAGTTCTGAGATCGACTCTATCGAACGAATCGAGGGAGAACTGGCACAGGTCGGACGAAACGACGAAATACGGAGGCTGGTAGTCGGTGTGGTCTCGAGCGGTTATCCGGACTGCTGAAGATATTTCCGATGCGATCGCGACACGTCCTGTGGTTGTACCGGTAAATCGGTACAGCAAACCGTATCACAGGACGAAAATCGAGACGACACCGAAGCCGACGCCGACGCAGATGAGCACGAAGTTGTAGATTACGACGGGTTTGATCAGCGACCGTTCGATGGTTGCGGCGAAAAACACTTTCACGCAGATCGAGGCGGTCGTTCCGGCGATGACGCCGAGCACCCCTGTCTCGGGAGTTATCTGGCCGGTGCTGACGAGGGTGACCGCCGTCGTCGCCGCCGTTCCGGAGGAGACGAGTCCGGCGAAGAACGTCGTGGCGATAAATCCGCCCGCACCCAGGAACTCCTGGGCTCCCGCCGACGCCAGGAGGACGACCAGAAACAGCGCGCCGAACGTCAGCGCGTTTCGTAGACTAAAGGGTGACTGAAGGTCCGTCTCGAGATCCGCCCCCCAGTCGCTCGTGATCATCGAGAGGACGACGCCGGTGACCGCGATCGCGCCGAGCGGTAAGCCGACGGTCACGATTTCCGAGGGGATGAACACGGCGACGACGAGGGCATTTCGAAGCGCCATCGCCGCGTTCGCGAGCAAGATTGCGCCGACGGCGAGACCGGTCAGCGACGGATCACGGGTGGCGCGTTTGGCCATCTCGGCGATGACGGCCGTCGAGTTGACGAGGCCGCCGAAGAAGCCGGTGAATGCGATTCCTCGTCCCTCGTAGCGTTTGACGAGAATGTAGTTGACGAAGCCGATGGCGCTGATCGCGATCACCAGGGTCCAGATGACCCGTGGCTGGATCGCGTCCCATGGCCCCATCGTCTCGTCGGGCAGGAGGGGGTAGATGACGAACGCGAGAATAACGAACTCGGTCGCAGATCGGACCTCCTCTTTCGACAGCCCCCACGCGAACTCGTGGAGTTCGCGTTTCAAGACGAGCAACAGCGAGGACATGACGGCGACGGTAACCGCCTCGATGTAGAACTCGAGACCGACGAGGACGCCGATGCTGTAGGCGACCAACATCGAGACCGACGTCGTCAACGAGAGCCCCTCGTGTTCCTCCTGGAGGAAGGTTCGAACCGCGAGCAACACGGCATGTGCGATGATCAGGACACCGCCGATGAGGAGCAACCCCTCGTAGTCGACGACGACGAAGACGGCACCGAGCAGACTGATCAGCGCGAACGTCCGAATGCCCGCGGTCTTCTGTGACCACTCGCGCTCGAGGCCCAGAAAGAGCCCGAGAAGCGTCGCGATGACGAGGTTGGCGACCGTCGTATCGATCTCGGTCAACAGCGCGTTCTCGATGCCGGTCGCCATCACGACGAATCTCCCCCGGAGAGTACGGTCATATCAGGTCCCTCCCGATGTCGCCAAGCGAGTCGATTACGTGATCCGGTTCGAGCTCTGACGCCGCGAGCGCGTCGTCGTCCGTCACGCCGGATCGGACGAGAACGGTTCGCATTCCGGCGCGCTCGCCCATTCGAACGTCGGTGTCCAATCGGTCACCGATCATCACACACTCTTCGACCCTGAGACCGAGTCGTTCGAGAGCCACCTCGACCGTCACCTTTGAGGGCTTGCCGAGAACGCGATCGACCTCCCTGCCGAGGAGTCCCTCGATCGCACCGATTATCGGTCCGCAGTCCGGGCGCTCGCCGGTTTCCGTGGGGACCGTCCGGTCGGGGTTCGTGGCGTAGACCGTGATGCCGCCTGCCTCGTCGGCGGCCAGGACGTCTTCGAGCGTTCCGTAGTCGAAGGACCGATCGGTCGAGGCGAGGACGACGTCGGCTCGCGTCGGGTCCGCAACCAGGCTCACGTCCGCGGCCTCGAGTTCCGCCCGAAGCGCGGGTTCGCCGATCAGGTATACCCCGTCGTCGGGATGATGGCGGCCGAGGTACGCGGCCGCGATGCCGGCGGCGTTGAGCACGGACGCCTGTTCGGTCGGGATCCCCGCCTCGTCGAGGATTTCGGCGTACGTCGACGGACGTTTCGTCGCGTTGTTCGAGAGGAACACGGGTCTGATATTCGCTTCCCGTAGAGTCTCGATACCGTCCGGAGCGCCGGCGATCGGCTCGCTTCCTCGGAAGACCGTCCCGTCGATGTCGACGAGCGCTCCACCGAGTGCCGGCTCAGACACCGTCGGTCACCCGCGTTCGACTCGGTGACGCTGCGTCCCCGTTCGGACGATCATCGACGCGACTGCTCGGCCGCGTCGAACCGCCGATCCGTCGTGTTCCCGTTTGTACACTCATCTCTTTTTACTGGAGTTAGTCGACCACGTGGACGTCCTCGAGGTCCAGCGCGAGCGAGACCACGTCATCGGTCGAAACTCGCCGGTCGAACGAGTCGAACTTGAGGGTTAGCTCGGTTCCGTCCGGGAGTTCGGCCGTCGCCTGGATTCGTTCCCCGAGATAGTGGACGTCCCGGACCCGGGCCTCGAAGCCGTTATCGTCGACGTCGAACGCCTCCGGGCGGGCGATGAGCGTTGCTTCGCCGTCGATCGACTCGAGTCGTTCGTCCTCGACACGGGTAAACCCAAGGTCGACACTGTCTCCGTTTGCTTTCCCCCGAAGAACGTTCGAGGTGCCGATGAAGTTCGCGACGAACGTGTTCGCGGGCTGTTCGTAAACGGTGTCGGGCGTTCCGATCTGTTCGATGTGACCGTCGTTGAGCACCGCGATCCGGTCGCACATCGCCATCGCCTCCTCCTGGTCGTGGGTGACGTAGAGAGCGGTGACGCCGAGTTCCTCGAGCAAATTGCTCATTTCGGTGCGCAGACGCGTCTTGAGCTTCGCGTCGAGGCCGGTCATCGGCTCGTCAAGGAGGAGGATATCGGGTTCGATCGCGAGTGCGCGTGCGAGCCCAACGCGTTGTTGTTGGCCGCCAGAGAGGCTCTCGGGCGGTCGATCGCCGAGGTCGCCGATCCCGAGCATATCCAGCAGTTCCTGTGCGCGTTCGCGTCGCTCTTCCTTTCCGACGCCTTGCATCTTCAACCCGAAGGCGACGTTGGCGAGGACACTCATGTTGTTAAACAGCGCGTACGACTGGAACACCAGTCCGACGTTTCGTTTCTCGGGGGGAACGTGGGTGACATCCTCGCCGTCGAACCGAACGACACCGTCGGTCGGTGTCTCGAACCCAGCGATCATCCGCAACGTTGTCGTCTTTCCACATCCTGACGGCCCGACGACGCCGAGCGTCTCGCCGTCGTGGACGGTGAAATCGAGCGATTCTACTGCAGTTTCGTCTCCGTATCGTTTGTGGAGTTTTTCGAGTGTGACTTCTGCCATGTGTTCGTGTGAAATATGTTGTTGTTCGATGAGTTAGCGGTCGGACGAAGTGCTGAACCCGCGATTCCCGACCAACTGCAGGACCGTAATCGCCGCGACCACGATCAGGAAGTACACCGAGATCGCGGCCGCCGACTGGAGGTACGGCGCGTTCGAGATGTTCTCGAACAGGAACAGCGAGAACGGTCGCGGACCTCGCGCGTACACCATGTACGTGAAGTTGAACTCGGCGGCGGCGAGCGTCCAACAGATGATACTCCCGGCGATGATCCCGTCTTTTGCGTTCGGGACGATGACCGTTAGGAACGTCCGGGGCCACGACGCGCCGAGCGATCGAGAGCTCTCCTCTAACTGCTGGAGATCCATCGACTGGAAGGAACTCTGTACGGTCAGCACCATATACGGCGACTTCAACAGCGCGTAGCCGACGATCAATCCGAGCGCCGACCCCGCGTTCTCGGGGTACGTCCGGAGGAACGCGACACCGAGGATGATACCGGGGACGAGCGGAAGGATCGCGATCGCGTTGATCCAGTCTCGCGCGAAGAAGTTGTATCTGGTAAGCGCGTATGCGATCGGCACGCCGATAATGATGTTCAGCACCATCCCGCCGGTCGCGAGCATCGCGCTGAACGCGAGTCCCGGACCGACGCTCGTCTGGACGCCGTAGTCACCGAGGCCGAGGACAGTCCGCCAGTTGTCAAGCGTGACAAACCCGCTGGGGAGTGCTCCTGCGGCCGACTCCGCAAAGGAGGCGACGAACGTGAACACGATCGGCACCATCAACAACAGGAGCACGAACGCCATCATCCCCAGGACGACGGCCTTTGCCGTCGGGCCGGCGATCAGTCGGTCGATTCGCGCGACGATCCCTCGTCCACCCTCCGCATCGTGAATGTCTCCGCTCATATCTCGACCACATCCGTTTCGGTGAACCGCAGACTCACGAACGTAAACGCGAGGATGAACACGAAGTAGATCAGTCCGATCGCACCCGCGACCTGGCTGTTGAAGCCGACGGCGATCTCACGATCGATCCTGAGTGTGGCGACGTTCAGACTCTGGAGTACAAGCACGGTCCCGAAGATGGCGAGCGCCGATCGGAACGTCAAAATAAACGCCGCGACGACGCCGGGTCGAATTTCGGGCAGCGTGACGTGATAGAACGTCCGCAACGAGCCGGCACCGAGCGCGCGGGCTGCCTCCTCGGCGTCCGTATTGACCTCGGTGTATGTCCCACGGAGCACCATCGTCGATCGCGGGATCAGCGAGTAGACGTAGCCACAGAACAGCCCGAACACCGTCGTCGCCACCGCGATGTCAAGTGGCGAGCCACCGGTGAAGAAAGCGACCGTGTGTGTAAGCAGCCCCTGTCGACCCAGCAATACGATGATCATGAACGCCACGACGATCCCGGGAAGCGCAATCGGAAACGAGATCATCGAGACGACGAAGCCCTTGAACGGGAACTCGTACTTCTCCAAGGCATGAGAGATGCCGACTCCGAAGATGACACTGGCAACCGTGGCCAGCGTCGCGAACCAGAGGGTGTTCCACGCGACGGTGAGATAGACAGATTCGGTCGCGAGCGTGTACCACGCCTCCATCGAGAACCCGGAGTTCTCGAACTGGTCAGCCGAGACGCTCATCCGAGCCATCACGACGAGCGGGATGAACGCGGCGAACGTCGCGAGGACGAAAAACGGCAGACACATCACGACGATGCGCCGCCGCTCTCGTTCCTGTTCGGTTTCGGGGCGTATCAGTGCCGTCGCGACCGCGGTAAACGTCTCTGTCTCGTGTGTTTGTGAACTCATAACCACTGAGTCGAGGTTACTGTGCACCGGGAAGCGGCGTCCGATCCATGATCTCGTCGATAATCTCGTCCTGTCTCTCGACCAGTTCTAGCTGATCGAGCGCGAACTCGGCCTCGTCGTACTCCGACTGGTCGGGGAACTCCTCGGGCTGGTCGAGTTCGTCCGCCCGGATCGGTCGCACGTAGGCGTCGAAGAACAGCTCCTGTCCCTCGAGCGAGAGGACAAAGTCCATGAATAGCTTCGCGGTATCGGGGTTCGGGGCGCCCTCGAGCAGCCCGAACCCGTACGGGACGTTCATCGCACCAGCTTCACCGTTCGGTCCCGGGAGGATCGCGATGTCGACCTGATCCTCGTCGAGTTCGTCGACGTTGTACTTGAGATTGAGGCCGGTGTAGTCGTACTCGATGACCGTCGAGATCTCCCCACTCGTGAAGTCACCCTCGACGTTCCGGCGGAAATCGGCCCCGTGTTCTTCGATCTCCTCGTGGTACTCGATGAGTGGATCGACGTTGTCGAGATCGCCACCGTATGCATTGTTGACCGACAGCGCCGAGGCGAGGCCGTTGGCAGTGTGTGGCGGCGTAAAGGCGAGGTCCTGTGCGATATCGGGGTGTTTGAGATCTTCCCACGTCTCCGGCGGCTCGACGCCGCGTTCCTCGTAAACGTCAGGACGGTACGTCACAGCCGTCGTCATCTGTCGCGTCGACGTCAACTGGCCGTCCTCGGTCTTCAGCTCCTCGGGAACCGCGTCCCAGTTTGCCGGTTTGTACGGGGTCAAGAACCCGTCATCCATCACTTCGATCCCGAACGAGTATCCGCCGTTGTACGCAGAGTGGGTTGGATTCTGTGCGTTCGATCGGATGTGCGTCACCGCTTCACCGGACGACCGCTGGTCGTCGTGGAGGGGAACGCCGTAGCGGTCCTGGAACTGTTCCATGATGGCGTCCCAGTTCGACCATCCCGTCTGGACGCAGTAGATGTACAGTTCGTCGGGGAAATCGCTCTCGCTGATCGTCGTCTGGTAGTCGCCGTAGCCGACCTCGAAGGTTTCCTCACTTCCGCCGTTTCCACCGTTTCCGCCGTTTCCGCCGTTTCCACCGTTTCCACCGTTTCCACCGTTTCCGTCACCGGTACAGCCGGCGAGCGCTGCGAGGCCAGCCGCCCCTGCACCTTTTAAGACAGTCCGTCTCGTGTTCTCACGATCGTACGACATACTCCCGACAGAATCGCTCGTGGGGTATAAATTTTACGAATGTGAATTGTTCTCACTGTTGTCCTATATAGAGATATATATTCAATATACTCGGTGACTGAACGAAAGCGGTACGACGAATCACCCGATCGAACCCGCATCTATCCCTTTCCGAGGGAACGACCTCGAGTAACCTTCTTACCGCGGGCCGACACACACACGGCTATGAGCACGATCTTCAGTCAGATCGTCGAGGGTGAGATCCCCGCGAGAATCGTATACGAAGACGAGTCGACGGTCGCTTTTCTCGACGTCAACCCCCTTGCACCGGGACACACGCTGGTGATCCCCAAAGACGAGTACGAGCGGCTGAACGACGTTCCGGAGGACATCGCGACAGAGCTGTACGCAACGGTCCATCGGCTCGTTCCGGCCGTCGAGGAGGCGGTCGACGCCGACGCGACGACGGTCGCGTTCAACAACGGCGAAGCCGCCGGCCAGGAGGTGCCACACGTTCACTGCCATCTCGTCCCGCGCTTTGCCGGCGACGGCGGCGGCCCGATCCACGCCATCGCGGGTGATCAACCGGACCTCGCGGACGACGAACTCGACACGATCGCCGAGGAGATCGAGACCCGCGCATGATCGCCAATCTCGCCGCACAGTTTCGCGACCACCCCGTGGCGACGACGCTCGAACTCGGCAGCGTCTTCGTCTGTTTCGTTCTGTTCGTCGGCGTCCTCGCGTTGCTTACGACCGGGCCGCCTGCGGAAACGGGAACGCCCTGGCTCGCGCTCGTCGTCGTCGGCGCGTCGTTCGTCCTGTTTTGGACCGCGCTCGTACCGCTGTACGAGCGAACGGTCGGCTGGTCTTAGAGTAGCGTTCCGATCAACAGATCGCCGTACACCAGCGCGATCACCATTCCGACGAACACCGGGACGAGAAACGGCGTTCCCGGCGAGATCCAGACCCTCTCGGCCTCCACGAGTACCTCGAGTCCGTTCCGGAGTTCGTCCGGTTTCGTCCCGTAGGCCGACCCGTCGATATCCGCGAGAAACGTTTCTGCACCCCACGGGTCCTCGTACGATGGTGTTTCGTCCCGCTCTGCATCTTCGAGTGCACTCGCTGCGTCCTCGGCGAGTTCCACCCGCCCGCCGTCGCCTCGCACTTCGGCGGTGACGGCCCCGTCCGTTGGCGGATTCGGTTGCTCGGGCAGCGTCGACGGATCGCGGTACTGATCCGGGTACTCGCGGATTTCCGCCAGGGAGAGTCCGCGCCAGCGCAGGTACATCCGGAGGGCGTCGAGGTCGAGTCCGCTGCGAGTGAGCCCGGCGGGGGTCTCGAGCAACGTCCCGTGGGTCGTCGGCACGCGATCCCAGGGGATCGGCCAGCCGACGAACATGACGGGGGCGATCCGTCCCGCCGCCGCGTTGCGGATCGCCAGCACGATCGGAATGGCGATCCCGACGACGACGGCGTTGGTCAGGATGGTAAACGAGAGCGCGCCGACGGGCGTCGGCGCGACCGGGAACGTCCACGAGCCGATCGCGTACGTCGGAAGCGTCGGAAACAGCAGTGCCAGCACCATCAGCGCCTTCGCGTCTGCGCCGCCGAAGCCCCCGAACCACCAGAACAGGTACGCGATTGGGACGACGAACCCCAGGCTGATCGCGGCCGGAAGGAGAAACTCGTGAGTCCAGACGAAACCGCCCGCGTTCCAGGCGCGCCAGCCGTCCCAGACGATCAACGCGCCGCCGAGGGTCGCAAGCGGGATCCAGACGCCACTCGAGACCCGACGGGTCTTGATGTCACGAACCGCGACCCACGCGAAGACGGGGACCGCGACGAGCCGCAGGAGGTCCGGAGCCGCGACCGACGTGCCAGCGAGCGTCACGTCCCCCACTCTCGAGCGCGGCGGCGTTATTGTTTCGGCTGGCGTTCGGGGACCGGGCTTGCGAACGACGCGACGGACGACGGTCCGTCTCGAACGTCGTCCTCGTCAGGGACTGGCGCCCCTGGCACGGACGTTCACCGAGGCCGCATTCACGCACGAGCGGGTGTTCCTTGCACTGTGCCTTCGCGTTGTCGTCGCAACCACCAACTACGGGCGTGGAGACAATCCGGGAAGTACCGTGACCACGGTGTGGGATGCGTTCTATGACATCCTTATATACATTTACTGTGGATCAAATAGATACTGTGAGTACGTGACAGCCGACGAAATGGCAAGGAACTGGTGGAACCGGAGCATCTACGACGAGCCTCGGAGAGGGATGGGGTCCTGGATTGGGCTGGGAGCGGCTCTACTGTACACTGTGGTCGCTCCACTGTACTACCCGTTTACCGCCGTCTTCGTCCCGTTCGTTCTTTTGTTCGCAGTTTTGGAGGTTCTGCCGAAAGAGAACCGACGAATCGCTATCGGCCTGAGAATTGGTGGGCTCACCTATATGCTACTCTCTCCGATCGTGCTGTATCTGTTTTACTGACTGTTCAGCGTGCCCGATCGATATTAGACGCAACCGGGGAACTCCTCACCCGCGATCCGAACCGAATCGACCCACGGCGGCCGCTCGTCTTCGTCTTGCGTAAACCGCGAGCGTGAATTCATGTACGCCATGATGAGCGCCCGTCGCCACCGGTCAGTCTCGTTCGGTGCCGTGTAGTGGGGCAACAGACAGTGAGAGAACAGCGCGTCACCGGCCTCCATCGGGACGGGAACGAGGTCCTCGTCGTCGTATTCGGACCCGGGGATGACGATGTCGGTGTCGTACTCGACGGCCTCGTGCTCGAGGAGCCCGTCCCTGTGTGCGCCGGGGACGACGGTCATACAGCCGTTTTCGGGCGTCGCCTCGTCGAGGGCGATCCAGACCGTGACGTGGTCCATCGGCTGGATCGGGTAGTAGGCGGCGTCCTGGTGAAACCCCTTCTCGCTGCCGACCTGTGGCGGCTTGAACATCGCGGCGCTTCGCAACAGCTTGAGATTCGGGCCGAGCAGGTCCTGGGCGGCCGAGACGATCGAGTCGTTCTCCGCGACCTCGCGGAAGACGTCGTCGGTCTCGACCATTCCGAGTCCCTCGAACTTGCGGACGGCGTCGCCTCGCTCGTCGACCTCTCGCTCCCCGCGTTCGACCGCCGGCTCGAGTTGCGAGGTGAACCCCTCGCGCTCGCGGTCGCCGTGGGTGTACTCCCGGAGTCGACTCCGTACCCGCTCGACCGTCTCCGCCGAGAGTGCGTCCTCGAGGACGACGTATCCCTGGCGCTGGTACTGTTCGAACTGCTCGTCGCTCAACGTACTGATCGAACTCACTGGATACTTGTCGGTGGTATTCCAGAGTAATTGTTTCGGTTCGACCGGCGATTGAGACCAGATCCGGGGGGACTTTGCCGCATGCAAGCATTCTGGGGCCGATACGTGGCCATGTATCCGCGGGACGCCGACGGAGTATACTCGAGTGGTACAACGGAGTGGAACAGTTTATACGTATCGGGAAGAGTCCCCCATCTAATGGGGACAGAAGGAGTTTCACACGAATCGACCGCGACGAGGCGGGAAACCCTCGGGCGATATCTCTCGAAGATGGGGCCGGCGTGGCTCGCCGGTGCGATCGCGGCCGGTCCAGCGACGATGGCGAGTGTCATCACCGCCGGTGCGGCCTTCGAGTACGCGCTGTTGTGGGTCGTCATCGCGTCGGCGGTACTGGGAACGACGGCCCAGTATCTCTCGATGCGGCTCGGATTACTCACCGAGGCGGGCATCGTCGGCGTCGTCGAAGAGCACATCGGCGAGTTCTGGGCCTGGGTGCTCGTGATCGACGCGGTACTCGCATCTGGTCTCGCACAGATCGTGATCATGAAAACGCTCGCTGACGTCAGTGCCGCAATCACCGGTGTCGACGCCCGTCTCTGGGGGATAGCCTGGGCGGCGATCCTCGCGATCGGGTTAGCCGTCGGTGGCTACTCGATCGCCGAACTCGGCGCGAAGGTGATCGTCTCGGCCGTCGTCCTCGCGTTCGTCGCGTCGGTGTTCGTCGTGCCGATCGATCCGGGGGCCGCTGCAACCGGACTGATTCCCGTGATTCCCGACGGGCTGAGCGGCGCTCTGATCGCCGCCGGCGTCCTCGGTGGCGCAGTCCACATCACGCTCGTGACGATGCACACCTACACCCTGCGCGCCCGCGGCTGGACGCGCGAGGAGTACGACCTCGGGCTGTTCGACGTCGGCGCATCGATGCTCGTCGCCTTTGGCATCTTCAGCCTCGCAACCTTCCTCGTCGCGGCGAGCGTCCTCCACACCCCGGATCTGGTCGCAGCCGAACTCGACGCCGCTGCGGCCGCCGAGGCGCTCGGCCCACTCGCCGGTGAGTACGCACAGTGGCTCTTCTTGCTCGGACTGTGGGGGGCGGCGATCTCGACGCTCGGTGCGAACACCGTCGTCCCACCGTATCTCCTGGCCGACAAATTCGGCTGGGAGGCCGACGTCTCCGACGCCCGTTTCAAAGTCGCCATCGTCGCCGTCGCCGCCGCGGGTGCGATCGGCGCGTTCCTCGAGGGGGCGTTCTTCCCGCTTCTCGTGCTCGTCCTCGCGTTCGGTCTGATCGGAACGCCGTTCGCACTCGTCGTCGTCCTCTATCTGTTGAACCACCCGGACGCGGTTCCGGAGCCGAACCCTCGGCTCGCGAACGTCGGCGGACTGATCCTCGTCGGCGTCGCCGCGGTCACCGCCGGTTCGTTCGTCCGCGACGAACTCACGGTCGTCGCGAGCGATCCGCTCTCCACGTCGGGATTCGTCGTCACGTTCGCAGTCGTGATGACCGTCGCGACGGCCGGATTGATCGGAAAGTACGTACTGGCCGTCCGAACACGATTCGACTAATTCGGTCGCGAACGCTCTCGGCTCGAACGTGCGATACGGCCGAAGACTCGAGAGCCGGTGGTACGAGCGATCAGGTCGTCCGGAGCGTATCCGTACTCGGCTCGTAGACCTCGCCTTTCTGTTTTAACTTCTCGATCTCGTGTTCGGCCTTCGAGTGGTCCATCCCGATATCTTCGGCGCGCTCGAGAACGATGTCGACCGGCGCCCCGTCGTCGTACTCGTCTTCGATCTCCCCGATCAGCCCTTTCAGATTCTTGATTCGGTCGCGCTGGGACTTCGACGTTCCCGCTTCGACGATGTCGGCGTCGAACTCGCCGGTCTCGGGATCGACACCGATATCCTGGAGACAGGTGCGAACGATCTCGATCACCCGCTCGGCGTCCGCCTGCTCGACCGTATCCGAGAGCCGAACCCGAGCGCTGGCCTCCGACAGTCGGACAAGCGCCTCGAGTTTTCGTGCCGTCACCGGCACCGGTGCGTCCTCGTCGGCCCCCTTCGAGCGCAGGTCGACGTAGAACTCCTGGATCGTCTCGCGGGCCTCTTCGGTCATCCGCGGGTGGCAGTTTTGCTTGGCGAACGCGATGTACTTGCGCAGGAGTTCGGCGTCGATATCCGGATCGACCGTCTCGGTCATCTCGTCGATCTCGTCCTGGCTCACGTCGAGTGATGGCATGTGCTCGCGTTGGGTCGTCAACTCGCCGGCGTAGTTGGTCGTGAGGATGTGCTCGGCGAGATTCCTGTCTTTTTCCTCGTCAGGCTGGTCCGTGACGGTGAAAATCAGGTCGAACCGCGAGATCAGCGCCGGCTCCAAGTCGATCTGTTCGCCGATCGGCTCGTACTGGTCGAACCGGCCGTACTTGGGGTTCGCCGCACCGAGCAGTGAACACCGGGATTGAAGAGTTGCATTAATTCCGGCCTTGCTTACGGATATCTTTTGCTGCTCGAGCGCTTCGTGCATGGCGGAGCGATCCTCGGAGTTGTGGACGATCATACCGTTCGCGATGAAGTTGTGCGTGCCCTCTACCGTAAGATCGTAGACGTGCTCCCAATCGGCTCCGCCGATCCGTCGAATATCGACTATCTCTTTCGGTTCGACGTCACGGAGGCTCGAATTGCCGTCTGTTCTAGCAGTTACAGCACCGCCGTCTGCTGCAGCGGCTGGTCCGTTACGTGGCGCAAGCGTCTGATCACCGACCTCAAGGTCCGCTGCGCTTCGCTCGAGGATCGATCCGTTCTCTTGAACGAAGAATGGATGATCTGGCGTTGCGCGGAGTTGCTCTCCGTCTTCGGTGACGACTTCGATCAATTCCGGGGGCGCTTCGTACTGATGAACGGCAGTAACTGACCGTTCGACGATCGCACCCGAATCAGTCATCGTCCGGACAGTCAGGTCGACGTCGCGGATCGTTCGACCGTTCTCGAGAGATTCGATTTCACCGTCTTCTATTGCTTGTTCAGTAATTTCACCGATTGGAACGCTCGAGCCATCAGCTAATTCAACGAGTGTGTCACCGGTTACACACCGCATCTTGTCCAGTTCGTCAACCGCTGCGATGCCCTGGTCTGCGAGAACCAGGGCACCGGCCTCGAGCGTCCACTGCTGGCCATCACCGAAGTCGTCGCGAACGGCGGCAGCCGTGTTGTGAGTGACGACGCCGTTTGCGACGAAGTTGTGTGTCTCTGGGACGGTGAGGTCGAACACTTCCTTCTCGCCGGTATCGACGGCGGCGACGACCTCGTCCCAGCACAGATCGGCTTCGACTGCCTCTTCGACGATCGGTTCCGCCCCTCCGAGTTCGACGTCGGCGAGCATCCGTCTGGCTCGCTCGCGACCCGGGTTGTCGCCCCGATTGATATTCATGTAGTACTCGCCGGCGGCGGCGTCGACCGCCGCGAGCGCCCCGCCGACCGGCATCTTCTCCCCGCGCCGGACAGCATCGCCGACGATACCGTCGAGCGCTGCCTGTTTTTCCGGACAGCCGAATCCGATCGCGTCGGCGAATCGGTCGATGTCTCGACCGTAGCACTCGAGATGATACTGGACGTGCTGTGACTCGATCTCCTGACCGTTTTCGAGGACGGTGACGCCACGGCGATCGCGCTCACGAACGCGGGATCGGACACCGTACGTCTCGAGCATGAGTTGGACCTGGCGTGCAAACTCCTCGCTGATCGTCGAGAGGTGGATGCTCGAGCCGCCCTCGGTCCGTGCGGAGACGGAGCCATCCGCGTCCATCAGTCCACGGAGGAAGGTGTCGACGTGTTCCGAGGTCGTCAGCGCGGGATCGAGTTCGAGGTTCTCCTTCGGTGTCTCCATCCCGACGTTCGCGACGAATCGGGCGATGGTCGCGCTGTGGATCCGGATACACGGGACTTTGCCGTCCTGATACTCGATCTCGGGGCGTTTGTCGAACGTATCGTCGACGATTTCGATCGCGCGCTCCAGGATCGCCTCGTCGCTGTTGGAGATTCGAACGTGTCCCCGATTCTCACCGCGTCGAGAGAGCATGATGTCGCCATTGCCGAAGATGAGTCCGAGTAGATAGCAGAGATCGTCGTCGAACTCGTCGGGGATTTCGATGCTGTCCCCGTGACGAAGCATTGCACGATCGATCGAGAGGTCGTCGAGTTCGAGATCGATCGCGTCAAGGATTCGCTCGAGACGATCCAGTGGAATGTGTCGATTCCGTATCGTATCGTAGACGAAACCCTCGGGGAAATCGAGCGCCGCAGCCGCTTCGCGGAGCGTTCCGAACTCCTCACAGAGCCGACGTCGGACGAGAACGATCGACTCGTCGGCGAGCTTCAGTTTCTCGTTAGTGAACTCGAGATACTCCTCGATCGGTGGCGTCGAACGGTCGACGTCGTCGTACTCCGGGACGGCGACGTACTCGCCGGCTTCGACCTCGGCGATCGGTTTCCACTCGAAGCCGTCGTCACCACAGGTCAACACTGGCGTATTTCGTGACGCTTCGAGTTCCTTTCCTCGAGCCGTCTCGATCCGACGGCACTGTTTCGGCGGCATCCGCCAAACGTGTGACGTCGCTCGCGTCTCGAGCGAGCCGCTGTCACGATCGAACGTGTAGAGATCGACCTCGTCCTCGACTGCCGTTTCGGCATCGACCGGCTCCGGAAGGCGCTCGGTGGCGACGTCTCGAATCCGCTGGAAGCCGTCTTCGGTGTGGACGAGCGTGTCTCCGGTCACGCAGAGACCGGCCGAGGACGAACCCTTACCGGAGGTGTAGACGGACCGTGGGGCGATGTTCTGGATGTACCCCAGCATCTGGGAGTTGTGCGAGACGATGCCGTTCGAGACGTAGTTGTGCGTGCCA
This sequence comes from Natrialba sp. INN-245, assembly GCF_009807105.1. Classification (NCBI taxonomy): domain Archaea; kingdom Methanobacteriati; phylum Methanobacteriota; class Halobacteria; order Halobacteriales; family Natrialbaceae; genus Natrialba; species Natrialba sp. INN-245. The sequence goes on along the minus strand of NZ_WUBV01000063.1, from coordinate 229,090 downwards.
GCGATTTCGAGGTCGTACACCCAGTCGTAGTCGGGCTCGAGCGTTTGGATCGAAACGATGCGATCGGTGGCTGTTGACTGGTGTTCGATCACCGCCCCACCGTCGGCCAGTACGTCGGTAGCGGTTGGCTGGGAGACGGGTTTCCGTCCCGTGTTCGTGACAGCGACCCGATCGCCGGTCGACAGCCGGTCGGCACGAACTGCCCGAAAACTGTCGGGAGTCGGACAGAACAACGGATGTGATGGCGTCACTTCGAGTTCCCGCCCGCTCGAGGTTCGAATCCGATACATTCGCTCGGGAGCCTCACGTTTCCAGACTTTCGTCGCCTGCTGGGGGGAAATCGAGCCATCGTCTTGCAGGGATGGTACCTCGAGATCGACTTCGTCCCACCAGCCGTCGTCGATCGGCTTCGGGTCCTCGAGATTGGACTCGACGATTTCGCGTATCGGGACGTCACGCCCGTCTGCGAGTGTGACTTTCGTATCGCCGCGAACGCACTTCCCGGTACCCGGATCCCCGATCAGGAGCATGTGTAAGTCCCCACGAATCCTCGAGCCGTCGGGCAACTGCTTCGTCACGCCGGAGAAGAGCTGGAGGATCATCGCGAGTTTCTCCTGGTCGTAGCCGTAGATCGAAGGGGCGATAGAGGCGATCATTCGGTCATAAACCACCTCTTCGTTCGAGATTTCGTAGATCCGCTTTTTGTCCTCATCGGTGATGTTCATGTCCTCGAACTGCTCTTCTTCGACCTTGACGGACATCCCTTCCATGTAGAAGTCGAAGACGGGTGATTTGTCCTGACCGTCTCCCTGTTGCTCTAAGCGAAGGACGCCGGTGGCGGAGACGTTGTCGCCGGGGGTGACCTCGCCGGTGATGTCGTCTTCGATGTGGACGTCGAGGGACTGGGGAGTCTCACCGCCGCGCAGTCCCTCGGGACTCTCCTGGATGCGGAGTTTCTGGGAGTCGACGAACTCCGATTGGTCGAAGTTGACCTGAAACGGGCCCTGGCGTTCACAGCCCTGGCACTCGTGGGGTTCCTGAAAGTCGCCGCTCGACTGTGGTATCCGGTTGAGCGTCCCACAGAGCTGACACTCGAAGGCGGCCTCCTCGATTTTGGGTCTGACGTCGGTCGCCTTGCGAACGATGCCACGAACCTGAACGAGGGAGTTCATGTTGCGGGCGCGGATCTCCCTGATCTCCGGCGATTCGGTCCCTGGAAGGTTTTGAATTCGAACGTGGGCTTGCCCGAGACTGACGTCGATCGGGAGGTCGTACAGCCGAAGCGCCTCCTCCGCGTAGCGCTGGAGCTGTTCGGGCTGGTTCAGGAAGTCGTCCGCGAGGTCGGGATCGAACCGGTAGAGATCCTGCCAGTCGATCGAGAGCGACCGCTGTTCGTTCGGGTATCGCTGCGCAAGCTGTTTGATCTCGTTGTCGTAGTAGTTGCGGAAGAACTGCTCGAATGCGTCGACGAGTTCCGTATTTCCCGCTTGCGCCATTGCAGTGGTATACGGCTCTCATCGCGTATAAATGGTGGCAAAGCGGGGCGAAACTGATCGCCCTCGGGCCGCGTCGACCGGTCGCTCACACGCCGGGCCCTGTACTCCCTCGACCGGACTGCGGCCTCGATTGTTTCAATTGTTCCTGGCCGTATATATCTGTACCCAACATGCTTTGGGATCGAGGACCGTCTCGGTCGAAGACACATCAACTATAGTAACAACTGAAACGATTCACACACCGATCGCCGATCCGTCTGGCGATCGGGTGTGCATTGACTTTCAGTGGCTACTATAGAGCGACAGTCACCCAACCTGATCGACGCGAATCGACGTCGAGTCGGTGTCGGTTTTCCCGGCCGCGTCGACCACCGTCACCGACGGTTCGGACTCGCCGGTATCGGGGGTGTACCGGGTCGTCGATTCGTTCGTCACTCGATCGGTCGATCCGTCGCCGTCGATGTCCCAGCGATACTCGGCGACGCCCGCCGGAACGTCGCTGTCGCCGGCCTTGAGGGTCACCGGCGTTCCCTCGAGCAGCCAGTCGTGGTTGCTCGAGAGGGAAGCTTCGGGCGGAGGAGTCTCGAGGACGACCGTCTCGGTGCGGTTCTCGCCCGTGACGGTGACGTTTCGGACGGCGGGTTCGTCGACGTGTGGGCCGTCGGCTGGCGGTTCGACGACGACGCTGGTGGGCCCCGACAGCGCGACGCCGCGAGCGTCGTCCTCGCCGACCGACAGTGTGCCGTCGGATCCGGTCTCGGCCGTCGCAGTCAGGTGCTCGTGTTCTCCCCGATGGCCGACGCGAACGGTCGCGTTCGGAACGGACTCGTTCCGTTCGTCGACGACACGGACGTCGAGTCGCTTCGCCTCCGGAAGGGATCGGTCGATCGTCACGTCGGTCTCGGCGTGAACCCGTCCGAGGCCGACCATCGCCGGGCGGCCATCGTCGGTCGGGTCGCCGATCGACCAGGGCTCGCCCGCGTCGGGGACGATCTCCCGCGGAACACCCCGGCGATACGAGAGGTCGTAGGACTCGTTTTTCGGCACTTCGAGGTCGAACGTGCCGTCTTCGTCCGTCCGAACGGCGGTCCCGGTGTCACCGTCGACGGGTGCCACGACCACCGAATCGTTGTCCGCGGGCGTCCCGTTTGCCGTCCGTAGCTGACCACCAATCGTCCGGGCCGACGTGTTCGGCGCGGAGCCGACGTAGACGGCGTTCGTCGTCATCGTTCGACTGCGGTCGTCTCGGATCGTCTCGAGTTCCACGGCCAGACTCATCGTCTCCGCGTCGTCGGGTGCCTCGAGCGTGGCAGTGAGCAGGTCGTCGTCGCGGCCGGTCGAGGCGCGTTCCCAGCCGGTCTCGTCCTCCCAGGGAGGCGTCTCGGTTTCGTCCGTCGCATACCAGACGGTCGGGCCCGAAACCGAGCTCAGTTCGTCAGCGTCGATCGTGACGGTGACCTCGCCGGGATCGACCGCGTTGGTCCCGTTGGCGTCGGGGACCGACACGTCGCGTGCGATCGGAGGTCGATGGTCGATACCGGGCTCGTAGCCGTGGATCGTCACCTCGGTCAGCGTCGTCGTCGAGAGCCTGTCGTCGGGGGCCGAGCCGTTCGCTCGGATCGTCACCGACTCGCCGTGCTCGACGTCGACGTCGGAGATCGACAGGTCGGGGCCGCCGCGGACGGTATCTATCCGTTCGCCGTCGACGTCGACGGTCATCGCGTGCTCGTCGCTCGCCACGATCCGCGTCCCGGCACCGTCGGCGACCGGTCGCCCCTCGACCGCCACACGCCCGTCGTCGATCGAGACGTCCCCGACGAGTGCGATCATCGGGTGGGCGAGGGCGTCGACCGAGTCCGCATCATCCTCGAGAACTGCCCGCCAGCCGTCTCCGCGTAGCTGGCGCTCGTGAGTGGCACCGTCGGCGGTCCGGTGGACGCGCTGGAGTTCCCTGTCGCCGAGTTCGAACCAGTACAGCGACGGATTGTTCCAGACGGTTCGCACCGTCGTTCGATCCTGTCCCTCGAGCGTCCGGTCCCGAGTCGTCCGATGGATCCGATAGGTGGTCGTCTCGAGGTCGTCGGGGTGGACCTTCACGGGCGACGTCCAGTGGGCGCTCGAGTCAGCGTGGTGGAGTTGGAAGACGTCGGGGGTGTCGAGACGGTCGTCACCCGACGCCGGTGTGAGCAGGTACGTCGTCGCGATCGACGTCTCAGGGTCCTCCGAGACGCGGACTGTTCGATTGTCGGCGTCGAGTATCGTCCGCGAGAACTCGGCCCTGTCGCCGCCGGTATCGGTGCTCATCGAGGCGGCGACGGAGTGGTTCGCGAGCGGACCGTACTCCGCGACGATCGGATCGGCGTCGACCCCGACGGGGATCGTCTCCGATTCGTCGAGGAGGACACGCTCCGATCCGTCGACCTCGAGTCGTTCCGAGAGCATCACGAGCGAACCGGTTCGGTCGTCGACGCCGGCGGACCAGAGGACGTAGTCGCCGCTCCCGGCGACGAACGAGGCACGTCCGTTCTCGAACTCGAGCAGTTCCGAGCGGCTGTCGTCCTCGGTGAAGACGAGCAACGCGTCGCCCTCGACTGATCCTCCCGCCGAGAGCGGTCGTTTTTCGACGGTTACGGTTCCGCCGCGGACGAATCCGACGGCGATCGATCGCGGCTCCCCGTCGATGTCGTATCGGATCTCACCGGTGTGAGCGCCGCCGCTCTCCGCTCGACTCCCATCGACCGTCACCGCGAGATCGGCACGTTCGCCGGGCGCGAGCGCGAGGTCCGATCGGTTCACCGAGACGGTCTCCGCCGCGTCTGTCCCTCCGTCGACGGTTCGCGCCGGCGTTTCGAACGAGAGGTCGTGACGGCGATCGCCCCGGTTTTCGAGGGTCACCGTCCGCGTCACGGTCTCGTTCGGACCGACGATTCCAGCGTCGACCGCGCCGTCGCTCGCGACGACGTCGGGTTCGAGTACACGATCGATACCGAGTTCACCGCTTCCGCTCGCGTAGGCGTGTTCGTCCTCGACCGGACGCGCCGTGCTCGTCAGCCACCCCTCGACGTCCGCCGGCGACAGCGTCGGGTCGGCCTCGAGCGCCAGTGCTGTGGCCCCGGCGACCGTCGGGGCGGCGAAACTGGTCCCGGTTCGCGTCGTGTAGGCGTCGTCCCCCGACCCGTCGTAACCGGCTCTCGGTCCGACCACCTCCTCGCCAGGCGCGACGAGTTCCGGTTTGAGGTGGCCCTCGAGCGTCGGTCCCTGCGATGAGTGCGTCGAAACCGTCCCATCAGCGTCCGTCGCCCCGACCGTGATCGCCTGGGGTTCGGTTCCCGGCGTGCCGATCGTCCGCGGTTCCCCGTCGTTGCCCGCCGAGGCGACCACGACGGCACCGCTGTCGACCGCCCACGCGATGCTTTCGGCGATCCGTTCCTCGTCAGTTCCGCCGAAATCGAGGCTCAACAGGACGACGTCGGCGTCCGCGTCGTCGACGGCGTACTCGATCCCCGACGCGATCCGGTCGGCGTCGCCGTCGCCCTCCGCCCGGAGAACCCGGACGTCGACGAGATCGACGTCGGGTGCGACGCCGACGTGTCGGCCGTTGCTCGCCTCGCCGCTTCCCGCGAGGACGCCAGCGACGTGAGTGCCGTGGCCGTACTCGTCGCGCTCCCCGCTGCCCGCAGCCTCCGTGAGGTCGATCCTGTCGACGACGGTCCCCTCGAGGTCGGGGTGGTCGTCGTCGATCCCCGTATCGAGGACCGCCACGGTGATCGACTCCGCCGATCGATCGTCCTGGTTCCAGTCGGCGTCGCCGGTCGGTTCACCGTCGGTCGGCGAGAGCGTCGATCGGTCTATGCCGACGTCGACGACCGGTACCGCGACCAGAGCGACCACCGCCACGACGAGTGCGACGGCTGTCGCGACGACGAGGAGGGACCGGGTGGAGAGCATACTAAGGGGTTACGTACACGCGGTAAACGGTACGTGCACAAAAGAGTAAAGACACCATAACAGTTTCCTCCGGAAGAAACGCCAGATGCCGGAGGCAGTTAGGGATTATCGTCGCGACTATCGGCGGGGACGAACTCGATGATTCGGGACGTCGACTGTCAGGATCACCGTCCTCCCTCGAGTGACGACAGCCGGGGACCGGTCGTGGTCTCTACGGTCGGCTCACGTCCGCCAGTCTCGACCGCGGCCAGCCACTCCTCGACGGTAATCGTCCGTTCGTCGCCCGCATCTCGAGGCTCCGTCCGCGGGATCACGCCTCGAACGTCGGCGGCTTCGGACGGCGGGCCGTCGTACAGCACAAGCGCCACGACCGGAACCCGAATCCGTTCGTCGGCCGCGGGTTCGGAGTCGACGACGAACCGGGACGTCGGCCGACTCTCGCGTCGAAATCCGGGCTCGAGCGAGCACCCGTGTCGCTCGGCCCACCGTTCGAACTCGCGGAGGAGGTCGTCCCGACTCGTTCGCTCCCCAGCGCCGGCAAGCGCGTGGCGCTCCGGTGGCCAGTGTTCGATTCGACAGCCGGCGAGTCGTCCCTCCTCGCTGAGACGGCGGAGTCGGTCGGTGACGGTTTCGACCGTGCCGGCGATCGAACCGGGGAGATGCGAGCGCACGTAACAGACGACGTGACACTCCGCCGGCGGGTCGAACGCCGTCTCGGCCGTCGCCGTCTCACCGGCTGGCATACCCACTCTCCGTGCGCCGAGCGTACTTCCTCGAGACGAGCGACTCGAGCGTCGGAAAGAGCGTGAGTTTCGAGAGCCCCAGTAATCGCTGGAGTTCTCTCAGTGTCGCCTCACCGGTCGCGTAAAGCGCGACGTAGACGAGTTTGGCCTGTGGTGAGACAAGATCGTCCGGTACTGCAAGGTTCTGTTCACTCGTGGACATCATAGCCAGCCAAGACGGCAACGAGTTGCAACATAAAGGTTGGGTGAGTGATCTGTTCACACTGCCCGCTGTCCGTCAGCGCCGGTGGGTCTGCGATCCGCTCTGCGAGGCCACGGGAGATCGGTACAGCAATCGGTCTCATAGGGATTATCGTAGAGGTCCAGAGATTACCCGCCCGTCGGTCGAGACACGGTGTCCACAGCCACGCGGCGAAACGATCGGTTGGCGACGATAATCCCTATCAGTAGACAGGGGTCCTGATCAGTCGGCTTCGTTGGCTTCGATCGACGAGCCGGCGGACGCAGTTCCGCCGAGTCGGCTCGCCCACGACGACGAGACGACGGGTGCGAGCGCGAGAAATGCCATGAAACCGACGAACGCCAGGAGGGCGACGATGGCGACGGCGGCGATCGCGCTGGTCGGGTCGGACGGGACGATACTCGATGCGACGAGACTGGCGAGAGTCATCTGTGTTCAGTACCCGATCGTCAGTCCCTGCATATGAGGGTTACTGAATCGATCGACTATCCGTCGATATCGGGCGCGTCGAGCCCTGTAAGGTGTCAACTAGGCGCACGGTGACGTCGCCCGAGCTACAGCCGACGGACGGCCCCGATCGCACTCGAGAGCGGCGGGGCGTCGAAGAGCTCCCGTCCGGTGTACGCGTTTGCCCCGGCACAGTACATATCGTGGGCGACGGTCAGAACGGCATCCTCGAGCGGATCGGGATCGGTCGTACAGAGGGTTCGCCAGTCGGCGACGCCTTCGCGTTTGGCTTCGGCTTTCGCCGCTTCGACGGACTGGACCCACTCCGGTTGCGTGCGCTTGTGATACTGCCGGAGGACTTCCTTGGAGAGTTGCGTTCCCTCGTAGCTAAACCGATTCTCGTCGAAGGTGCCGACGACGTCGGCGACGCGAATCTCGCCGTCGACGTAGAGACACTCGATTTTTCCGTCTTGATGGTCGAGGCCGGCGGACTCGGCCTGCTCGGTGATAACGCGGTTGACCTCCCGTGCCACCGACTCGAGGTCGTCAACGTCGGCCAGGCCAGCGATCGAGTCGGCCTCCGCCCGGTCGAGGTAGCGGTCGCTCTCCTCGTACTTCGTGGAGAACTCGACGATCGGCTCCGCCAGATCGACGGCTTCCGCCGGCCAGCCGTCGAGCTCGAGTCGGTGATCGGCCGGCTCGGTGCGTCGGCGAAGGCTTGAACCCTCCGGAACGCGGTTGCGAAAGACGATCTCGAGTGGGATCAGATAGTTCTCGCCGGCGGCGTCGTGATAGTGGTCGTAATCGTACTCCCGGCCCTCGTTCGGAAGGTCGGGCACCTGCGTGAGATCGATCGCCATCTCGACCGGCGGTTCGTCGGCGTCCTCGAGGGCGACGACCTCGCCGTCGGCAGCGTCCCGTTCGACGACGCCACGGTAGTGGGTCGGGATATCCGCCGACTCGAGCAACTCGAAGTTGAACGCGCCCATCGTACAGAGACTTGCACCCTTCTCGGGGATGCGGTCCGGCATCTTGCCCCAGTCGAACACCGAGTAGTCGTCGGTGAAGACGAACGCACCTTGCCCGAGTGACTCCGCGGTGGGTTCCGTTTCGACTCGAAACTCCTTGACGCTCGTCACCGACGCCACCCCGCTCCGGAACGATCGCGGTCGTTCATATTCGCATTCGCGAGGCGGTCCCCCAAGAAGGTTTCAGTATCGGTTCCAGCCAGCCACAGTTACGACGTAAATTATCCGCCAGCGGCCGCGAAAGTATCGTAATTCACAGAATCGCTTATAAAGGGGGCCACAACTGATTTTATAACATAGTGGAACGTTTTCGGAAATGTCACGGCCACCACGACTCGGTCCGGACGGCACTCGGAAGCGGCTGTCCGAACTGAAACAGCGGATTTTCGACGGCATTCGAGAGCGGCTTCCCTCGACCACGACCGATGCCAGCAGCGATCGAGACGGGTCAGGCGGTGATCCGAAGGGTTCCGACGGCAGTCCGTCGATGCTGTCACGGCTCGTTCCCGATCGAATTCGACGAAGTTACGTCGCCAAGTTCGGTATCGGTATTCTCCTCGCGGTGGTGTTGATCTCTCTCGTCTCGGGGTTTTTCTATCTCGACATCTCGAACCAGATCACCGAGAACTCCCAGGACGAAATCCAGATGGCAGCCGAGTTCGAAGCGGAAGAGCTCGGTAACGAACTGGGCGGATACGAGCAGACGGCACAGATGCTCGCGAACAACGAGCGGATCGTCGACCGTTCGGATCACCGGATTCAGCTAACCTTAGAAAACGAGCACATCCGCGGGCCGGACAGCATCCACTCCATACACCACGTCGACCTCGAGACGGATACGGTCACCCAGAGTACGAACGAAGACGACATCGGAACCGACGTCACCGAACTCGATCTGAACGTGCACACCCGAACCCGCGGCGCGGCGACCGAGCACGCGTACGAAGATATCGTCGTTATGCGACTCGATTCGACGTATACGGACACGTTCGAATACAACGGGGAGGACGTCGTCGCGTTCATCAGTCCGGTCGACCACTCCGATAGCAACGGCGCGATCATGATCCTCGTCTCGGCGTCCGAACTGGCCGACGGATTCGACAGTACGGACGAAGATAGCCACGTCGAGGTCGTCGATTACGGAGAAAACGACGTGTTGCTTTCCCAGAACGACGAACAACTCTACTCGACGTACCGGGACGGAACTGCCGACGAGGTCATCCAACGAGGGGCGGACGAACCGGGAGCAGTCGAGTTCGACGACACCGACGAAGTCGCCGGATACGCACTGGTGCCGGGGACAGACTGGGTGTTGGTTACGCACACAACCCAGTCGAACGCATATGCACTCGCCGACAACGTCGCAACGTCGTTGATCGCACTCATCGGAGTCTCGGTTGCGACCCTCCTCGTCATCGGTGCAACTGTCGGCCGATCGACCGCGAGTACCCTCGGAGATCTGGCTGACGACGCCACCGCACTCTCGGACGGCGATACCGACGTCGAGATCACCACCGACGGCCGAATCGACGAAATCGGGCAAGTCCGGAATTCGTTCCGCGAGATCAGCCAGTACATCGAGACGGCGACCCACCAGTCCGACGCCATCGCCAGACAGGCGTTCGACGATCCCGTCCTCGAGGAGGACGTCCCCGGCACGCTCGGGAAGTCCCTCGAGACGATGCGGACAGACCTCGAGAGCTACATCGAGGACGTCGAAGCCTCGAAAGCCGAAGCCGAAGCCGCGAGTCAGGAGGCTGCCGAAGCCAGACGTGAAGCCGAGGAACTCGCCGACCGGCTCGAACGAAAGGCGGCGGAGTTCGGTGCAGTGATGGCCGTCGCCGCCGACGGCGACCTGACCCAGCGTCTCGACGAGGACGTCGACAACGAGGCTCTCGCCGAGATCGCGACCGCGTTCAACGAGATGGTTGCCGAACTCGAACGCACCATCGTCGACATTCAGGCTCTCGCCGAGGACGTTGACGACGTCAGCGCAGACGTCACCGGCCGCGTCGAAGAGATCGAAAAGGCTGGCGGCGAAGTCAGTCGTTCCTCCGAAGAGATCGCGACCGCTGCCGCAGAACAGAGCGACCGCTTCCAGGAGGTCTACGGCGAGATGAACGACCTCTCGGCGACCGTCGAGGAGATCGCTTCGACCGCCGACGACGTCGCGACCGTCTCCAGTGACGCCGCGGATCAGGCTGCCGTGGCCGGCGACGCGACCGACGAGATCCAAGACGAGATGGATCGACTCGAGAGTCGCGCCGAGGCGATCACCGAGCAGGTCGAACGACTCGATTCGGAGATGAACGAGATCAGCGAGATCGTCGGAATGATCGACGAGATCGCCGATCAGACCAACTTGCTCGCGCTCAACGCCTCCATCGAGGCCGCCGCCGCCGGCGAGGAGGGTGACGGCTTCGCCGTCGTCGCCAACGAAGTCAAGTCCCTCGCCGAGGAGACCGGCGAGGCAACCCAGGAGGTCGACGCCCTCGTCTCGAGTGTCCAGTCGTCAGTCGACGAGACGGTCAACGAGATCGACCGCATGCGCGAGCGGGTTACCGCCAGCGCGGAGACCGTCGAGGACGGTATCGAGGCGATCGACGCGATCACCGAGCGGGTCGAGACCGCAAACGAGAGCATCCAGTCGGTCAACGACGCCACCGACGAGCAAGCTCGAGCGAGCGAGCGCGTCGTCACGATGGTCGACGACGCCACCGAGATCAGCGAGAACACGAAAGCCGAGACCGAGACCGTCGCCGCCGCGGCCGAAGAGCAGGCCGCGACCATCTCCGAAGTCGCCGACGGAGCCCAGTCGCTGACCGCGATGGCCGACGATCTCCGCCTGTCGCTCGACGCATTCGACGTCGACGGACGCGGCGACTCCGACGGCGATCAGCACAACGACTTCGAGGAGTCCGAGCACGAGGGAGAAACCGGCCTCGTCCTCGAGCACGACGAGGAGACCGACCTCGCCACCGCCGACACGGAGGACTGATACGGATTGCTGTACCGTGTTACCGCTGAACCCGCAGACGGGTCGCGGGTTCGGCGGTAGCGACTGACAGTAAACCGTATGACAGGACCGGTGGAACGGTTTTTTTCGGTGTGTTCGCAGACGGATCGTGGTCGTCCCGGCTGTGGCGTACAGCGGCACCTTCCGAGACGGAGCATTTGAACGGAGTCGCACGTAACCGCGGTCGATCTGTAGTTTCAGTGGTAAGTCAGGTAATATTATAAAACGACCGCCAGCCGTCGAATGCGGTCTGTTCGCGGCAGTCGGCTGCACGGATCCATCAAGTTTTTCTCACTGTGCCGGCATCGTTGTGACGATGGAACGACCGGTGACCGAAGCCGATCTGACGTTCGAATGCGTACCCGACACCGACCAGTCGTTCGAGAACGCGCTGGCGAAAGCACGTGACGGCGATCGACTCACCGTCGACGACGCCGTCGAACTCCTGACGACGGGAACCGACATCGACGGCATCGACCGTCGGCGAAAAGAACAGGTACTCGAGGCTGCAGACCGCCGCCGGGCCGAGGTCGTCGGCGAGGAGGTCACCTTCGTCGCCAACCTCAACAACAACGTCACGACGGCGTGTAACGTCGGCTGTCTGTTCTGTAATTTCAAAGACTCCGCTCACACGTTCGAGACCGACTACGAGGGTGAGATGACGGGGTTCACCAAAACGCCCGCGGAATCGCGAGAGATCGTTGCCGACGCAGTCGACCGCGGTATCTACGAAGTCACCTCTGTCTCCGGACTTCACCCCGCGTTCGTCCTCGACGAGGAACATCGCGAGATCCTCGAGGGTCACCCGAACCCGAAGGAGGTCAACTACATCCCGGCCGATCGGTACGAGACCGATCCTGGGACCTACGTCGAACAGATGGCCGCGATGAGCGTCGACGGGGTTCACGTCCACTCGATGACTCCCGAAGAGGGGTACCACGCCCGCCGGGGAACCGACTTGACCTACGAGGAGGTGTACAGTCGGCTGCAAGACGCCGGTCTTGACACCGTTCCCGGCACTGCCGCCGAAATCCTCGTCGACGAAGTACGGGACGTTATCTGTCCCGGTAAGATCGGCACCGACGAGTGGCTCGAGGCGATGGAAGCCGCCGCGTCGGTTGGTCTCGGACTGACGGCGACGATTATGTACGGCCACGTCGAAAACGAGGCTCACCGCGCGGTACACTTACAACGAATTCGAGAGCTTCAGGACCGCGTCGACGGCGCAATTACGGAGTTCGTCCCGCTCTCCTTTATTCATCAGAATACACCGCTTTTCGAACACGACGTCGTCTCCGGCGGCGCGAGCACCGACGAGGACGAACTGATGATCGCCGTCTCGAGGCTCTTTCTCGACAACGTCGATCACGTCCAGTCCTCGTGGGTCAAATACGGCGACGAGCAGGGGTTGAAGATGTTGAACTGCGGAGCCGACGACTTCATGGGAACGATTCTCTCCGAAGAGATTACTAAGCGAGCCGGCGGTACCTACGGCGAGTTCCGCTCGTTCGAGGAGTACGTCGACCTGATCACGTCGATCGGCCGAACGCCGGTCGAGCGATCGACCGACTACGACCGTCGCCGAGCGATCGATGCCGACGATCCGCCGTTCGGACCCGAACTCGGGCCGAACGCCGACGGAACGCCGCTTTTGACACGAGAGGAGCGATCCGAACGGGCGGTCCTCGCGGACGACTGATACGGATCGCGGTACCACTGTCCCGGCGAACCCGCAGACGGGTCGCGGGTTCGGCGGTCCCGACTGACAGTAAACCGTATGAGACGGATTGCTGTCGGCAGCTCGGGTCGAGAGCTCGATCACGTTGCCCGATCTCGAGGCCTGGTCGACTGGGGGTACTGGTACAGGTAGCGAGGGCGAAGGGCCCTCGCCAGATGATGACACAGGCGGCCACCAAGATCGATGCGACGACGAGAAGATACAGGATTCGCGGGCCGCCGACCACAGCGGCAGTTCCAGCGCCGAGAAAGACACCGACGAGCGCCGCGTTAGCTCCGACTCGAAGCGTATCGATTCCATCCGGAATCCGGGATCGGTCGTCTTCCACGACAATAATAAATATCCTCCAAGGACTAATAAAAACTGTTAACTATTAGATTATTATTCATAATAAGTGGATGTCGGACGTGTGGCGACGGAGCTACTTGCAAAACAACCTCACTGCGAACGAACAAACGATTCGAAAGACGAAACCGCGTTAAATGTAGTCGATACTCGGCGGGAGTTCGAGTTTCATGCCTTTGCGCTCGCGGATTTCCATGATCTTATCACGCTGGAGCGAGTCGGACATAACCTCGAAGCCGGCGTTTTCGGTGTTCCAGGAGGCACGACCTTCAGTCGCGCTACGGATGTCCGAGGCGAACCCGATCATCTCGCCGACGGGTGCGATACCCTCGACGACCATGAGGTCTCCCTCCTGGTACATGTCGTCGACGCGGCCACGACGACCCTGGATTTCGCCGGAGGCGGCACCCATGTGGTCGTTTGGCACGTCGATGCGGACGTCCTGCATCGGTTCGAGCATCTTGATCGTGCCGTCGATCAGCGCCTTGTGGAGTGCGTTTCGGGTCGCGGGGATGACCTGTGCTGGACCACGGTGGATGGTGTCTTCGTGGAGGCGGGCGTCGTGCAGGCGGATGAGCGTCCCCTGGACTGGCTCGTTCGCGAGTGGGCCGTTATCCAGCGCATCCTCGAACCCCTCGATCACGAGTTCCATCGTCTCGTTTAAGTGCTGAATCCCCTTCGTATCGTCGATGAGGATGTTCGTCCCGTGGATGTGCTCGACTTCCTGGGAGTCGTCCTTGTCCATGCCGGCTTCTTGCAGGGCCTCACGACGTTCCTGCTCTGGCATGTCCATCGAAGCCTCGCCCATTTTGATCGTCTCGACGAGTTCGTCCGTCATCGGCTCGATGGAGACGTAGAAGCGGTTGTGGCGGTTCGGCGAGATGCCTTCGATCTCGGCGCTTGGCTCTTGGGACTGCTCGCGGTAGACGACGATCGGCTCACCGGTGTTGACGGGGATTCCCTGGTTCTTCTCGATACGCTGGGTGATGACCTCGAGGTGAAGCTCACCCTGTCCCGAGATGAGGTGCTCGCCGGTGTCCTCGTTGATGGTAATCTGGATCGTGGGGTCTTCCTTGGAGACCTGACGCAGCGTTTCGATCAGCTTCGGCAGGTCGTCCATGGTCTGGGCCTCGACGGACTTCGTAATGACGGGCTCGGAGATGTGCTCGATCGATTCGAACGGCGTCATCTCGGTTTCCGAGACGGTCGAGCCAGCGATGGCGTCGCGAAGCCCGGTGACGGCGGCGATGTTCCCCGCGGGAACTTCGTCGACTTCCTCGCGCTCTCCACCCATGTAGATCCCGACGGACTGAACGCGGTTTTTCCCGGCAGTGCCGGAGACGTACAGCTCCTGGCCCTTCTCGAGGCTACCCGAGAAGACACGACCCGACGCGATTTCGCCGGCGTGTGGGTCCATCGAGATGTCGGTAACCATGAAGACGACTTCGCCGGATTCGTCGACGAGACGCATCTGGTCGGCAAGGTCGGACTCTGCGTCACCGCGCCAGATGCGTGGAATACGTCGAGGCTGTGCGTCGACCGGGTTCGGGAAGTGCTCACAGACCATGTCGAGGACGACGTCCGACAGCGGCGTCTTCTCGTGAAGCTCCTGGCGCTTATCGGAGCGCTCGAGTTCCATGATCTCGGCGAAGTCCATGCCGGTGCGTTGCATCGAGGGCATCGAGACGCCCCACTTGTACAGCGCGGAGCCGAAGCCGACGGTGCCGCCCTCGACGGAAACGGTCCAGTCGTCGACGTCGTCCATGTCCTGAGTCATCCCACGGATGAGTTCGTTGACGTCGTGGATGACCGAGAGCAGACGCTCTTGCATCTCCTCGGGGCCCTCCTGGAGTTCCGAGATCAGGCGGTCGACCTTGTTGATGAACAGGGTCGGCTTGACGCCCTCGCGAAGGGCCTGGCGCAGAACGGTTTCGGTCTGTGGCATGGCACCCTCGACGGCGTCGACGACGACGAGCGCACCGTCGACGGCGCGCATCGCGCGGGTCACGTCGCCACCGAAGTCGACGTGGCCTGGCGTGTCGATCAGGTTGATCAGGTGGTTGGTATCTTCGTACTCGTGGGTCATCGACACGTTCGCCGCGTCGATGGTGATCCCACGTTCCTGCTCGTCTTCTTCCGTGTCCATCGCGAGCTGTTCGCCGGCAGTCTCGTCGGAGATCATGCCCGCACCAGCCAGCAGGTTGTCAGAAAGCGTTGTTTTCCCGTGATCGACGTGAGCGGCGATGGCGATGTTCCGGATGTTCTCCGGTTCGTCCATCAGCCGTTCACACTCTTGGACGATCTTCTTGCGTCGGCCCATATACTCCCTGTTACCGCCAGCGGGGTCAAAAGGGTAGTGTTTCGTCGCCGGTAGAATTCGACGCGTATCCCCGCTCGGAGACGTGAATATCCAATTTGCGTGAGTGAATGCCACGCAACGAGGTAGAACGCACCGTCGAAACTCGCGATCCGGTCGAGATCGGTAACAGGTACAGTCTGCGAGAACGGGCGTAAGAGACATACTGTAACGGACCTAGTACCGTACACGCATGGATATACGAGTACAGGGCTCCGGTCCGACCGCTCCGTTTCTCAGCGCTCGAGGTCTCTTCGAGACCGAACACGACCTCACCCTGCCGGTCTACGTCCAGCTCCGGGAGGACCCGGACGAACGAACGTGGGCCGCCCACTACGACGACCGCCACGTCTTAAATATCTCGAGACAGGCCGCCTCGAGTGCGATGGCACGCGAACTTGCCCTCCACGAGTTCGCCCACATGGCCAGACACGAACAGGAACATCCCTCCCACGTCCAGTCGACCGAGGAGGTACTCTACCTCGCACTCGCCGGGAAAAGCGTCGAGCGTCGAAAGCTCTCTCACTGTTATCAGATCGCAAACCACATGAAAGACATCTACGCCGACGACATCACGCTCTCGGTCGGCCCCGGCGAGAAACTGCTGTCGTTTCTCGAGTCTGGTCTCGCGGCGGCGGTCGCAAACAGGTCAGAGACCCCGACTCGGCCGGGACTCGAGCGGCTTTCGCCGAGCGCGGATCCCGAGATTACGGCGGTCAACGCGGCGTTTGCCCTCGCACTCGCCGAGCGCCACGACCTCGTCGACGACGATCATCGACTGTACGACCTCGCACACGCGGCGGCAATGGACGCTCCCGACGTGGAGTTCGCGGGGTTCAAGCGTCGCTTTCGGGAACTCGCCCGCGAACCCGACTCGAGTACCTACCGACAGGTGCTCGTCGACGCGACCCGGTCGTACGCCGGTGGGCCGGGGGCGGCAGCCGACTGAACTCGTCTAACGCAGTGGAGAGGATTCCTGCGACGACGCCACAGCCGATCGTGACGAACGCGAACAGCAGCGAGCCACCCACCAGCGCCGCCAGAAGCGAAAGCAGCGACAGCGACCCGGTAACGAGCGAGAGCGTTACGCAGAGCGCGCTCCGGATTCGTAACTGACCGAGAATTACCGCGGTCAGTCCGCCGAACGACACCAGCGCCAGAGCGAACAACAGCGTCTCCTGTAGAGCGAAGACGACCAGAAAGAACGCCACTCCGACGACCAGACCCACGGCTCTGTGGAACGGTCGACCAGAGCCGAAGATGCCGAGAAGCATATCTCATCCATCTGCCGTTAGTGGCAAAGTATTGCCATTTCCTCGAGTGACCGGCAGCACGTCGGGCGGACGTGCCTGGATCGATCGAACGATCGGCCCGCTCGAGACCGTAGAGTACGGACTCGATGGTCGGTAAAATCGAGAAATGAAGACGGTGTCGAGTCGGTTAGCGTGCGGCCGCCGCGACGCGCTCTTTCTCCTCTTTCTGACTGATCGCGTACGTCTGGACGTCGTAGTTGGCCGCGCCGGTAAGCTGGCGTGTAATGGCCTCGGGGACCGACGTCTGCGTCTTGAACGAGTCGTTGTGGACGCCTTCGGCCAGGAACTTAAGCGCCTGGTCGACCCGGCGCTGTGGGGCAACGTCGACCGCTTTTGGAACCGAGATACCACCGTATTTCAGGCGGACAGTCTCCTCGCGCGGCGCGGCGTTCTCGACGGCGGTAACGAGCACCTGCACGGGGTTCTCCTCGGTGCGCTCGTGGATGAGTTCGAACGCCTCGCGGACGAAGTTCAGGTTCTGCTGTTTCTTGCCCGTGTTCTCCTCGGACTGCATGAGTCGGTTGATGAAGCGCTCGACGATCGAGATCTGGGACTTCTGGAACTGCTTGCTCGCGTGGCGACCGGCGGTGTGTGCGACCGGCGTCACCGAGATATACCGTTCCGTCGAGGGGTCCTCGTAGGCGATCTCGTCGATCTCCCACGTACCGAACAGCTTCGCGCCGACGTCGGCACCGCCCGCAGGGGCGTCCGGGTCGGGTTGGTCTTCTGCTGCCATGTTATCGCACCGGTTTCTCCGCGTTTCCGCGAACGAGTTCCAACAGCGCGACGCCGTTGACTTTGTCGACCTTGTAGTTGACACCCGAGAGGTCGCCCATCGCACGACCCTTCGCCCCACCGATACCGGCGATGGTGACTTCGTCGTGTTCGTCGATGAACGAGATGGCGCCGTCACCGGGACAGAACGCGGTGACCTGTTTGCCGTTTTTGATCAGCTGCACCCGGACGCATTTCCGGATCGCCGAGTTGGGCTGTTTGGCCTCGATGCCCACCTTTTCGAGTACGATACCTCGTCCTTGCGGGGCACCCTCAAGGGGGTCGGACTTCTCGCGGAGGCCCCGTGCGCGGCGCGCGTAGTCGGAGTCGGACCACCGCTGGTTCTGGCGGTCCTTCTTGAGCTTACGCGCGGCGTACTTGCCGTTTGCCATGGAAGTCGCTATCCGACGGAGGCACTTAAGCGACCCGTTTTCGAGTTCCTCGAGACGGTCTGAGATCGATCTAACAGGGTGTAAGAAGAGATATGAGCGCGTTTCGGTCCTCGAGAACCCGTCTCACCGCGTCGCTCGCTTTCCGGAGTAGTTGAAGGTGGGCGAGAACGCGGCTGTCAGCACCGCTCGAGGCCAAAGACGTCAGTGAGAGCGGACACTGCTGGATCCTATCGTGAACGAAGACCTCCCACCCCTGTCGCGGGAACGGACAACGGGAGCGTCGTGATAGAGATACGAGCGCATACCTCCGCCTTCCCGTGAGTGACGAGTGTTCCGACAGAACGTCGGAACCGAGGAGCGAACAGGCGGGGGTCAAGCGGACACTCAGGGCACACAAACCACCGTACTGTGGCCGGACTGGATGACTGACCGAAGGGTTTTGTCGTGGCTCAACATACTGGAAACTGCTACGGAATCGGTGAGACGCCGGCCCCCAACAGACAAGGGGCGGTGACGGACGCGGTCTGTTCGTCACACGGCAATGACATCGATTCCGATGGGGCCTGCGTGACCGGGCCACAGCCCTATAGCGAGGGTGAAACGAGAGTTTCGCCGGTATCAAGCGAGAAAAGCGCTCTCGCGGCATCATCGGAAGACTGTGTCTTCCGAGATGCTGCCGGTTCCCTCTGAGTGCGGGTTGGAACCGCAACGTCCTGCTTCGGCAGGCCGGTCATCCGGTGGCCGGATGCCACGGCCTTCAGGCCGTGGAGGAGGTCACGAGAGAGACTCGAGTGCAACGAGAACCACCAGGACACCGACGCGAGCCTCGTACCCGCACAGCCTCATACTCGCACACAACGGGCACCACGTCGACCGAACGATTGATATTTTTCGAGTTTCTCTGGAAAGTAACGATGTTCGGAGCGCTGAAACGTCTGTTCTCGAGTGAATCTAACGGTACTGACGATGGTGAGGACGGCAACGACGCCAACGACGTCGGTACGGAACTCAACGATGGACTCGAGGAGAAAGCCGAACTCGGGGACGAACTCGACGAGGCGTACGGAGACCTCGAGACGGCGATCGACGAGTATCGGTCGACGGGACTCGAGAGCGACGCTGATCGGATCGGAACCAGCCTCTACGAGATTCGGGAGCGTCTGGACGAACTCGAACGCCACACGGAGGAGATCGTCGAGACGTTCGAAGCCGAGGTCGGGGACCCCCACGAGGAACCCATCACGGTGGATATGGATCTGCGAAAGCTGTACAGCGAACTCGAGATGGAACTCGAGTCGGTCCGGAAAGAGAAACGGGAGATACAGACGGACGTCAACGCGTACGAGGACGATGTCGACGGCTACGTCGAGGTGTGGTCGATACTCGAGACGGATTCCGACGAGGAGTTCGTCGCACTCGCGAGCGACGACGACGTGATGGCGGCGGTAAACGAGTTTCACGAAACGTACGCACCCGACGAAGACGAGTTCTGACGCCGGACCGCGCCGATTTTCGATCGAGAACTAGCCGCTACCGCTCGCTCAGATCAACTGGACGTCACTGATGTCGAAGTGCCGGTCCGCGAGCCTGCGCGCCGCCTCGATAGTCCGGCCGTTCGTGCCGATCGCGACCCCGCGGTCGTCTTCTGCAACCTCGACGTAGGCGACGATATCCTCGTTTTCGCTGATCGTGACGTTGTAGACCGCCGCGGGTGCGAGGGTGTTCGCGACGAACTCCTCGGGGTCGTCGGCGTCTTCGACGAGCCGGACCGACGCATCGACGCGCTCTTCGTACTGCTGGATCGTCCGACCCTCGGTCCCGATCGCCTCGCCCATCTGCCCGCTCGAGACGACGACGATCAACCGGTCGTCGGTCGGTTCGCCGTCAGTATCGTCCTCGAACAGACAGTCGATTCCGTCCGCTCCGGTGACGTCTTCGAACAGCGCGAGATGTCGGCGAGCGTCGTCGTCGAGGGTAAGGTCCATCGATTACTCTGCCTGTCGACCGCTCGAGGTCGTCGACCCCATCCGGAGGTCGACGTCGCCGGTGCCGAGTTTGATCGGTTTGCCGACGATGACGTTCTCGGTGACGCCGTCGAGTTCATCGATCTCTCCGTGGATCGCGGCATTGAGGAGGTGGTTGACCGTGACCTCGAACGCCGCACGCGCAAGGACCGATTGCTTCGAGCCGGAGATACCGTGACGCCCGATCGACTCGATCTCGCCGTTGTTCGTCATCATGTCCGCGACCAACATCAGGTGTCGGACGTTGACGTCGTCCAGTCCCTGCTCGGCCAGCGTGTTGTTTGTCTCCTCGATGATGGCCTCTCGAGCCGCCTCGATACCGAGGTTGCGGTGGATCTCGTGGATGTTGTTACACGTCGTCCGCGAGGCGTCGACGCCTTCGATCTCTAAGACGTCGCCGAAGGCCGATCCCTCGGTATAGAGGACGAACTCCTCGGTATCGTCATCCATCTCCTCGCGTCGGATAACGACCCGCGAGACCTCTTCGATTCCTTTGAACGTGATATCACGGAGCTCCTCGACCAGCTGGAGGAGATCGCGGTAGGACGGCTCCTCTGGCCCGAACTGGATCTCGGTCCCGTTCTGGACCGTCTTTACACCGAGGTTGTCCTCGATGATCTCGGCGACCTCCTCGGGCGTGATCATCCGCTCTTCGAGCGTATCGCGGTTGAGCGAGATCTGTACTCGCATGTCCGCGACGTTCGTCGAGACGTCGCCCAGCGCCAGAATCTTCGTCGCTTCGATGTTCCAGACGACCTCGTGTGCCTTCTCGCGTTCGGTGGCGTACTCGTCTTCGAGGTGGACGGTCATCATCGGCGTATCCGGCGTCTTCCGGGCGTCGACCAGCTCGATAAGACGGGGAAGACCCTGTGTAACGTCGATCTCCGCGACCCCCGCGTAGTGGAACGTGTTCATCGTCAGCTGGGTTCCCGGTTCGCCGATCGACTGGGCACTTACGGTGCCGACCGGGTCGAGCGGGTCGACTCGAGTCCCCAGATATCGCGTCTCGACGGCCTTCGCGAGTTCGTCCGCGTCTTCGACGGTCGCGCCCTCGCGTCCCTCGAGTTCCGCGTAAACGTCGTCTTTGAGCCGTCGGGGGAGGTTGGTATCCTCGACGACCGCAATCGTATCGTCGTCGACATCGTATGTGACTTCAGTCATCGGAGGTCACCTCCGCACCCTCGACGAGACGATCGTCCGCGTGTTCGGAGAGGTTCGTCACCTCACGCCGCTCACCGAGGAACTCACGTCGTTCCTCTTCGGAGGCGAACTCCGAGTCGAGGACGCGGCCGGCGATTTCGCCGACGTCGATCGCGTTCTCCTCGCCGGAAGAGACTTTGACCGGCGAGGTGCCGTCCTCGCCGAACTCGAACTGGACGATGGTGTCGCTCGTATCGCGAACCGTGCCGTCGTACTGGGTCTCGAGTTCCGAGAGTGCGTTGATCAGCCGACGCTGGAGGTAGCCGGATTTCGACGTTCGCACTGCGGTGTCGACCAGGCCCTCGCGTCCACCCATCGCGTGGAAGAAGAACTCCCGTGGAGTGAGTCCGCTGGTGTAGGAGTTCTCGACGAAGCCGTGTGCTTCCGCCGAGAGATCGTTCGGTTCGTAGTGGCTGAGCGTGCGGTCCTCGTAGCCACGGTTGATCCGCTCGCCGCGTACTGCCTGCTGGCCGACACAGCCGGCCATCTGGGTCAGGTTGAGCATCGAACCACGGGCACCCGAACTGGCCATGACGACGGCCGGGTTGTCGTCGGTGAAGTTCTCGTCCGCGATGTTACCAGCGTTGTCACGCGCACGCGAGAGCGTCTGCATGATCTTCATCTCGAGGGTCTCGTCGAGCGTTCGGCCGGGCAGAGACTCGAGTTCGCCCCGTTCGTAGGCTTCGATGAGTTCCTCGACGCGGTCGTTTGCGTCCTCGATCGTCTCGTCGATCCGGGCCTGTGCTTCCTCCGGGATCGTCTCGTCGTCGATACCGATCGAGAACCCGAAATGCATGATCGCCCGCATCGCGAGCGTCGACACCTCGTTGATGAAGATCCGCGAGCGAGTGTTGCCGTAGGCCTTCGTGATCCGGTCGACGATCTCGCCGCCGAACTCTCCAACTTCGTCCTCGGCGATCGTTCCCTCGACGAGTTGGCCGTCCTCGACGATCACGTCGTCGCCGACCGTACCGGTAAACTCGAGGTTGAGGTCGTCGGGTAGCAGTTCGCTGAAGACGTCGTGACCGGTCCAGAACGGATCACCCTCGTCGTCGACGCCGCTCGGTTCGGGTAGTTCGTCGATCCGCGTCGCACGCAGGAGATCAAGCGCCTGCGTCTCGTTGAACCGCGGATTGTCGTGGGTGAGCAGGTACGTTCCGCTGATGTGGTCCTGGATCGCGCCGATGATGTTCTCGCCGAACCGCGGCGAGAGGATCTGCTCCTGGACACGCATGAGGACGCGCGCTTCTGCGCGGGCCTCCTCGTTCTGGAGGGCGTGCATGTTCATCTCGTCGCCGTCGAAGTCGGCGTTGTACGGCGGACAGACGACGGTGTTGAGCCGGAACGTCTTGTACGGCATGACCACCACCTCGTGGGCCATGATCGACATCCGATGGAGCGAGGGCTGGCGGTTGAAGATGACGATATCGCCGTCGACCAGATGGCGGTTGACCTCCCAGCCAGCCTCGACTTTCTCTGCGAGCTGTTCGCAGTTCTTCTCGGTCACCTTCAGTCGGCGGCCGTCGGGTCGGCGAACGTAGTTCGCACCGGGATGACCCTCGGGACCGTTGGAGACGTACCGACGGGCCTCCTCGAGATTGCGCTCGGTGACGTTCATCGTCTGGGTCATCTCTTTGGCCACGCGGTCCGGGACGCCGACCTCGTTCAGACTGAGCGTCGGGTCCGGCGAGATGACCGTTCGGGCCGAGAAGTTCACGCGCTTTCCGGACAGCGAGCCACGGAACCGACCTTCCTTGCCCTTTAGACGCTGGGAGAGGGTCTTGAGTGGACGTCCGGAACGATGTCGTGCCGGTGGTGTCCCCGAAATCTCGTTATCCATGAACGTCGTGACGTGGTACTGCAGCAGTTCCCAGAGGTCCTCGATGATTAGCTGGGGCGCGCCTGCCTCGCGGTTCTCCATAAAGCGCTGATTGATCCGGATGATGTCGACCAGCTTGTGCGTGAGGTCGTCCTCGGAGCGCTGGCCGTTGTCAAGCGTAATCGACGGCCGTGTCGTCACGGGTGGAACCGGCAACACGGTGAGAATCATCCACTCGGGACGCGAGCGCTCGGAGTTGATGCCCAGCACCTCGATGTCCTCGTCCGGGATCGCCTCGAACCAGTCCCGAATATCACTCGGCATCAGCTTGTTCGTGTCCTCCTCGGTGAGATCGATATCGAGCGTCGATTCGATCGCCGCCCGCTGGCTCTCCCGTGGCCGGAACGAGCCAGAGAGGATCTCGTTGACCCGCGAGATGTCGATGTCGGTCTCCTCGGCGAGTTCGTCCGGCGTCGTCCGCTCGCCGTCCTCGCCGCCTTGCATTGCCGCCGCGATGCGCTGGGAGTACTCGCTGGTCAGAACCTGCTGAACCTCGTAGTACGTGGTCGGCTTCTCGTGTTCGATATCGTACTGAACCTCCCCACAGTGAGGACATCGATCTTTCTTCCGTGCCTGTCGAATCGCCGCTTTCAGTACGTCCTGTGGATCACGACCGAGACGGTGTGCTTCCGAAAGCCGGTCGCGAAACTCCTGCTTTTCGTCTTCGGTGAGCAACAGTCGCGAACACTCTCGGCACGTCCCACGCAGCAGTCGACGGATGAGTTTCGTAAAGCCGACGTGAATGACCGGCGCGGCAAGTTCGATGTGTCCGAAGTGACCCGGACACGATCCCGAATGCTGTCCACAGGTCGGACACTCGAGACCCGGATCGATGACGCCCAGACGCGTGTCCATCAGCCCCATATCGATGGGGAACCCGTCGTCGTCGTAGGTGTCCGCCGTAATGACCTTCGTGACCGAGAGGTCCCGATACGTCTCCGGGTCCATGAGCCCGAACTCGATCTCGTCGATTTCTTTTGGTGTTTGAATTGACATATTAGACTGCGTCCTTGAGGTTGAGCCGTGGTCGAATGCCGAGTGCCATCATCTCGTCGAGCAACAGTTTGAACGCGTAACTGATTTCGACGCGGTGGATGTCGCTTTCGTCCCCGGTGAGCTGGTCGTAGACACGACGTTGATTGACGTCCTGGACCGCGATCATACCGGTTTCGGCCGAGATGTAGACCTCCTCGCGGTCGGATTCGTCGACCAGTCGTTCTTTGAGCGTCATCGCCGCGCCGTGACCGATGAACACGTCCCGTTCCATCTCCCCGATACGGAGCCCACCTTCGCGAGCGCGACCCTCAGTGGGCTGGCGGGTGAGCACCTGCACCGGCCCGCGCGAGCGAGCGTGAAGCTTGTTCGAGACCATGTGGTAGAGCTTCTGGTAGAAGATGATCCCGACGAAGATTTCGGCCTCGATCTTCTCTCCGGTGACGCCGGAGTACATCGTCTCCTTGCCCGCGGAGTCAAAGCCGTTGGCCTCGAGTCCGTTGCGGAGTTCGTCCTCGTCCTCGCCGAGGAACGGCGTGCCGTCCACTCGCCGACCCTCCATCGCGCCGAGTTTACCGCCGATCATCTCTAAGATGTGTCCGACGGTCATCCGCGAGGGCAGTGCGTGTGGGTTCAAGACGAGGTCGGGCACGACGCCTTCCTCGGTGAAGGGCATGTCCTCCTGTGGTGCGAGGTGGCCGACGACGCCCTTCTGGCCGTGGCGACTCGCGAACTTGTCCCCGAGTTCGGGAATTCGCTCGTCGCGCACGGAGACCTTCGAGAGCTTCGAGCCGTCCTCGCCTTCCATCAGTGTAACGGTATCGACGACGCCACTCTCTCCGGAGCGCATCGTCACGCTCGTCTCTCGGCGCTTCTGTGGGGAGAGTCCGCCCATGTCGTCTGGTTCCTCTAAGAACCGTGGCGGGGAGGTCTTCCCGAGCAAGACGCTGTTCTCGTCAACCCGGGTCTCCGGATTCACGAGACCGTCCTCGTCGAGGTGCGCGTAGGCCTCCTCGCCGCGAGCGCCGCGAACGTCCTGGCTCGGAATCTCGAAGCGATCCTCCTGACCACCGGGGTAGCGTCGTTCTTCGCCCTCGTAGGTCCGGAAGAAATGCGACCGGGCGAGTGCACGCTCGACGCTGGCTTTGTTCATGACCAGCGCGTCCTCGATGTTGAACCCTTCGTAGCTCATCACGGCGACGACGAAGTTCTGGGCTGCGGGCCGCTCGTCGAAACCGATCTGTTCGGTCGTCTGGGTCTTGACCATCGATAGCTGCGGGTAATGCAGCAAATGCTGGCGCGTATCCGGTCGGATCCGGTAGTTCGCACTGGGGAGGCCCAACGACTGCTTGACCATTCCTGCCCCCATCGTAATGCGGGGCGAGGCATTGTGCTCTGGGTACGGGATCATCCCCGCACCGATCCCGAAGATCAGCGAGGGATCGATCTCGAGATGAGTGTGTTTCTCGTTCAGATCGTCCTCGTCGACCGCCACGTAGATGTCCTCTTCTTCCTCGGCGTCGATGAACTCGATGTAGCCGTGGGAGACGAGATCCTCGAACTCGAGGTCATCGTCGCGAACCGCCTCGATTTCCGCCTCGGAGATGCGTGGTTCGCCGTTCTCGACGACCAAAAGCGGGCGACGAGCGCGACCTGCGTCGGCGTTGACGATCACTTCGCGGGTACGTTCTTTGACCGAGACGTTGACCATCTCGCTGACGTCGCCGATGCGACGCGCTTCGCGGATCTGTTCTGCGAGTTCGTGCGGATCGGGATGGGTCCCCACCAGCGACCCGTTGACGTAGACTTTGGCTTCTCGTTGTTGGCTGCTCATGTGTTTAGTCGTCTGCCGGCGTCGATCGTTCGATTCCCTCGATACCCGGAATGCCCTGTACCCCCATCGAGGCGAGTTCGCGTTTCAGCGCCTGCTCGTCCTCGACGTTCTGGGAGAGTTCCATCGCCTGTGCGAAGTTCTTTACCAACCCACAGTTCGGCCCCTCGGGTGTCTCCGAGGGACAGATGCGTCCCCACTGGGTCGCGTGGAGGTCCCGTGCCTCGAAGTGTGGCTGTGAGCGCGAAAGCGGCGAGCGCAGTCGGCGCAGGTGTGAAAGCACACCCATGAAGTCGGTCCGGTCGACCAGTTGGCTCACGCCGGAACGACCCCCGACCCAGTTACCCGTCGCGATCGGATGCTCTAAGCGTTCCGTGAGCACGTCCGACCGAACCACGGTCGAAACGGAGAGGTTCCGATTTCGCATGTTCGCACGCTCGAGCTGGTATTTGACGTCCCGGGCCAGCTTGTTCAGCGCCGTCCGGAAGAGGTCTTTCATCAGATCCCCGGAGACCTTCAGACGCTTGTTTGCGTAGTGGTCTTTGTCGTCGGATTCGCGGCGTCCGAGTGCGAGTTCGAAACAGGCCTCTGCCATCCGACAGAGATAGTGTGCCTTGTTGATCCGGACGTCTTCCTCGTCGACGCCGTCCTCGTGAAGGTGTGGCAGGAGGTAGCGGTCGATGACGTAGTTCGCTCGTTTGAGCTGGTAGTTCTTTCCCTGCCCGGAGGCGACGCGCTTCCCGAGCGTCTCGATGGCCTCCTCTTCGGTCTGGACGTCCGCTTCCTCTAAGTTCTCGAGCATGTACTTGACGACCTCGGGGTCGTTCGAGACCTTGTGGACGATCTCTTCGTCCGATTCGAGGCCAAGCGCACGCACGAGCGTGACGAAGTTGATGCTGCCGGAGACGGAGGGGAACGAGACCTCGAGTAAGCCGTCGCGGGTGCGCTCACAGAGCACGAGCGCCCGGTAGCCACGACGCTGGGAGAAGGTCTTGGCGACCTGGATCTCGTCGCCGTACTTGGTGTCGTACTCCGCGAGGATCTTGTTCGGTGCCAAGTCCTCGCTGGTCATCAGGACTCGCTCGGAGCCGTTGACGATGAAGTAGCCACCGGGGTCGGCGGGGTCTTCGCCGATCTCGATGAGTTCCTCGTCGGAGAAACCGGCGATGTTACACTTCTCGGAGCCGACCATGATCGGCATCCGGCCGATCTTCGTCTCCGTCGAGTCGACGACCCGTTCGTCGCCCTCCTCGCCTTTGACGATGGACATCTCCATGAAGACGGGCGCGGAGTAGGTGATGTTTCGGAGTCGTGCCTCCTGTGGATACAGCAGTTCCTCCGAGCCGTCAGCCTCGCGAACGCGTGGCGTGACGACACGGACGTCGCCGAGTTCGACGTGAACCGGCTCCTCGCCTTCCTTATCACCGATGTCGGTGTCGATCGTCTCCTTCTCGTCGACGACCTGCTGCATGCCCCGATTCAGGAAGGCGTTAAAGGACCGATAGTGGTGTTCTGCGAGCCGTTCCTTCGAGAAATATTCGCGTGAAATGTCCCGTCGTTTGTCGCGGTCGAGTTCCATTGCCATTTATTCCACCACAAGTCGATATACGACTGCCTGGTCGGTCGTCCGTGAGTTGCGAACGATCTTGATGACGTCGCCGGTCTCCGCGTCGTCCGGAATCGCGGGATCGGTCCGTTTGATTTTGGGAAGGTCTGTGCGATCGATGTCGTACTCCGTGAGCACCTCCTCGAGGACCTCCTCCTCGAGGAT
This sequence comes from Natrialba sp. INN-245, assembly GCF_009807105.1. Taxonomy (NCBI): domain Archaea; kingdom Methanobacteriati; phylum Methanobacteriota; class Halobacteria; order Halobacteriales; family Natrialbaceae; genus Natrialba; species Natrialba sp. INN-245. The sequence continues at coordinate 201,555 of NZ_WUBV01000063.1, read as the reverse complement.
CGTATGCTCCGGAACGAGTTCGTGTTGGCTTACGTCTACCATGTGTCGGTGTGAGTGTCGATGTGCCTGCGGGCTATTGGGAGAGAAGTGGCTGTCACGAGATACTACAGGGTCTTAACGGCGGCACGCATTTAACGGTTACTAACTCGAGCCAGAAGCGGGGCTAACCGACCGGGCGTCCCTGACCGGGAGTGCCGATCACACCTAGCAGTTCCCGATTCTCGGTTAAATTCCTTGTGGGTCGTGTGAAGAAGTGGCACGATCATGGGGGGTGAATCGCCGGCTGCCGTGGCCCGATTCACCGTACCACACGGGCTCCGATTGGAAAGCCTTAATACTTCGACCGGGCAACCTTGAGTCGTAAGCCCGGATGGTGTAGTGGCCTATCATACAACCCTGTCACGGTTGTGACGCGGGTTCAAATCCCGCTCCGGGCGTTTTTCGGGGACTACGACGACGAGCGAAGCGAGTCGCTTGTCTGTAAAAAACCTCAACAGGGATTCGAACTACGGAGCGAGCGAACGTAGTGAGCGAAGTTCAGGTGGTTCAAATCCCGCTCCGGGCGCTTCTCGGAATTCGTTCTCAGAACGACCAGCAAACTGGCCGTGACTGTTCCGTGTGTCACAGTTCGCCCGAGGAATTATCATCGACTCGTGAGCGGGTGGGGTCGTCGGGATCGTGTGCTACCGTTGACAACCCTGGTCGACGGACCGTCTCGAACAGCGGAGGAAACCAGAGCAAAACCCTTAATACCCTCACCGGGAAAACCTGAGTCGTAAGCCCGGATGGTGTAGTGGCCCATCATACAACCCTGTCACGGTTGTGACGCGGGTTCAAATCCCGCTCCGGGCGTTTTCTCGATTCCAACACCGAGCGAGGAGCCCAAGCGACGAGCGAGGACGGAATCGAGAAACGCGAACAGGGATTTGAATCAGGGAGTGCAGCGAACGAGTTGAGCGGAACGACCGTGGTTCAAATCCCGCTCCGGGCGTTTTTCGGGGACTACGACGACGAGCGGAGCGAGTCGCTTGGCTGTAAAAACCTCAACAGGAATTTGAACTGGGGAGCAATGGAGAACAGAGCGACCGTGGTACAAATATTGCTCCGGCCTGCAGGTTAATAGCGCGAGAAACGAGTCTCGTCCTCGTCTTTTTCACTGAAAGTGAATCTACAATCCACATGGGTAACTCGAAGGATATCGGCGACAAAACCGAAGCGAGGGCGATCTCAGAACTCGTCTCGAGCGGACACAGCGTTTCGATTCCGTTCGGAGACAACGACAAGTACGATCTCGTGGTCGACGATGGGTTTCGACTGTATCGGATCCAGTGTAAGACCGCGTGGTCGAACAAGGAGCGAACGATCCGGTTCAATACTCATACCCAGACGACGAAAGACGGAGCATATCACGAGGAAACGTACAGCGGCGAGATAGACGCATTTTTCGTCTACTACCCGCCGACCGAGACCTGCTACTGGATCGATGCGAGCGACGCGAACGAGCAGAAAATGGAGTTGCGATTTGAGTCGGAGATCAACCACCCGTCGATAAACTGGGCGGACGCGTACGAGTTTACCGGCACCATTCCGAACTGAATAGAAGACGGTTTCGATAGCACTAATCATTTAGTATTCGATCGAGTATCGCTCCATCGAGAGCAGACCTCCCCCAGACTATGACGAATCCGATCACCGTCCTCGTCGTCGACAACGAACCCGGCTTCGCGGAGTTGGCCGGCGAAATGCTCGAGCGAGAACACGACTCGATCGTCTCGGTACCCGCGGCGAGTGCCGACGAGGCACTCGAGGTTTTCGACAATCGGGAGGTCGACTGCATCGTCAGTGACTACGAGATGCCCGAACGGAACGGGATCGAGCTGTTAGAGCGGGTTCGTTCGACCGATCCGGAGCTTCCGTTTATCCTCTTTACCGGACGAGGATCGGAGGACGTCGCGAGTGAGGCGATCGCTGCGGGCGTAACCCAGTATCTCCAGAAGGGAACTGGAAACGAACAGTACACGCTGCTGGCGAATCAGATCACGAACGCGGTCTCGCAGTATCGGACCGAGATCGAGCTTCGGGAGAACAAGCGACGGTACGAGCGGACGCTGGCGACACTCCACGAGACGACCCGGAATCTGATGCGTGCCGGAACGAAACGGGAGATCTATCAGGAGGCGGTCGAGACGGCGGCGAAGATTCTCAACGTCGCCGTGGCGGTAGCGTACGTGTTCGAGCCGGACGAGGGCGTTCTCGAGTACGTCTCGGCTGCAGGGACGGGACGGGAACTCGTCGATTCGACGTCGACGGTCGAACGCGGCGATGGGCACGTCTGGGATGCGTTCTCCGCGGGCGAAAGCGTCTACCACGGCGACCTACCGAGCGCGGACGGAATTACGATGAACTCGTACTGTCGAAGCGAACTGATCGAGCCGCTGGGATCACACGGCGTGTTGGTCGTCGGAACGGAAGACGGCGACGGCTTCGACGAGACGATGATCGAACTGGTACACATTCTGGGAGCCAACACCGAGACGGCACTCGACCGTGCGGAGCGCGAGGAGCTAGTTCGTGAACACGACCGAACGCTGGCACGACAGAACGAGGAGCTGACGCGGTTGAATCACATCAACGAAGTGATTCGCGAAATCAACCAGGGCGTGACGCGCGCCTCGACGCGGGCCGAGATCGAGCGAACGGTCTGTGAACGGCTCGCCGATACGGAGCGATACCGATTCGCCTGGATCGCCGACAGCGAGAGCGATCCACCGGTGCCGGCCGAGTGGGCAGGGATCGAAGCGGTGTACATCGATCGGATCCGCGCCGACGGTGAGCGAGCGCCGGAGACAGTTCTCGTCGACGAAACCCTCGAGCGCGAGGGGGTTCGAGTCGTCGAGAACGTTCTCGAGGCCGATGGCTGGGACCGCCGTCGAACGGACGCACTGACGTACGGCTATCAGACAGTGCTGGCGGTCCCGCTGGTCGACGACGAACGCCACTACGGCGTGTTGCTCGTCCACGTCAGCGGCGTCGATTCGATCGGCGATGGGGAGCGTGAAGTGTTCGCCGAACTCGGGGAGACGATCGGTCACGCGATTCGGATGGTCGAACGGACGCGCGCGATGCTCACCGACAGCCGCATCGAGATCGAACTCGAGTGTCACGATTCGCGACTCCTGTTCAACCGGCTCTCGTCGACCGTCGGCGAACGGATCACGCTCGAGGGGCTGATCGACAGAGGAGAGACCGTCGTCGCGATCGTCGGCACACCGTCGCCGGCGGAGCTGGCCGAATTCGAGGATCAGCGGGCGTCGATCGACACGGCGTCGGTCGTCTCCGAGGGCGAGAGTCGGAGTCTCCTCGAGGTGACGATCACGTCGTCGCCACTTCTGGACGTACTTCGGACGTACGACGTGCGATTGCGCGCCGCGACTGCCGACGGCGGAACGTCGACGCTCGTCCTCGAGCTCCCACAGAGCGTCGAAGCACGGTCAGTAATCGAAGCGATCGAGGAGGCACACCCCGAGACGGAACTAGTCGCCCGCCGCGAGACGACGAGCACGCAGTCGGTGGGTCGACTCGACACCCGACTCGAGGATCTGTTGACCGACAAGCAGTTCGAAGCGTTGCAAGCCGCACACTACAGCGGGTTCTTCGAGTGGCCCCGTGAGACCACGGGAGAGAACATCGCGGATGCACTCGAGATCTCCCCGCCCACGTACCACTATCACCTTCGGGCGGCGGAACGGACGCTCGTCTCGCTGGTGTTCGACGCCGATACTAAATAATTAGAGGAGTGATGCTGACGTTGCTAAACAAATAAAGAGTATGTTTAATCCCCGGCAGGCAGTACGAAGAAATGGCGATCAACGGTAGACTGTCGCCACCCCCAATCCCCCCACCCCCACTTTCCGAACGTTACCCCCCTAGAGACGACTCCCACTCGATCCACTCGAATTGCCATCCGCGTCGAGACTGGGCGTTTCGATTCGCGTGTTCCCGATCCTCACGAGCGGTGCGGTTTCGTTCGACGGCCCCGTGTTGTTCGCCGTCGATCAGTAGCGGGTCGAACGAGACCGCACCGAATCGGTTCCGGTCGCCGTCGCTCGAGACCGCCTCGAGTCGTTGTCGGTGGGTTCCACAGGGAAAGACCAGTCGACCGCCGTTGGTCAGTTGCTCCACCAGCCTGCGCGGGGGTCTGACTGCGGCGGCCTCGAGCAGGATACGATCGAACGGGGCGTACTCGGAGAGACCGTCGGCGCCGTCTCGCCAATCGACGAGGACGCCGTCGTAGCCGGCCTCGGCGAGGTTCGCCCGTGATTCGAACACCAGCGGGCGCGCGATGTCGACCGTGTGGACGTTCGTCTCGCCGACGAGTTCGGCTGCGACCGCGGCGGTGTAGCCGACGCCGGCACCGACGATCAGAACAGTATCGCCGTCCGTTGCTGAGAGAGCTTCGAACAGTCGGGCGACCGTACTCGGGGAGAGCACACGAGTTCCCAGGACATCGTGGTCGCGGTCCGCGTACGCGGTTCGCTCGTCGCCGACGAACTCGTGGCGGGGAACCGTACACATCGCAGTGGCGACGGCGTCGTCGGAGAGGACGTCTCTGGGCGGGGACTCGAGCCCGTCGACCATATCCGCCCGCAGTACCGCAGGGTCCATACCTGAGCTATCCCCTCCGTCGGTATCAATGGCGCGCTTGCTCGAACGTGGCTGACCGCGGTCCGATCCTGTCGTAGCTCGAACCGATCGAGGACGAGGTCGTCGTCGCTCGTAGCCGTCACCCGCGCACCTGGACGAACCGGACGCCGCCGTGTTCGCTGCGCTCTAGGTGCCGCCCTCGCGTTTCGTCGCGTGGACGATCGTCTGGCGTCTCCGCCCGATCGGCGCGAGCAACTCGCCGCCGACACGAACCTGGGAGACGACTCGGTCCGGGAACTCGGCCATCGCGCAGGTGGCGTACGCGGCGTCGTACGGCGCGTGCTCGTCCCAGCCACGACGGCCGTCGCCGACGCGGATCGAGACGTCTCCGTCGCCGGTGTCGGCGAGTGTCTCTCGGGCCCGCTGTGCGAGTTCCTCGCTGTACTCGACGCTGTAGACGTTCCCGAGGCCGACGATTTCGGCGGTCACGGCGGCGTGGTAGCCACAGCCGGTTCCGATCTCGAGGACCTCGTCGACGGATTCGACGCCGAGTGTGTCGGCCATGGTCGCGACCATCCGCTTCCGGGCAGCCCCGTAGTCATCGACGTCGTCGGAGCCGAACCGATCGAACATGCCAGTGGCTACTCCCTCGCCGGCAGAAGGCTGTGGGTCGCTCGTCGTCTTCGGAGTGTGTCGGGCGGTCGGCGGCAGCGACGGGGACGAGTCGTGGCTGTCAGAATCGTCACGAGGATGGAGACGGTGACAACTACCAGGCTGACCACGCGCTGCTCGTCTCGTCGTAGGCGTAGACGCGATTCGTGTCCTTCGCGAGGACCGTATCGCCCTCCATCTCGTAGCGGTCGCGGTGGTAGCCCGAGGCGTCGTCGCGGACGACGACGGCGTCGATCTCGAACTCGTCGTCGCCGAAGCTCTCGACCGCGCCGACTTCGAACTCGTAGTCGCCGGGAACGTGGACCGTAATCGAGCGACTGTCGTCTCTCGAGCCGTCCTGTGGGTGGACGGTGACGTTGACCGCGACGTTGTCGACCTCGCGGCTCCAGACCGTCTCGATCCGGTCGGCGTCGGCCTCCTCGGTGCGGCGCTGTCGGTCCAACTCGAGGCTGGTGACGCGGACGGTCGAGAGCACTTCGTCGGTCTCGAGGATGAACTCGTCGCCGACCTCGAGGGTTTCCTCTTCGGGAACAGTGACGTTCGCGGTGAACGACTCGCCCTCCTGGGAGACGACGACGTCGAGCGTGACCTCACGGGTCCGTTCGGGCTGGACCTTGTGAACGTGCCCGCACTCGCTACAGCGGACGGTGACAGTTCCGCCACCCTCGGTCGTGGTGAGCACCTCGTGGACCGTCTCGAGGTCCGGCGAACACGACGGACAGGGCGTCGGGACGCGGTCCGGAATATCAGTCATACCGCGTCGTAGACGCTACGTGCGTAAAAGACGATTGAACTGGGCGCCGGTGAGAATGGGCGCAATTCACCATCAACGAGACCTTTAGCCATACGGTTATTGTGTGCCAACACCCAACACGACTATGGACGGGACACACGACGACATCGAGTTCCTCGTCAGTTCGACCCATCGCGTCGAGGTGCTCTCTACACTGGCAGGGGGTTCGTGTGACCGGGATGACCTGCGCGTTGCAACTGGCGCGTCCTCCCCGACGATGGGACGAATCCTCTCCGATTTCCAGGATCGCCGGTGGATCGAACGAGATGGGCGGACGTATCAGCTCACCGAACTGGGAGAGTTCGTGGCCGCCCGGTTCGAGGAGTTCAGGGACGCAATGGCGTCCCAGCGGCGACTCCGGGAGGTCTGGCCGTGGCTGCCACGCGAGATCGACGGGTTCACCGTTGGCTCGGTCACCGACGTGGTGGTCTCCCAGCCAGGGCCCGGATATCCGTACGAGCCCGTCGACCGTCTCGCTGAACTGCTCGCAGAGTCGGAGACGATGTACGGGTTCGGCATGGCGCTGCTCAAATCGGGGAACCTGGAGCCGTTTTTCGATCACATCCAGGATGGTCTCGAGTGCGAGTACATCTACCCGCCTGCGGTTTTCGAGGAGCTCCTCTCGTGGGACGAAAGAACGGTCGCGGAGACGGCGACGCGTGCCAACTACACCGTCTTGGTACACGACGAGCTTCCGCTCGACGATCGGTGTGGCATCAGTCTGTTCGACGAGCGGGTCTGCATCTGCTGTTACGACCCGGAGACGGGAGCGTTGCGGTCACTGGTCGACACCGGAAGCGACGAGATGTGTACGTGGGCGAAGTCCCACTACGAGCAGTTCCGAGACAACGCCCGACCGCTCGAGGACGCAGACGACGTCCGCTCGCTCGAGTCATGCGGATTACTGTAACGATGTACTGGCGCAACCGCCGCCCGGGTCGCGGTTGCGCCGGAATGACGTACAGTAAACCGTATCAGTCCACTGATCAGCGGTCCAACGAAATCGGTCTCGAGGATCGGGCTTTCACGGCGTGAAATATTTCACTAGACATGTATACGTCTGGTCGCGGCGTACTCGATTTCGGGTGAACGCACGTGAGTAATCCCGCTCGTCAATCCGGCTGGCAGATCGAACAGAACGCGTCCGAAGCATACGAACGGTATCTGGTCCCGCCGATTTTCGCGCCCTGGGCGGATCGGCTCGTCGAGGTCAGTGACGTCCACGAGGGGGATCGAGTCCTGGACGTCGCTTGCGGGACCGGCATTGTGGCGCGTCGTGTGGCGCCGTCGGTCGGCGATAGTGGCTCCGTCGTGGGCCTCGACGTCAACGAGGGGATGCTCGCAGTGGCAGAAGAAACTGCCACAGACGTCCAGTCGTCGATCGAGTGGCGAACGGGAGACGCCACCGATCTGCCGTTCGACGATGGGACGTTCGACGTCGTCTGCTGTCAACAGGCCCTCCAGTTCTTCGACGATCCCGTCGCGGCACTCGAGGAGATGCGTCGGGTTCTCACATCGGACGGGTGTCTGGCGCTTTTCGTCTGGCGATCGCTCGAGTACCAGCCCGCGTACGTGGCGTTGGCCGACGCCCTCGAGCGACGTATCGGTGACGAGGCCGGGGCGGTGATGCGTTCTCCGTTCCCTACGTGGGACGGGGAGGATCTCCAAGCGCTGGTCCTGAACGCGGGGTTCGACGACGTGTCGGTCACCATCGAGATCGGGTCGGTCAGATACCCGTCGGTTGCGGAGTTCGTCCGCCGCGAGGCGGCGAGTTCACCGGTCGCCGACTCACTCGCAGCTACCGAGCGATCGGTGTGGGACGAACTGATCCAGACCCTCGAGGATGCGTTGGAGACGTATCGCGACGACGACGGAGTGGTCTCACCGATGGAATCGTACGTCGTCGTGGTCGATGGGGTACACTGACAGACCACCAGTAGCCCCAACCCCGACCTCGATACTGTACAGTCACGAGAATCAGCGAGAACAGAAATATCGCCTCGAGACCGGATCGGCGTTCGATCCTACGCTGACGGCAACGTGAGTTCCTCGCCGTCGACGAACACCGTCGGCTCGCGGATGATTCCGTCGAGATGGAGCGGCGCGTCGGTCTCGCCGCCGATGCCGGCGTTGTCGCCGATGGCGATGTGAACGGTACCTGCAGCCTTCTCGTCTAACAGGACGGAGCCGACGAGTTCGGTGACGCCGACGTTCGTCCCGATGCCGAGTTCGGCGAGATTGTACGCCACATCGCCGGCGTCTTCGGCAGCCTCCTCGACCTGCTGGCGGATCTCGTCGTCTGAAATCTCGGTGACGAAGCCGTCCTCGACGACAAACTCGAGTTCCTGGCCCGCCTCGAGCAGGCCGTGTGGGCGCATCGTGCCGTCGACGACGTAGGTGCCGTCGGCCGATTCGGGGCTGATGAACACCTCGCCGGCAGGGAGGTTCGAGAACGATCCCGGCTGGCTCACGTCGCCGGTGTCGTCGAACCACTCGCGGTCGCCCAGCTCGAACGTGATATCGGTGCCTCGATCGGTCGTCACGCGAATCTCGTCGGCCCCGGCCACCCGCTCGAGCGTCCGCTCGCACTCCTCGCTGATTCGGTCGTAGTCGGCGTCGAGACCGGCGACGAACACCTCCTCGGTAATTCCCGGGAGCGTCGCCCCGCGAGCCCCGTCGTCGGTCGCGTCGGAGCGTGCGCGGGTGTGACTCAAACTCTTGGTCGTCGGCGCGAGGAAGGCGTCGGCACCGCCGAGGGCGGCGGCTACGGGTGCGGGCGGTTCGGCACCGTGTTGCTCGCCCGGCGGATACCGGACGACGGTGGCGTCGTCGGTGATCTCGCGTGCGACCTCGTACAGTGCCTCGCCGATGGGCTCGCGCTCGTCGTCGGTCACGACGACGCAGGATTCCTCGGATGCGAGTTCGAGACACTCCTGGACGGCCGTTTCGGCGGCGGCTCGGAGTTCGGACATACGCGTGCATCCGGGAGGACGAACGAAAGGTCTTCCCTTCGACTCCGTACAGGGGGAGTGTTGTACCGGTGATAGGGGTTATCGTAGAAGTTCAGAGTTTCTCGCTGGAGAACCGAGAGACAGTGCCGAAGGTCCGGTTTCGAGACCCTCGGTAGGCTACGATAACCCCTATGAGATCACCGGAAGATCGGTCGCCGATAACAGCCCCGCTCAGTCGGCCTGCTCGAGGACGTCGACGCCGACCAACCCCTCACCGGTCAGTGCACGGACGTAGGCACCGCCGGCGACCGAGACGTGCGAGAAGTCGTCTTCATCGAGGTCGTACATCTCGATCGAGCGGGCCGTGTCGCCGCCGCCGACGACGGAGAAACAGTCCGTTTCGGCGATCGCCGAGAGGACGTCGACGGTGCCGTCGGCAAAGCGTTCGTCCTCGAAGACGCCGAGTGCGCCCTTGACGAAGACGGCCTCCGAGTCGCCGACGAGATCGACGTACTCGCCGGTGGTCTCACCTCCAACGTCGAGATAGGAGGTCGCCTTCTCGATCTCTTCGACAGTTTTCTCGGCGCGTTCGCCCTCGACGTCCTCGTAGGCGAGGTCGCTCGCGAGGTGGAGACGGTCGCCGTACTCGGAGAGAACGCGTTCGATCGTCTCCCGATGGTCGTCCCACTGGTGGTCGAAAAAGTCGGTGCCGTCGACGTCGTAGCCGACGTCGTGACCGTCGGCGCGCAAGAAGAGTTCGCCGACGATGCCGCCGAGACAGAACCGGTCGACGGTGTCGTCGACCTGCTCGATGACGGGGATAAGATCCTCGGCTTTCGTGCCGCCCAGCACCATGGTGACGGGGCCGTTGAACTCGCGCTCTTGGATCGCGGAGTTCGCGGTGTACTCGGCTTCCATCACACGGCCCGCGTAGGCGTCCATTACCTGTGGGAAGCCGACGAGCGAGGCGTGCGAGCGGTGGGCCGCCGAGTAAGCGTCGTTGACGTAGGCGTCGAACTCGGGTGCGAGCGTCCGGACGAACTCCGTCTCCGCCTTGACCTCCGGGTCTTCCTCGGGCAGTTCCTCGTCGCACATCCGGGCGTTCTCGAGGACGAGCACGTCGCCAGAGTCGAGGTCGTCGATCGCCTCGAGGGCCTCCTCACCGAAGGTGTCGGGGACGTACTCGACCTCGCGGCCGAGGTGGTCGGCGAGGATCTCGGCGTGTCCCTCGAGCGGAACGAACGTCTCTCGGCCGGGTCGTCCCTGGTGGGCGAGGATGGCAACGGCGTGGTCGTTTTCGAGTAGTTCGGCGATCGTCTCGGCGTGACGGGCGAACCGGCGGTTGTCCTGGACGACCCCGTCTTCGACGGGGGCGTTGATATCGATGCGAACGAGCAGTCGCTGGCCGCGCTCGAGGTCGTCTACGGTCTGGAACGTCGTCATTGTGAATAACTGGTGTATCGAATCGCTTAAACGTGAAAGAACGAGTTAGTGAGCGAGCGCTTCCTCGGGGCCGACGTCCTCGGATTCGGCGGCGATGTACGTCGCGAGGTCGAGCATCCGGTTCGAGAAGCCGAACTCGTTGTCGTACCAGGTGAGGATCTTCACGAGGCCACCGTCGAGGGACATCGTCGACTCGAGGTCGACGTAGGACGAAAACGGCAGGCCGACGATGTCACGGGAGACGATCTCGTCGTTGGTGTAGCCGAGGACGCCAGCGAGTTCGCCGTCTGCAGCCTCGCGGAACGCGTCGGCGAGTTCCTCCTCGGTGACGTCTTCGGCGAGGTCCACGGTGAGGTCGGTGATCGAGCCGTTGGGTACGGGGACGCGCATCGCCATCCCGTCGAGTTTCCCCTCGAGTTGTGGGAGCACTTCGGTGGTAGCGATGGCGGCGCCGGTCGACGTCGGGATGATGTTCTCGGCGGCGGTACGGCCGCGGCGGCGCTTGCCAAGCGGGCCGTCGATCAGGTTCTGCGTGCCGGTGTAGGCGTGGACGGTCGTCAGGAGGCCGGACTCGATGCCGAACTCCTCGTCTAAGATCTTAACGACCGGCGCGACGGAGTTCGTCGTACAGGAGGCGTTCGAGACGATATCTGCATCGTCGTACTCGTCGTGGTTGACGCCGTAGACGATCGTCTGGACCTCCTTCTCGCCTTTCGGCGGCGCGGAGATAATCACTTTCTCGGCACCGGCCTCGAGATGCTGGGCCGCGTCGTCGTGTGTGCGGAACAGGCCGGTCGCCTCGAACGCGACGTCGACCTCGAGGTCGTCCCACGGGAGATCGGTGGGATCGCGCTCGGAGAGCAGTTGAATCTCGTGGTCGTCGACCGAGAGCACGTCACCGTCGCGGGAAACGTCATCGAGTCGGCCGTGGACGGAATCGTACTGGGCGAGGTACTCCATGTCGTCGTCGGCCATCACGTCGTTGATCGCGACGATCTCGACGTTGTCGTACTCGAGTGAGGCTCGAAGTACGTTCCGTCCGATACGCCCGAATCCGTTGAGACCGATACGCAACGAGTTCTCCTTTCCGTTCTCTCCCTCGTAAGAATGTTCACTCATATACGAGTTCTATGCCCCCCGCCGTTAAATTTGTTGTCCAATCCAAAACGTTGATGAACGGTCCACACAGACGATTCGAAACCAGGTATTCGAAGCGGGAGTAACGAAAAAATAACATAATTCAAATACATATGCACACATACCATTTTCCATCTTTGCCGCCTTCTTCTGCCAGTTTTTCCCATGTTACTCGATTTCGAGTTAACATCTGTAAATTATTTGCGAAACGGTTATGGGCGTCGGCGGTGGAGAGTAACTCGTATGATACGGGTCGGAGTCAACGGATACGGAACCATCGGTAAACGCGTCGCCGATGCGGTCCGTGCACAACCCGATATGGAGGTCTGTGGCGTCGCGAAACGCAGTCCGAACTACGTCGCCGTCGGCGCAACTGAAGCGGGATATCCCGTCTACGCTGCCGACGACGACCGTGCTCACGAGTTCGCCGCCGCCGGCATCGACCTCGCTGGATCGGTCGACAAACTCGTCGCCGAAAGCGACGTCGTGGTCGACGCGACACCCTCCGGCGTCGGTGCTGAGAACCGTCCGCTCTACGAACACCACGACACCCCCGCACTCTTCCAGGGTGGCGAGGATGCCACCGTCGCCGAAGTCAGTTTCAACGCCCGCGTCAACTACGACGAGGCCGAGGACGCCGACTACGTGCGTGTCGTCTCCTGTAACACGACCGGGCTCTCCCGGTTTCTCGCACCACTCTACGAGAACTACGGTATCGAGAAGGCCCGCGTCACGCTGGTTCGCCGCGGCGGCGATCCGGACCAGACCGGACGAGGGCCGATCAACGACGCGGTTCCGGATCCGATTTCGATTCCCTCACACCACGGCCCTGACGTCCAGACCATCTTCCCGAAACTGGACATCGACACCATCGGGCTGAAGGTACCGACGACGATGATGCACGTCCACACCGTCAACGTCACCCTCGAGAACGAACCCGACGACGTCACCGAGATTCGCGACCGACTCCGATCCGAAGATCGCATTCTCACGATCCCCGAGTACGCCGGCATCGACGGCGCGGGGACCCTGAAGGACTTCGCACTCGACGCCGGTCGCCCCCGCGGCGACATCTGGGAGAACTGCGTCTGGGAGGAGTCGATCACCCTTCGCGGCAGGGATCTCTACTGTATGCAGGCGATCCACCAGGAGTCCGACGTCGTTCCCGAGAACGTCGACGCGATCCGCGCCCTCTCGGGACATCTCACCGGCCCCGAAAGCCGCTCGCTCACGAACGAGACTCTCGGCATCGGCTTCAGCCGACTCGACGGCCGCGAGAGTCGAACGCTCGATCGACAGACGGCGGACTAATCGTTTTCGCGCGCGGAAAGTTTTTGCACCTCCCCTCCTTACCTACACCCATGCGACGAGACGACCGCGACGAACCGTTCGACGACCTCTTCCGTGAGATCGAACGGATGATGAACGAGATGATGAACGGAGCGGACGCGAACGTCAACTTCGACTCCGCGAACACCGCCGAGAACGGCTTCGGAATGGACACCCACGTCGATATCCACGAAACCGACAGCGAGATCCGCGTCGTCGCCGACCTTCCCGGCGTCGAGAAAGACCACATCGACCTCGAGTGTGACGGCAAAACGCTGACGATCTCTGCAGGTAGCGACCACCACCAGTACGACGAGCGCATCTCCCTGCCCCAGCGGGTCAACGAACACACGGCCTCGGCGACGTACAACAACGGCGTCCTCGAGGTCGTCTTCGAACCCGCCAAAGAATCGTCCGATATCAGCCTCGAATAACTCGACCGTCGCGGTCATATCCGTTTTTGTCATCTAACCGTGACAAGCCTGGCCGCCGATCCGGGAGTGCCGTCTACCGAACGCCGCGAGATAGTCGTGTGGCGTATCGAACGGACGAGCTATCGGGGTGATCGGTCCGCCGTCGATCGGATCGCCTCTACGAGCCGATCGTAAAACCCGGGCTCGTACTTCGTCTCCTCGTCGATCGTCGGCCGTGCGTTCGTCTCGTTGACGACGAGTCGATCTCCGGTCTCGAGTAAATCGACGCCCAGAAACGGAATCTCGAGTTCGGCCGCGACCGCCTCGGCCAGCTCGCGGTGATCGTCGGGGAGGTCGACCCCTCTCGCCTCGGCCCCGCGGTGGACGTTGTGTTTCCACTGGCCCTCCGCGACGGCGTCGTCGGGCAGCCGGCGCTCGACCGCGCCGACGTACTCTCCCTCGAGGACCATCACCCGGTAATCGATTGCGTCGGGGAGGTACTCCTGAACCAGAAACGAGCGGTCGCCCGTCGCCCGGTAGTCGTGGACGAGCGAGAGGTAATCACAGATTCCGAGAAACGAGTCCAGATCGTGGGCTTTCGCGACGCCGACGCCCCGCGTCGTCGAGTTGGGCTTGATCACGACTGGCGGCTCGAACCGCTCGAAGACGTCCGCCAAGGTAGCTTCGCTCACGTCGTTCGAGACGTACACCGATCGCGCAACCGGCAGGTCGGCTCGCCCGAGTCGCGCCACCACTTCCGCTTTGTTCCGCGAGGTGAGCACCGCTTCGTGGTCGTTGAGCCACGGAATCTCGAGCATCGCGTCGGCGACTCCACCCTCCATGAGTCGGCCCGGATAGACGAAGCCGGCGTCGTACTCGTCCGGCTCCCACGGCGGCGTCGCGAGGTCCACCACGCGCTCGCTCGCGGGCACGTGATGTACCTGTATATCGCGCTCCTCGAGCGGTTTCGACATCCGCTGGAACGTCTCCTGGGCGTTGGCGACCGCCAGATCGATCATACTCGAGTGTTGCAGCGAGGGTAAAATACAGTGTCGGAGAAGGTACCTCCACGTAACCGTCGACGTTACCACGAGGTAAGATGAAACTTAGGTCGGTTGGCTCGGAGGAGTTTCTCATGGAAGGGAATGTTACGAGACGACGGTGGATGCAGCTCTCTGTCGGCGTCTCCCTCGGTGTGGTGGCGGGCTGTCTGGACGACGACTCAGCTGCAGACGGTGGAAACGGCAGTAGCGACGACGGAGCCGGGGCCGAAAGCGCCGACGACTCCGCGGGTGGGGCCAACGGCGCAGCTAGTGTCGGTGAGACGACATTCGGCGACATCGAGTTCGCGAACTCGTATGCGATAACGATGCGTTTCAGTGAACTCGACGGCACCGAGGGGGAGGTCGAAATGAACGGCCGCTTTTACCAGGGGGATTACTATCAGGAGATGACGGTGGACGGCCAGGTGATGGAGACGTACCTCGTCGACGGCGACGACTACGTCGTCACCGATGAGATGTGTATGAAAAACCCTGCACCGGAGGCAGACCCCGCGGAAGACGCAGGTCCGAGTGAAAACGCTTACGTCGAGAACCACGAGGATCGCGTCGGGGCACACGCCAACGTCGAGGCTGTCGGCACTGACACGATCGACGGCGAGGAGATGTACGTTTTCGAAATCGACGAGAGTGAAACGATCACCTACTACGTGAGCACCGAAACGGGCTATCTCCGTCGCGTCGAGATCGAGGCCGGCACCATCGACTACCACTCCTGGGGAGAGATCGACCCGATCGACCCTCCGGAGATGGAATGTCAATCGTTCTGAGCGGTCCTCGCGACCAACTGGAATCTGTTTTGAGAGGAGAGCCCCACGACGGTAGAGCGGGGAGCCTGACAGTCCGTTCGCTCGAGACGGCTCTCGGCGTCTGTGACGACAGAAACGTGTCCGTTCGATCGAGACGGCTCTCGGCTCAGGCGATGAGTTGCTCTTCGCCTTTCTCGACGACGATCCGACACGGCGGCGTGATCTTGTTGTACGCGCGGCGGAACGCCTCCTTCGCGAAGTCGGCGTCGTCGACGTCACACCAGATCGTAAAGATTCGGTCGCCCTTGTCGATCCGTGCGGCCGTGCCGACGATCTTGCCGAACGACTGGCGCATCCCGTCGGAGACACGGTCTGCACCCGCGCCGGTCGCCTGCTTGTTCTCCCGGATGACGTGGTGGGGGAACTTGCGCAGGATCATCTTGTAATTGCCCTCGCCGGCGTTTTTGAGCATGTGGCGGTTCGCCGAGAGCCGGGAGGCCTCGAGCGATCCGTGGCGGATCTGGACCTCCTCTTCGGTGACGAGGCTGATCTGAACCGGATAGTCGTCGGGCTCGGCACGGATGTCGCCCATCTTGTGCTGTGCGATCTTCGATCCGGGAATGCCAGTAATGTACTCGCGGCGCGTGTAGGCCGGCTTACTGATGTCCCGGTACATTGAGGCGGGTTTATCGGACATGGTTGTGATTACTTACGAAAACGGAGGCCTACCGAGCGGATAAAGGCTTCGAACCACGGATTCGGATCGAAGACCGCGAGACGGGGCGGATGGCACTGCTCGAGAGGACGGCCGGTGACCGCGTCTGGAATCGTGTTCGAGAACAAAAGCGTGTGGTCGCCTTCACCGGCTGACGCCGACCGTGTACTCGCCGCCGGTTTTCCGAACGAGTCCTTGACTCGAGAGGGTTTCGAGGACGCTCAGCACCGACATCTTGTTCATCGCCAGCGTGCGGTTGAGGTCGTCGACCGTCGCGTTGCCCGCCGCCTCGAGATAGAGGTAGACGAGCTTTCCCTGCGGTGACTCGATGTTAGTTGGGAGGTCGTCGATCCGTTCGGTCGCGGGTTGCTGTTCCATCATAGTACCGACGACGCCGAATACCTGTATAAATCTATGGTGCAGCAACTTGATACTATCTAATTGATAATATTGGCATTATATGTGTTGGTATTCGATCCCACGAGCCTGGTGTCGAGCGTGGGCTCCAGTAAGGTGGTTTTCGACGCCTGTACGCGAATGTCGGCTCGTTGCTTTACACGATTG